>NBLM01000079.1 GCA_002084585.1 Planctomycetales bacterium 4572_13 | reverse complement strand
AAGGCCTTGACGGTAAACCGGGTCCGCGGCGAAGCCGGGTCATTCGTGAGAAGGTAAAGCCCTTTTTCGACCTTGCCCTTTCTGGCAGGCGACTTGAAGGTTACCTCAACCTGTCCCGATTCGCCCGGTTCAAATGAAACGGGGTCCTTCAGCGGCATCGAAAATCGTTTGCCGTCTTTGATCAGCGTCGGCTTGGAACAGCCGCAGGTACTCTGGATGCGATTGACCAATAAGGCCGCCTCGCCCTCATTTTTGAATTCATAGTCCGCCTTATGGGTGGAACTGGGGCCGATTTTTCCAAAATCATGAGCCGCTTTGGTCATAACAACCTTAGCCGATGGACCCGCGGCGGCGGCCTCTGTGGGTTCAGCGGGTTCTTGATCTTCTTTTTGCTGGGGCGGCTGTGATGCCGCGACAGGATCGATTGCCTGACCGACTGTCCGGGGCTGACCGGACTGGCAGCCAGCTATGACAAAAATTACCAAAGAAACAATAATAACAAGACGGGTGATTTCATGCTTTTTCATTCTGTTTTTTTCCTTAAACTATTTTCACAAACTTTCATATTCAATACGCCAACGAGGGTCGGTGAGTTTATCAAAAAGCCATTATTTAGCAACTGTCTTTTCGGCCTATTTAAGGATAACTCTTTACAGAATCCGAGGTTGTCCGCGGGACACAAACCCGTCCTAATCGGTGTTAATTTTCAGAGCCGCGGGCCGTTCTAAAGTAATAATGCATGTATCAGTACTGATACATGCAGATACAACCGATGAACCGGTTGCTGCCGGTAAAAAAATAAAACCGCCGATTTATACACTTTTTTTTTAACCGCAAGGACACCGAAAAAAACCTTAGTAAAATGGGTTCGTTTGGTCAAACAGCACTCAGAGGTCAGATTTGGCCGATTTTCACAGATTATTTTTAGACCGGACACGATTAACGAGATTTACAAAAGAAGTTGCCCTTGCCGATCGGGATGGCTTTAAATCAAATCCGTTCAAACAAGATGTCAAAGAGCGTTTAATGGAACCTAAAATGGGTTCGTTTCGTAATTTTTGGTTTTTGGCTCAAAACTGCGGGTTTACGCTCAATCCAAAATGGGTTCGTTTGGTCAAACGGCACTCAGTGGTCAGATTTCACCGATTCAGGGGCCTGGATCTGATCGCGGGACGGGTCCGGGGCGGGCATCCACTGATTGGATCGCAGGATCTGGAGTTTTTGAAGCTCGGTCATGGCCTTGTATAAGCTGCGCTCGATCTGACCTTCGTACAGACGAAACCGGGCCATGATATTGCCACCGGCCATATCATATTTAAAAATCCGGCCCAAGGCCGGGATTTTGGGGGTCTCTGGTTCTGGGTCCTTATCCCCACTGGAAAAATCGTCCAGTTCGGGGTCCTGAACGGGGGTGTCCAAATTGCTTTCGGTTACAGGCAACACATCGGTTTTGGGTTCGGAGGTTTCGGTCTGTGGGGTCAGCGGACACGACTGGCAGTCGGTGGGCGGGGCTTGCTGGTCTAAACTTTGTCCATGAACGGGACATGCGTATGTTTTTGTGAAAGCGACATTAAAGGGAATCCCGCTGTTTTGTTTGCCGCTGCCGGAGTCCTGGGGCGCACTGTCCATCTCATTAAAGAGTTCGCTTTCAATGCGGCCGGCCCGGTGGAGTTTCCAGAGACTGGCGACGATGCGATCGACGAGAAAGACCTCCATCGCTCCTGCCGGGAGCAGATCGTCGAGCAATAGCTGGCGGAACTGGTCGAATTCTTCCGGGTCCTCGCCGGGGATGATGGTGTTTTCGGCACGGAGGCCGTGACGGATCGCGTTCTGCGATGAAATCGCTTTGCCGGCGATGGTGCGGGGGCCGGTGGAACACAGGGCGTTTTGCTGGTTGGCGAGTAATTGTTTTTCGGATAACATCGTTGCTTCCTTTTATTTTAGACACAGATTTTCAAAAAATCAGAACGACGAATTAACACTAATGATCTCAAGGCGGTCAAGTGAGCAGCCAAAAGAGTGAAACCGCAGATTTCGCGGATTTTCACAGATTAAAAAAAAGAACTAACGCAAAGGTCGCAAGAGACGCAAAAGTTGCCTGCCTGCTTTTCTCAATATAACCTTTTATTAAATAATGAATTACGGCGTTTCTATAAAAAACAACGCATAAAAACAACAAAATACAAGATTGTATTACGAATTTAAAAAGTACTTAAAAGAAACCCCAAATGGGTTCGTTTGGTAAAACGGCACTTGTCCATCCCGATGCACATCGGGATTTCGCTTCGCTCAACTCACGGATTCACACGGGTTTTTATTACCCTCCGCCGTCGCGTGACGCTTTGGCGGAACAAGCAAAAGACACTGATTTAAAAATATCAAAGAGCATTTATCTGCGTGGGCACGGCCCACCTTGCAGTTACTATCTTTGATGGTACTATAGCCGAAAAGCCGAAACAATGCACGCGTAAAATTTTCGTATCTGTATATTAACAAAGGACTTATGTGCCAATCGGCGACATTTGATGCCATTGTGTGCCAGATGAGGACAAAAAAACTTTACTTTTTTTGGATTTGAGCTTTTTTTGCCACAGAGAACACAGAGGAAATCATTTTTTGACGGGATAAACCGGATTTTCTAGAGTTGCCAAAGAACACTCAATGGTCAGCCGTTTGTTTTGGCGACACCCTTTTTCAAGCCGGCAGCGCCGCCCAGCGCAGACAAGATGCCTGCGCTGGGTTAAAAGCTATTATACAATTACGAGTTTCTATTTGTTTGGATTACCCAAACCCGGATTTGGCGTATAGGGAACAACACAATTTTTCCCCTTTTTGTCAAAAACCGTTGTTTCGGAGTTCGAATTAGCTTAAAATAATTGTTCGAAGCACTCTTAACTTCTCTATCGATGATACTGCTTTAGCAATATTTGAAAAGTAGAGTGAGAAAAATAATTTTGGATACCAGATGAAACTAATCATTCAGATACCTTGCTATAACGAAGAGCACACCCTACCGGGGGTGATAAACGATCTTCCGAGAGAGCTGGACGGCATTGATACAATTGAATACTTGATCATTGACGACGGCAGCATGGACAAAACCGTTGAAGTAGCAAAAACCCTGGGTGTCCATCACATTCTCAAACTCGGTTCCAATCACGGTCTGGCAAAAGCATTCACCCGAGGTATCCATCATTGTTTGAGACACGGAGCAGATATTATCGTCAATACCGATGGCGACAATCAGTACAAGGCCAGCTATATCAAAGACCTGATCCAGCCGATACTCGACAATCGGGCTGATATTGTCGTCGGCGCAAGACCCATTGAGCAAATCGAACATTTTTCATTCATTAAAAAGAAGCTGCAAAAAATTGGCAGTGGTGTTGTTCGGCGTTTTTCCGGTACTGATGTTCCTGATACAACAAGCGGCTTTCGCAGCTATTCTGCTAAAGCTGCCAGCCAGCTTCAGGTTTTCAATCGCTATACTTATACGCTGGAAACAATCATTCAGGCCGGTGCTATGGATATGCAGATAACCTCTGTTCCGATCGATGTCAATGGCAAAACAAGGGAATCGCGGCTTTTCAAATCTATGCGAGGATATATTTGGCGTTCGGTGTGCGTTATTCTGCGTTCGTATATAATATACAGGCCTTTTATGACATTTATGTATGCCTCGATTATTACCGGAATGCTTGGCCTTATTCCGTGTTTGCGGTTTCTTTACTTTTATCTCACAGATGGCACCTCCGGCCATATACAATCATTGCTGCTTGGCGTGGTGCTGTTGATGCTTTCATTTAATCTTTTTTCGCTTGGAATCATTGGGCATATAATCGGAGTTAATAGACGGTTACTGATAAAACATGTCGGCAGTACCATACTTGATAAATAAAATGAAAATACTTATCGATATAATCCATCCAGCCCATGTTCATTTTTTTCGTAATGCACTCTCAATCTGGCAGTCAAGGGGACATGAAGTCGCAATAACCGCCCGCGAAAAAGATGTAACCATTTCTCTGTTGAATAATTACAATCTTGACTATAAGCTCTTAAGCAAATCCGGAAAAGGCAGCTTCGCTCTTGCGAAGGAACTTATCACGCGGGATTTTAAACTTTATCAGTTTTGCCGCACATTTAAACCCGATGTTTTAACGGGCATCAGCGGCTACTTCATTTCTCATATTGGAAAGCTTATCGGTAAACCATCGATCATTTTTGACGACACCGAACACCAGACCAAAGGCCATAAAATAACCTGGCCGTTTGCAACGGAGATTCACAGCCCGGACTGCTATCTGAAAGCCCCTGTCAAAAAACAACGGCTCTACAAGGGGTTTCATGAACTGGCCTATTTGCGGCCGGAGTATTTTACGCCGGATAAGGAGATTGTCAGGTCAATTGGTATCGATCCGGATGAGAAATATTGTATTGTCCGTATGGTCAGTTGGCAGGCCCATCACGATGTCGGCCAGTCCGGGTTCGATGCGGCAAAAATGGCCGATTTTCTCAAAGAGCTTTCAAGGCACGCACGACCGTATCTTTCTGTCGAGGGAGACTGCCCGAATTCTCTAAAGCCATATCAATTGTCCATCCCGGTTCATCAGATTCATCATGTCATGGCCTTCGCATCGCTTTGTGTCGGCGAGGGGGCGACGATGATCTCGGAGTCGGCTGTGCTCGGTGTCCCAGCGGTCTATATCAATACCTTAAAACTCGGCTATATCAATATGCTTGAAGAGTATGGCCTTGTAAAACAAACCACCGACACGGACCTTGCCCTGCAATACGGCCTTGATTTCTTAATTGAACAAAACGCCCGTGAGAAATACCAGCAGATAAAACAAAAACTACTAAATGACAAAATCGATGTTACCCAATATATTGTAAATCGTGTTGAAAGCTTCTCGTCTTAATCTGAAATCACCAAAATAATCGCTATGTCAATCATCGGGAAATTTGAAAAAAGAATTATGTATCCGTTAGCTGATTTTATGCACGGAACAACTATTACCGGTCATTTGGCAATGCTAAAACAACAACAACAGCTAAGCCACAGTGAAATCGTCTCCATTCAAGACCAGAAGCTTTCTTCTCTACTTAATCACTCTTACGAGAAAGTATCCTACTGGAGAAATTTGTTTGACAAATGTGGCCTTAAACCTTTGGATATAAAAAACGCTAACGATTTGAGCCGGATTGCGATACTAAATAAAAGCATTCTAAGAACAAAGCTTAGTAGTCTTATATGTAAACCTCCCAAGGGAGGAAAGCTGAAAGAACAGTTCAGCAGTGGATCAACCGGCGAACCTGTCAAATATTACACCGACAATGAAGCTTATAGCTGGCGAATGGCCTTTATGTTTCTGCTTTGGGATTGGGCTGGTTATGAGTTTGGTCAAAAGTGGTGTAGAATTAGCATGTGGGAAAGAAACTCTATAAAAGATAAATTGCAAGATGTTCTCTCCCGATGTCTTTACATAAGCATTGCAAAATTCAACCAAGATGTCTTAGAAAAATACAAACTTAAAATTGAGAAATTCAGGCCCGCAGTCATCAGAGGATACGCGGGTGCATTGTACTTAATAGCTGATTATCTCAAAAAAATAATGTTAACTATGATTTTGTCAAAACCGTTATTACTACCGGCGACATGCTTTACCCTCACTACCGTAAAACAATAGAAACTGTTTTTAATACGAAAGTTTTTGATAATTACGGCGGCGAAGGAATCATGGTATCCGGCCAATGTGAATACGGAAACTATCACATCAACGACACGAACCTGATTATTGAAATCGTAGATCGGGATAACAACCCGGTTCAAAAGGGATGGATGGGAAGAATTCTGCTTACCGATTTAACAAATTACTCAATGCCTTTTATAAGGTATGATATAGGCGATCTTGGACAGCTTAAAGCCGGTACTTGTGAATGTGGAAGAGGGCTATCGTTAATGAAACAACCCAAAGGAAGGGACACGGACATAATTTATTTATCGAACGGCAACTATCTTATCGTTCATTTTTTTACGGCCTTATTTGAATTTTATAGTGAAGTAAAACAGTTTCAGGTCATCGAAACTGACTTTGACAAGTTGCAATTAAATCTTGTTGTAACAGAGGATTTCAACTGCCAATTGCTAAAAGAGATAAAGTTTAAAATAACTGAGTCGGCAGGGATGCATATAGATATCTGGGAAAATATTGTTGATGAGATACCAGCAACATCTTCAGGAAAACGACGCTTTGTGATAGCAAAAAAGAGAAATGGTTAAATGCCAAGCATCCTTATAATTGGAAATTACAAGCATTCTTCTGGTGGAATATCTACACAGATAGATATTCTAAAGAAGCATCTACTTGAAGACGGCTTCAATGTGAAGATTTTTAGCTGTAAAAAGAACTACCTTTTAAGACCCCTCCTATTGCTTCCTCTAATCTTCATCATCAAACGCTATAGTATTATTCATGTTCACGGGTGTTCATGGGTCGGAGGTTTTTGGCCCATAATAACAGGGGCAATCGCCGCAAAAATATTCAGGAAAAAGTTAATTGTAACCTATCACGGCGGACAGGCTGGACTGTATTTTAGTAAATATAAATATCCCAAATATTTCCTTGGACTGGCTGACAGAATAACGGTTCCAAGCACCTTTTTAAAAAAATCTTTTAGCGATATTTATGGGTTGATGCCCGAAGTTATACCTAATATATACCGAGCTCATAAAAGAAAATTTAAATATAGAAACAGCATCAAACCGATAGTTATTACAACAAGAACGCTCCGAGAGGTGTACAACATACCCTGCGCGATAAGGGCGTTTAAAATCGTCCACGACAGATATTTGAATGCGAAGATGTTCATACTGGGAGATGGCCCG
>NBLM01000078.1 GCA_002084585.1 Planctomycetales bacterium 4572_13 | reverse complement strand
GTCAAGGTGTCTGTTGAGCCGGAAAAAGTGGATCTGAAACTGGATATCGAAAATGCCGGAATGCCGGAGATCGTTGTCAAGAGTACCGATGGGCAGGAGTTTTCGATAAAATCGATTTTTGTGGCCAAAAACGCCATAAAAATACCGTTTGATCCGGCGGCTAAGGCGACCGAGTTTGTGCTGAAACCCCAGGTCGATACCGAAAAACTGGGCCAATCCAACACGGGTGTCATCCAGATCAAGACGACGCATCCCCAGGCCGGAACACTGATGGTCCGATATACTGTCAAGCCGATGTATGAATTGACAAATCCCCGCTATATCCTCCAGAATGTCGAGCCGGGAAAAGCGATTATCCGGGAAAACCTGATTCGGAGCAACTATGGAAAACCGGCCCAAATCGAGTCGGTAACATCCAGAAATGGGTATATGGAGATCGAAAAACAGGAGCCCGATGGCGACCATATCAAGCTGACGATTAAAATTACTCCGCCGGCTAAAAGTCCCAGTGCAAGGCGTTATATCACGGATGAGTTGACGATTGTCTTAAAAGATGGGCATAAATTGTCAATTCGGTGCAGTGGTTGGTTCAGATTGAAGTGATTTTAGCCGAAAAAATACTGTTGTTTTGCAAAACACGGTGTTTTGGCGCTTAAAATATATCCGTTTTCTTCTGGAACCTACAGGGACTCCAAAGTGTCTAAAGACAAGTAGCATTGTGTTTGGGCTGGCAACAAAGTAAGGTTTTCAGCTTGATGCTGAGGAAATAGTGCGTTTTTGGAGTCAAAATGCTTAAAACCCTTAGAGTAACCAGTTTAGTTGCGGTCATTTTGGCAGCGGTTGGCGTTATTGCCATCGTTGTTCTGGGACTCAAGGGGGATTCGCAGATCAAGGACTTTCTCGCGAAACAGGGAGTTGTCGACCAGCTTAGGGGGAAATCCGGCCAGGAGGGGACACAAGAGGACAAATCCTCTCCTTTAGTTGCTTTGGCGAGAGCGGTAGCGCTTCGGTTCGACCCGCCTCCGCCTCCGAAGCCGGTGGCCACCGGTAAGCCGCCTGCCCAAACAGCAAGGGCCAAACCGAGACGACCGGTTATTCCGCAGCCGAAAGTCCAGACCAGCACCAAGTTTGACCTGCTGGCAACCGTTGTCTATGAAACAGCCCCGGAAAAATCGCTGGCCCTGTTGAAGACGACGGCGAACAAACAGGAATGGTTTCGACAGGGCGAAAAAGCGGGATATCTGGAGATCGATGAGATTCGCGACGGCAGTGTGGTTTTTACGCAGGGGGGTACTAAACCGCAGGAGATATTTGTTCCGGCCAAGCCGCAGATGAAATCACTGCTAAAAGACGACCGGCCAGTTTCAACAACCGGTTCCAGCAGCATTACGGGCCGGTTGCCCGATGCAGATGCGGCGTCGGCTCACAAGGCCGTTACCTCGGAAACGACGGACTCTGGTAAAGTTCGAATCGCTCGCCCGCGTCCGGACTCCGCCGCACGGTCTCAGCGGGTTCGCTCGATCCCGCCGCCGCCGTCTCCGCAGGAGCAAAAGAAGTCATTAAACAAAACGATGTCCGGTATCGAGGCGATTATGAATCGCCGGGATGACGCGGTTTCGGGAAAAGGACGAAAAGAAGAAAACGAAATGTGGATGCGGCTGCTTACCGAACTCAATGCCGAAAAGAAACGATTGGACACAGCGGCTGTCGATGAAGAGCCGTCTGAAAAGGTCGCCGAAAAAACAGAGGCCGCTCAGCCAAAAGAAAGTACAGAAAAAAAGCCGCAGGATACGGACAAACCCGCTCCTGCCGCCGGTAACTAAACCGTGATAGTTTGTGATTCGTAGCAAAAAAATAGAAAGAAAAACTCGATGGAGTTGGATATGCAGTCAGTCAATTTGAAGACAACCAGAAAACAATGGCTTGTGCCGTTGGGGCTTTGTGTATTGTTATGGATGGGGCCGCTTGCCTTTGGCGGTGAATCAACCGATGGCGGCGGAATTCTGCGCAGCCGTGTGTATTCGCTTGAGCATATCACCAGCGCGCAGGCCCGGGATCTGTTCTCGCAGTTGAACATTGGCCAAAGCTACAATATGCTCACCCCTGATGTATTGATTGTAACCAGCAGTGTCGGCGCCGATCTGGTCGCCGCGACGGAGATCATCAATGTTCTCGACCAGATGCCTCCGGTGCAGATCCGTGTGCTGATGGTTGTTTCCAAAAACAATCCGGCGCCTTCGCTGGATGAGTTTTTCGCAACACTCGGAACGATTTCAGCCGGCACGATGACCGAAGCGCCGCCCCGAGGAGCGGACAGACCGGCGATTATCGATGTTCTCGGCGATGAATTGATTGTTATTGCCGCCGAGGATGTGCAGGCACAGATTAAAACGGCGATGGCCGACTGGCAAAAACAGCATCCGACGCCAATTTCTAAGGTCCGCGATGTTCCGGCTCCATCTCTCGAGCAGCGCCCCCAAGCAGCTCAGGAAGAACCTCCGATGCCGGTTGAGCCGAAAGAGACCGAAAAGCCCGAAGCGATGGCGGAAGTCAATGCGCTGTCGATTGTCTCCGACTCCAATGAACGCACCGATGCCGTCTTGGAAGCGACAACGCTCGCTCAACCAGAGGTCAGCGAGGAACCGCCCTTGGTTCCGATGGCGACCGCACCGCAGGGATCCGCTGAAACCGCGATTACCGAGGTTGCCCAACAGCTTTTTGACAGTCCGCCGACGGCGGATGTAAATGAACCCGCCGAAGCGCGGGCGGAGCCCAATGCGCCGGTCGCCGCCAAGCCGCAGGAAAACGACAAAGAAGATTTTCTAAATAAGGGTTTGCTGGAAGTGCTGGCTGATGCCGAACAGAAGACCGTCCCGACAGAGGTCAAAGCACCCGTTGAACCAACGCCGGAGCGAGCCGTCGCTGTTGAAACAGCCGAAGAAGTGATGCCTGAGCAAACAGCGGACACATCCGAAACAGCTGTGGCAGACGAGCCGATTCAGGAAACGGCCCCGGAAGAAAAAGATGATCCGCTGGCGATGATGCAAGCTCTGTTGGCACAGGCCAAAGCCGATGAAGAGCGGGCATTGACGGCCCAAAAGGAAGAAGAAGCACAAGCACTCCGGGCCAAACAGAAACTGGCAGAAGCCAATAAGGTCCAGCCCGTCGAACCGGCGGAAGAAACGGATGTACTGAAAGCCGAACTTGCGTTGTTGCGTCAACAACTGGCCCAACTGGAAGCTAAAGCCGCTGAAGAAACAATGTCTGTTCCGGCGGATGTCGCTGCTGTCCGGACGACTGATTCGGTGCGGACCGAACCGCAGATTGACCCCCAGCTTGCCGAAGAGGAGTTGGAGACCGTCATCGACCTGCCTCAGGAAGTGGAGTTGGAGGCCCTGATCGATTTAGTGGGCAAGCAGCTGGGTCTGAATTATATGTATGACCCTGCTAAGTTAAAAAATCAAAAGGTTCAATTGAAACTCCACGGCGGCAAGATCAAGGTCAGGGATACTTATGCCCTGCTCGAATCAGTGCTGCGGTTTAAGGGCTTTATTATGACCCGTCGGGATCAGTTGGTAACGATTTTGCCGCAGGCCGATATCGCCAAGGCCGAACCGGTTTTGCGGGGTGTTGATGACCCGATCCAGCCCGGCGATATTGTTGTCAGCAGCATGTTTGAGCTTGAACATATCGATGCGGCCTCCGCCCAGAATATGCTTCAGGGGATGAATCTGGGAACGGCCTTTACCCCGATCGCGGGAACCAAAACACTGATCGTTACCGATTTTGCCTACCGGATGGATCAAATCCGTCGGGTGCTGGATATGGTTGATGTTCCCGGCGAAGAAAAAGAATACCAGTTTCGCACGCTGAAATATATGAAGCCGTCCGAGATTGTCCCAAAATTGCAGGAACTGGCCGGTCAGTTGCAGGGTGTTTCGCTGCAAATCAGCACTCCTGCGACGGCCCAGAAGACACGGAGCGTGAGAACGCGCGACCCCAAGACGGGCCGAACGGTGACCAAGCAGGTGCCGATAACGACCTCAACGCCCGCCGCGGCGCAGACGCCGCAGGCAGAGGCGGTCTTTATCGATCCCGATGACCGCACCAACCGCATTTTTATGTCCGGAAAAGCCGACCAGATCGAACTGATTAATGAACTGGTCGATGTGCTGGATGTGCCGCAGTACGATCTGAAATCCGTGCGAGAATATATCATTGAAAATGTCGAAGCCGGCGAAGTGATTGATGTACTCAACGAACTGGCTCTGGCTTCGGTGTCTGTTCAAACGCAGCAAACAACACCGACTTCAAGCCGAACACGGAAGCCGGCGAAAAAACCGATGCCCCAACCGGCCCCCTCCACTGGCGCCGACGGCAGTGAGCAGCCGTATATTTCGGTTCGGCCGGCGACCAATTCGCTGCTGGTCAACGCAACCGCCGAACAGCACAAGCATATCGAACTGGTCATCGCTCATGTCGATGTCGTCCAGAAGGACCAGCGGACGATTCGCCAGTATGAGATTCAATATGTCGATACGGCCGAGATCATCGAGACGCTGACCGACCTGGAGATCATTGCTCCGCAGACAGCTTCAACCGGCTCGCGCAGCACAAGCTCCCGTTCATCGCGTCAGACGAATTCTCGTTCGCCGCAGCAGCCACCGGCGGCCGAAGGCGCTGCGCCGCTGTCACTGCCGAGTGCCTCGGGCGGTTCGCAAAAGGATATTACCGCCGACCAGCCGCAGATATCGGTGCTGGAAACGACCAACTCACTATTGGTCTATGCCACCCCGCGCCAGCACGATGCCATTGCCTTGGTCATCGCTCATGCCGATCGCCAACTGGATACCTCCTCAACACCGTATGTGGTCTATGCGCTTGAAAATCAGGACCCGCTATTGTTGGCGGAAGTCCTGACCAAACTGATTCAGGAAACAGTTGAAGAGGTCAAAAAAACATCGACCCCTACATCCAAGATACAGTCCGGCGGAGCAACCCCAACCGCCAATTTACCCTCGCTGGAAGAGCAGAATATCCGTGTGATACCGGATGAAATGTCTTATTCACTGATCGTCTATGCCAACAAGCGAAACCAGCAGTGGATCAGCGAACTCATCAAAGAACTCGACGAGTACCGCCCGCAAGTCCTGCTGGATTGCACGCTGGTGGAAATATTAAAAGATGATGCTTTTCAATATAGCTTAGATATTATTGCCAAAACATATGGAGCGTCATCGATTCAAAGCGGTTCTCCCGTTGCGGTTACTGCGATATATGGTGACTTTAGTAAACGAACGCTGGGGGACATTAGCTCAATTGGGGGTGATGTTACCGGCTTCTTTAACAGCCAGATGATTCAAGGTGTATTGGAAGCTGTACAGAGGAATGGATATGGCAGAGTGATGGCCCAGCCGAAAATACTAGTCAATGATAACCAGGAGGGTGAGATTAAAACAGAGAATAAAACATCGGTTGCCCAGAAAAAAAGTAGTACTATTCCAGGGACTGGTGGGTCAGACCCGATAATAAGCGACGATGTATCTTTTGTTGAGTACTCTGAAGGAGTTACCTTAACTATTAAACCCCATATCAGTAAAGGTGACATGTTGCGTCTTGAAGTTAAGCTACAGCGAACAGATTTTGATGATAGCATAAAGGATGTAACTGTGGATGGAAAAACTTATCCTAAGCCACCTGACTTGATTTCAACTGATGTTACAACAGTTGCGACAGTCCCTGATGGTACAACCATTATTCTGGGCGGATTAGAATCAGTAGGCCAAGCGAAGACCCAGAGCAAGGTGCCTTTATTAGGCGACTTACCTTTGATCGGTATTTTGTTCAGAGGAGTTGATAACACGGATAAACAGCGTCGGCTCTATGTTTTCGTCAAGGCCAATATCATTCGTCCCGGTGATCAGGCCGAGGGACTGGAAGATATTCGCCGTGTAGAGTTTTAGGAATATAGGAATATAGGGTAAGAGTTCAAGCTTCAGCTTGTTTTTTGCTTTTGCACACTAAAGTGTGAACTCTTACAATAAATATGAAAGATTTACTGATACAGGCAGCCGAGCGGAGCGGGATTGTTGATGTCCAAACGCTCACGGATTTTTTTACTGAGAACGCGGGCGACACGCGCCGTGTCGATCAGCTTTTGCTGTCTGCGCCCAACTTTACCGAAGATGTGGTGCTGCGGCTGTTTGCCGAGGTGTTGGGCGTGGCGTTCATCGAAGAGATCGATACGGATGCTGTGCCGGAGGCGTTTATCGAGCATGTCGGCGCCCCGTACGCCCAGCATCATTATGTCATCGGCTACCAACCCGAAGGCAGCAATGGGGCCGTTACGGTCATCACTGCCAATCCGCTGGAGGCGATGGTGGTTGATAATGTATCCAAGATGCTCTCGGCGCCTGTCGAGATGGCTCTGAGTACCCGTGCGGCGATTACCTCGGCGATCGATGTGGCCTATGAGCAGAAAAACACGGTTATCGAAGAGGTGGCCGAGGAACTGGACTCGCAAAATATAGATGAGTTGGCCGATGAGGTCGGCGGCAGCGAGGATTTGCTGGATGTGGTCAACCGTCCGCCGGTGATCCGGTTGGTCAATGACATCCTGTTCCGCGCCCTGCAGATGCGGGCCAGCGATATTCATATCCACCCGTTTGAAACCAAGATCGTCATTCGTTATCGTATCGACGGCATTCTGTATGACACGCTTACGCTCAACCGCAATGTTCTGTCGCTGGTGATTTCCCGTATCAAGGTCATGGCGGGGATGGACATCGCCGAACGCCGTATGCCGCAGGACGGGCGATGCAGCGTTCGCATTGGTCAGCGCGAAGTCGATTTGCGTGTGAGCACTGTGCCGACCAGCTACGGCGAACGGGCGGTGCTGCGTCTGCTGGATAAAAGCAGCGGCATACTCACGCTGGAACAGCTTGGCTTCTTTGAAGAGGATCGCAAGGTCTTTGACCGGGTCATTAACCGTTCGCACGGCGTGATTTTTGTTACCGGCCCGACCGGCAGCGGCAAAAGTACGACGCTGTATGCGTGCCTGAGCCAGATCGACGCGACGGTGAAGAATATTATGACCGTCGAAGACCCCATCGAGTATCAGTTGGGCGGCATCAGCCAGATGCAGGTGGCTCCGAAAAAAGGGATGAACTTTGTCAACGCCCTGCGGCATATCCTGCGGCAGGATCCCGATGTGATTATGGTCGGTGAGGTGCGTGATGAGGAAACCGCCGCGATGGCGATTCAGTCGTCATTGACGGGCCATTTGGTGTTCAGCACCCTGCATACCAACGATGCCGCCGGAGCGATTAGCCGGTTGCTGGATTTTGGTGTTGAGCCATATCTGGTTAGCTCGTCGCTGATCTGCGTACTGGCCCAACGACTGGTGCGGCGGATTTGTCCCGACTGTAAAGAGCCGTATGATCCGCCCGCCCATGAGTTGCGGGATATGGGGATTATAGCCCATGAAAAGACACCCTTTTATATGGGGTCCGGATGTTCAAAATGTTTCGATACCGGCTATCGCGGCCGGACGGGGATTTATGAGCTGATGACGCTCAATGAAGACATCCGCGAAATGATTTACGAAAAGACAACCGCCGGAGCGATCAAGAAAAAGGCCCTGGAACTGGGGATGCAAACGCTCCGAATGGACGGAGCCAGAAAGGTCCAGTCCGGCGTAACAACCGTTGCCGAGATTTTACGAGTCACCCAGTCAGACAGCATTTAGGAATTGTCTATTTCAAATTTCCTATTTCCTATTTTCAAGATGGAAACACAAATAAAAGAGAAAATTGATAAACATGTTTTGATAAAGCGGACGAAAGACTTTGCTCATCGTTGTGTTAAATTGTGTAAGGCGTTGCCAGAAGATTGGTTGGGCCGTCATGTTAGAAGTCAGTTGATGCGGTGTGCAACTTCCGTTGCGGCCAATTATAGAGCCGCTTGTATTTCGCAGACAAAGCCAAGTTTTATATCCAAACTGGGCATTGTTGTGGAAGAGGCGGACGAAGCTTGTTATTGGATCGAATTTATTGCTGACGAGCAACTTCTGACAGAGCATCAATGCTCAGGGATACTCCATGAAGCGAAAGAGCTGACCAGCATTTTTGCCGCGTCGCAAAAAACAGCCCGCAGCAATAATAAAAAATAAAAAATAGGAAATTTGAAATTGGCAATAGGAAATCATTAGTTTATGCCTCGATTCGAGTACATTGCGATCAACTCTGCGAAGAAGACGGAAAAGGGAACCGTTACCGCTGAGAGTGCGTTTGCGGCCCGCAAGCACCTGCGAAGCCGGGGGCTGCATCCGACCGATGTCAAGCAGGTCCGTATGGATACGGCCCAGACGACGGTTAAGGATTTGTTTGCCAAGAGCGGCAAGAAAGAGATCGCCGGTTTTACCAAGGAACTGGCGACCATGCTCAACGCCGGTATCAAGCTGACCGATGCGCTCAATGTTCTGACCCTGCAGGTCACCAATCCGCACTTGCGGGCGGCCGTTGTCGAGATTCGGGATCGGGTCGTTACCGGCGAGTCGTTTGCTGATTCCATCGCTGAATATGGCCAGTTTTTTGATATTATCTATACGAGTATGGTCCGCGTGGGCGAAGTTACCGGCACGCTGGGCGAGTCGCTTTCGACGATTGCGGCCTTTATGGAAAAACGGCAGCGGCTCGAAGCGAAGATGATGACCGTGATGATCTATCCGGCGGTTCTGGTCTTTGTTTGCCTGGTTGTGGTGATTGTCCTGATGGTTTGGGTCATTCCAAAAATCACGGAGCAATTAGTCGCCACCGGCCAGACACTGCCGTGGCTGACCCGTACACTGATGAATATATCCGGCCTGTTAACAAGCGGATGGGTTTTCGTGATTATTGCGGGCATTGTGGGCTTGGTTTTGCTGTATAAACGGGTGGTCAAGACCGAACGAGGCGCGTTGGCTCGTGACAAAACCCTTCTGGCGCTGCCGGGGTTTGGGGCACTGCTCAAACAGCAAATCCTGCAGCGGTTTACCTCAACGCTGGCGACTTTGTTGGGTTCCGGCCTCTCGATGGCTGAATCGCTGCGGGTGGTCTCACAGGTAACCGGCAACAGGATTATGACCAATGCGATCAAACAGGCCCGCGAGCGGATTTTGTCCGGAGCGGATATTTCAACGCCGCTGCGAGAAAGCGGCGTCATTAATCCCTCGATCGCACACATGGTAACCGTAGGCGAAAAGAGCGGGGAACTCGAACTGATGCTCAAGATGATCAGTGAGAACCTGGAGGCCTCTTCGGATCTGGTGGTTGAACGACTGAGCGCTATTGTTGAACCGCTGATTATCGTGTTGATGGCGATCGTGATTGGGATTATTGTGTTTGCGACATTCGTGCCGCTGATTCAGTATTCAGTAACACAATTTTAATGGAATGTAGGCTTCCAGTCTGCGCTGTGGGGATAGCTGCTCTCACATAGCGAAGGCAAGATGCCTGCGTTCCTTTAGAGTCGTTCGTGAGAATATAAATGAAAGGAATAGCCCTGATCGCGGGACTGGCGGCCAAGAGTTTTATGGGGAGTACCGAAAAAGCCAAAGTGGTAACAACCAAGGCGACCTTAGCAACGCTTCACGGTGCCGTCAATATGTTCAAACTGGATACGGGTCACTATCCCGACGAAGAAATCGGCCTAGTCGAACTGATTGAAGAGCCGATGGACCTGGAGGATTGGGCGCCCGGTGGATACCTTGAACAAACCAGCATCCCAAGAGATGGGTGGAAGAATGAGTTTGTGTATATCCGTGGCAAGCCCTTTGTGATCATTAGTTATGGTGCCGATGGACAAGAGGGGGGCGAGGGCCATGACAGGGATATTTACAGTACCAATTTGGATGGCTCCGATGATTCAGAAACATATTCAGAGACATATACGGAAGACGAGTATTAACGCCTCTCGAAAAACGGGCAGTGGTTTTGTCCTGATCGAGATGCTGATGGTCGTGGGGCTGATCGGTCTGATGGCGGCGATGGCCGCGCTCAGTTTTGGCGCGATGTGGGGCAATCTGCGATTTAAACGACAGGCCGAGGAGTTGGTCAATGTGTTTCAGATGGCCTATAATGCTGCTGCTCAAAGCAACCGCCGCTATGCGGTGGTTCTGGATTTTGAGGAGCAAAAATTTGTTTTGCGCCAGTTTAAGTCGCTCGATCTGGAAACGATGGACCCGGACGAGGCGATTATCCAGACCGGCTATTTCAGCGAGGCGATAACGATCGATTATGTCGTGTACGACGATCTGGAAGATACGCGGGATTTTGAAAATGCCTCCGAGGCCCGCTTTTTGGCCGGACACTCCGGGTGGCAGTATGGCGGCAAGGTAATCCTGCGAGATGAAGACGGGATGCCGTGGACCATTGTGATCCATCGATTTGCCAAGCCGGTAGAACTGTTTAAGGGTGAGGTGGACATTGATCCGCCCATGGATGCTAAAGATGTGCCGTTCTAAGAAAAATCTGACCGACTCGATCCGAGCCCAACACGCTTTTACGATGGTTGAAGTGGTCGCGGCGCTGGTGTTGCTGTCAATCATACTGTCGTCGGTTATGGTGCTGATGAATCGTTATGTGGACTCGGTGATAGACTTGGAACTTCGCACAGAAGCGTTTGAGTTGGCTCGCGGCAATATGGAACAACTGCTGGCCGAAACCAAACTGTCCGACATCGTCGAGTTTGGCGACAGCGAGACCGATCCGGAGATCGAATGGCAAACGCTTGTCGAGCCGTTTTATGAGCCGGTGACGAACCAGATGTGGGTTCGCGCGATTTGCTCGGCTGGTTTTACGGACAGCAAGGGCGAATTTGAGAATATCGAATTGGAACACTGGATCACCAACCTGTCGGCGGCACAAGTCAAACAGATCATCGCCCAGCAGCAGGTTGAAGCTGAATATCTCGACCTGCTCGCCGATGGTGAGGATTCGATAATTCAGGAAACCACCGAGGCCTATCTGAAAGAAGAGGGCTTGGATCATGAGGCGTACAAACGGTTTTCTGAGCAGCAGAAGCGAAAAAAACTCGAGTATATCAGTGAGAAGGGATTCGACGGTTATGAAGAGTATCTCGAAACGCTGAGCGAAGAGGAAAACAGGTTCCTTGAGGACTTGGGCATGGACTTTGACCGCTACAACGATTTTGCGGCTGCTTATGTTCCTAAGAGTGCCGGGTTGCCTGATTTTTATGGAAACTACGATAAGGCGGATAATAAAGCTGAGAATCCGGACCGGCCCCGGGATGATGGACCTGACACCGAACCATCGGAGCCGGACGATTTCGGAATTGACTGGGATCGGATACCGCCGGAATTGATACCGCTGATCGAACAGTTATTGGGGATCAAAAAACCTGAGTAATGAACCATCATAACGAAAAATTTAAAAGTGCTTTTACGCTGGTCGAGACGATTGTCGTCCTGATGCTGGCCTCATTGATTTTGGTGGCGGTGCTGGGTGTCTATGGTCGGATGCGTGCCAATGCGGTTACCATTTTAGACCGCTTGCAGCAGAATCGGCTTCAGGCCGAAATCCTGCAAAAAATTGCCGAAGATATCGACCGTCTGGCGGCTCCGGGATTTGAGGCCACCATTAACTTTCAGAATAAACTGGACAATGGCTACCGTTCGGCCCAGTTGGTCCTGCTGAACAGCTACTACGGCAATGATGACAAAGGCAAAAATAACAAAAAAGAGACCTATGAGAAGATCGAATGGCGAAGTTCCTATGACCCGCAGCACGACACCTTGAAACTGTATCGGATGCATGGTGGACTCAATGTCGAAGACAAGGTGCTGGGGACTGATTCTGATCAGCCGCCGTATATACCGGTCGCCGCCGGTGTAACGCATTTTGAATTAAAGGCCCAGCAGGGCGAAAATATTCTTGGGGCCTGGACATCCGAGACATTGCCCAAAGCCGTTCGGATAGGGATTTCATTTGCACCGCTGCAGGAGCTTGATGACGGCAGCATTGGAGTCCCCGAAGAGGAAATATCCTTTCGAACAGTTGCGATTGATCGAACGCGGTTGATTCCGTACCAGTTTATCAAAAAGAAATTTGAGTTGCCGGATGAGGAAGATCCCAACGAACTTTCAGACGACACGGATCCGAACGCAGTGCCAGACGACCCAAACGCACTAGTGGAAACTAAAGCAGACAATGAACCCGAATCCGATGAAGAATAAGATACAACAAACTGTGAGTCGATCGGCCGGATTTGTCCTGCTGGTAACGATGATCGTATTGGTCGTGCTGGCTTCGCTGACCACCGGGCTGGCGGTGCAGATGTCAATGGCCAAACGCCGTCAGCACTATATGATCGAGTACCAACGCGCCCGCTATGGGTTGGATTCTGCGATGAAATATATCCTAAATACATTGCCCGATAAGAACTTTACACTCGCCACAAGAGACGAGCAGCCGGATTTTTCGGATGTCTTTTTGATGAACACAGGTGAATTTTCTGAGTTTATCGCTTCCTGGGCCGAAACCGCGACCGATGAGCAGATCGAAGCGGTCTTGAGAGAGGGTGCCTCACTGACACAGCCACAGCCCCTTAGCAGTGAAGATATGGTGTCCGGGCTGCTTTCCCTGTTTGGCGGCGGCACTGATAATACCAGCGATGCGAACAATATGGGTGCGGATTTATATGATGAAGATGAGCAACTCTATGTAGTCGAGTTGGACCCGAATGATGTGGTCGTGCCGGGGCCGTATGGGGCGCCGTGGCCGCTGGTAGCCGAGCCGATTGATCTGGAGATTGGTTCCTGCAATATAACGATTACGATTGCCGATGAAAACGCCAAGATGCCGTTAAGCTGGCTGGTAACCGATTCCAAAGAGGCCAATAAGCAGGCGGAAAACGCCTTGAAAACTTTTTGCGAGTGGATGTCGTGGGATCAGCGGCAGCTTCACGACCTGGAAGCGGAGATTACCGGGGCGATGGACGAAATCCACAAGAAAAAAGTGTTCAAACTTAATCCTGGCCCGATTATCCAAAAAACAACAACTCGGACAGCTCGAAAGCCGGCAACCTCACGCCGCACGACACGATCCCGCAGACGGACTTCTCGACAGAGCCGGACAACGACTCGAACAACAACGAAAACTCGACCCGCCATTGCTCACACGACGGATTTCGCCAAGCTGTTTCACAGCTCACTGCTGGATCGTGAATTTCTGGCCCGACCGTTGCCCGATACGGGCCAGCGGATTGAAAGCCCCCTTAAATACCTTTCTCTCTGGGGAGCGCAACGGGTCAATATCAACACGGCGCCACGGCATGTCCTGGCTGCCGCTTTTTCGCTTGCGATGGATTCTTTCGACTTGCCGGAGTTTACCCAGAAGGTGATCGAGGCCCGCAAGGAAAAGCCGCTGCAGAAGATCGAAGAATTGAAGGAGTTAGGCGGACTGGATGCGGATACAATGAAAAAGCTTGAAAATTACCTGACGACGACCAGTACATTTTTTCAGATTCGCATTACCAGCCGCAGCGGCAATGCCCACAGTTCAGCGGTGGCGACCGTGGTCAAAGAAGGCAAAAAGACCCAGCAGCTTGCGATTTTTTATGAACAGTGATACGAAAAAGTAACGGGTGGCACGGTCAAGCTGTGTTTGGCCGTATAAGGGCAAAATACGATTGGCTAAAATATTATGATGTGGATAGGCATATAAAACAGGAGTTGATAGCGTGAACGAAAAAAGTAGTTTAGGACTGTTTCTTTCCAAAGACAAAGCGGTGGCCGTCTGGGTGTCTTCCAGTTCGGACAGTTCAGTGGTGCGAACGCTGAATATCACACCGGGTGAAGATGAGCCGTCCGTCATTGCACTGCAGGCCGCGCGGGCCGTCAGCAGTGTGGGCGATGAATTTGATGAGCTTTTTGTCGCGGTTGATTGTGCTTATTATACGCAGTACAAACTGCAGTCGGAATTTAACGACTATCATCAGGTCGAAAGTACGATCAAGTTTGATGCCGAAGAGGCAGCAGCCACTGATGCAATGAATCTGGCAGTGGCTTTCGATATTACGGGTAAGACCCCGGTCGGTTCAGAAGTGACGGTTTATACAGCCGACCGCCAGCTTTTGACGGATATGCTGTTGGATATGCAGGAGGGCGCTCTGGACCCCGGTTTTATGGAGCCGGATGTGGTTTGCCTGGCGCGGGCACTGTCTCACTGTGCGGGACTGTCAGAACGAACCGATGCGTCGTTTGTTGTTTTATCACAGTCCAGTTGCTATATGATTCGGCCTGGAGGCGATTTTGCTCCGGCGGCGCGTTCGTTTCTGATTGGAAAAGGACAGGATGTAACCGGCATCCTTTCACGCGAAATAATGCTTGCGAGCGGGGCGACCGACCCCGCCGGCCCGATGACATCTATCGTCCTGATGGGGGAACTGGACAATGTGGATGCCGATCTGCTGGCCCAGCGAACGGGTTTGGATGTTCAGACGGCTGCGCCTGAAAAAGCACTTGTCGAGTCGTTAGACACCGACGGGGATATGGTGCCTCATGAATTGATGATTGCTTACGGAGCGGCGCTGGCGGGGCGAACACGCGGCCACAAAACGGATTTTCGCAGGGACTTTATGCCCTATCAGGGCCGGCGAAAGGTTGTCCAGAGCAGCTTACGACTGATCGGGATTTCCTTGACCATCCTTTTAGTTTCTGTAGCGGTTTTCTTTCAGCTCAAGACATTTCGAATGAGGGGCTACACCCGTGCATTAAATAAAAAAGCACTCATCGAATATAAAGCCATAACATTTGGCAAAAAGCCGCCTCGAGGCATGTCGGTTAGTTCGGGCTTGAGAAGGGAATACAAACGAGCCAAACAGGCCGAATCTGGAATCGGACCCGGCGGAGATAAATCTGTGCCGGCGAAGCTCACCTTTTTCTTTGAGGCACTCACTAAGACGCCGAAAAAGGTGGATGTCAGAGTTCAGCAGATCACGATTACCGAGCGCTCGATGAAAGTCAAAGGGGACACGAACAGTCGCACCGGAACGATGGCGTTTTTCAATGAAATCAAAAAACACCCGCGAATCTCATTAGGGTCCGAACGACTTACGGCCGGGCCGGATCGGCGCGACATCTTTGACATAACTCTTGAACCCAAGAAAAGTGAGACGAAACGATGAAGATAGATCTTAAAAATCCAAATGTTTACTATATAGCGGCGCCGGTTTTGGCAGGACTGTGGGCGATACTGGCGGGCTTTGTATTTTATCCAAGCTCGATTGACGCATGGGACCGAAGTCAGGCTGACTTCGAGACCGTCGAGAAGCAGATAAAGCAGCTCGTTACATTACAGCCAAAACGATTGGCGTATAAAGTTGACGAGAAGGCAGAGCCGGAAGACTTTGACTTTACCAAAACGATTAACGAATTTGCCCGGATTTTTTCAATCTCTGATTCCAATTACAACCTAACCGTTCGAGGCCGGACCAAGCGAGCCGGAAGACAAACTCGTTCGGCGACCATCGTGATCAAGACCATTGACATTGAGAAACTCGCGCAGTTTCTTTCGGCACTGCTGCTCCGCTGGCCGGAGCTGAAATGTGAGGTTTTAAGCTTTGAAAAGGTCAAAAACACTAAAAACAACTGGAAAGTCAATATGTCGCTGACTTACTATTATTAACGGGCTATCAACACTTCCAACAAAAATATCGAGTCAAAATAGTCTTTTCTGCGTCAATATCTGCTTCAGGGAATAGGTTTGCTTGACCTTCATCCCTTTTTCTGGGATACTCCCACCACTTTATGAAGAAAAAAGTAGTCATTTTAGGTTCGACCGGTTCCATCGGGCGCAACACGCTTCAGGTCATTGATGCGCTGCGCTCGGAATACGAGGTCATCGCGCTGAGCGCTCACCGCAATCTGGATCTTCTGGCCGAACAGGTCAAAAAGTTTAATCCCCGCTATGCGGCCGTTACCGATAAACAATCGACGACGGATTTATCGAGAGCGTTTTCCGGTTTTTCCGGTACGGTTTTGTCCGGGCCGGGCAGTTTGGTCGAATTGGCCTCTCTGGACGAAGCGGATATTATTGTGTGTGCGGTTGTCGGTGCGGCAGGTCTTCCGGCGGCGTTGGCTGCGGCACAGGCCGGAAAAACGGTGGCCATTGCCAACAAGGAACCGCTGGTCATTGCCGGTGAACTGCTGACTACCGCCGCCCGAAAAAGCGGGGCGACATTGCTGCCGATTGACAGTGAACACTCCGCCGTCTTTCAGGCGATGCAGGCAGGCAACCCGAAAGAGGTGCGAAAGGTTATTTTAACCGCTTCCGGCGGGCCGTTTAGAAATGCCACATTTGACCAAATGAACAATGCCACCATTGAACAGGCGCTGGCCCATCCGACCTGGGATATGGGGCCAAAGATTTCTATCGACTCGGCAACGATGATGAACAAGGCGCTGGAGGTGATTGAGGCGGTTTGGCTGTTCGATCTGACTGCCGATAAAATCGATGTGCTGATCCATCCGGAATCCATTGTACATTCGATGGTTGAGTTTATAGACGGGTCCGTCATTGCCCAGCTTGGTACGCCGGATATGAAAGTTCCGATCCAGTATGCCCTGACCTATCCCCAGCGGCGAGAGGGCATCTCCGAAGGGCTGCGCCTTGACAAATTGGGCCAGTTGAATTTCCACCCGCCTGATTTGAGTCGTTTC
>NBLM01000077.1 GCA_002084585.1 Planctomycetales bacterium 4572_13 | reverse complement strand
CATCCGTGTCTCCAGGTGCAAGGGTTTTGGCTGGTTGAATCCGAATTCCGTTCACTTCACAGAGTATAAACAAAACACATCCCATTGTAAAACAACAACTTCCGACTTATTCAGCAAGCCCTAATTAGTTGGAAGGGATGTCAATGCGACTTTGGAATTGCTTATTTGTGTCCGCCTTTAGTGACCGGATTCCCACAGGATCAGACCGGACTCGTAGGGTTCGATCAGATCTTCGTGGTGCGGCAGAATTCGCAACGCGTAGCCGTGCCGTCCGGAAATCCTGCACGGGATCGTCCCGGAAAAGGTCGCGACTCGTTGCGGATTCAGGGTGTCCTGCTCGTATGTCATTTCAGCAATCTGTCCATCCTTGATCCGGCCGGAAGAATCCACATGGCCGAAATAGACCTGAACCGCCACATCCGCCGGCTCCAAACGCCCCAGATGAATCTGCGCCCGAACCTGAACCTCTGAACCGACCGACAATTCGGACTGCTGATCGCTAATTTCCGTAAAGGCCTCATCGTCAAGGGTGCGGGTCTGGACATCCTGAATCTCCAGGTCCGACCAATTCTGCCGCAGGTTCGCTTTCCAACTCGACAGGGCTTTGACGCGTCCCATCTCGTTGGCGGCTAGTTCTTCCCACTGTCTGTCAGCGGGGTGATAAAATTTGCGTGTGTACTCAGCCACCATCCGACTGGTATTAAATCGCGGAGCGCACCACTTAATCGTATTCTTCATCCGCCGAATCCATCGACGCGGGAGACGATCTTTACCCCGGTTGAAGAACAGCGGCACCACTTCCTGCTCGAGCAGATTATAGATGGCCTGTCCCTCTACCTGATCCTGATAGGTCAAATCGTCGTATTCCTCCCCAGCCCCGATAACCCAACCGCCGTCAGGAATATAGCCCTCGCACCACCAGCCGTCCAGCGTACTCATATTCAGCACGCCGTTAATCGCCGCTTTCATACCGCTGGTGCCGCTGGCCTCCATCGGACGACGGGGGTTGTTGAGCCAGATATCGACGCCTTGCACCATATAACGAGCAACATCCATATCGTAATTTTCAAGAAAAATCAGGCGGCGACGAATCTCCGGATGTTCCGATGCGAAATGCACGATCTGGCGGATCAGTTCTTTGCCCGCCGTGTCGCGCGGATGCGCCTTGCCGGCAAAGATAAACTGAACCGGCATATCCGTTTGTGTCAGTAGCTTGATTAGTCGCTGCGGATCCTGAAGCAGCAGATTGCCGCGTTTATAAGTCGCGAACCGTCGCGCAAAACCAATGGTTAATGCCTCCGGATCCAGCACTTCTTCGGCCCAGCTCAACTCTGTATGAAAAGCGCCGCGCCGCTGAAGCTGCTGTTTGAGCCGTTTGCGGGCAAAGCCAATCAGATGCTCTTTGCCGCGTTGATGAATCCGCCATAACTCCTCATCCGGAACCTGATCCAGATTGTGCCAGATGGATTTATCGACGGCCTCATCCGCCCAACGAGAGCCGAGATAGCGTTCATAGAGGGAGTTAAGTTCCGAGTTAAGCCATGTTCTGGCGTGAACGCCATTGGTGATCGCATTGATCGGCACCTCGGAAACCGGTAGTTCCGGCCATAAACCGGACCATATCTTGCGAGAGACTTCGCCGTGAAGCTGACTGACACCGTTTCGGTGGGCGCTTGTTTTCAATGCCAACACGGGCATCTTAAAGCTCTCATGACTGTCTTCCGGATGAACACGCCCCAACGCAAGAAACTGTTCGCGATTGATGCCAAGCGTACCATAATAATGGCCGAAGTATCGGTCGATCATCTCGACTGGGAACTCATCGCTTCCGGCGGCAACCGGCGTATGAACCGTAAAGACATGACTGGCCTTAGCCATCTCGAATGCTTCGTCAAAGGTCAGATTATGCTTATTTTTGAGTTTTCGCACCCGTTCCAGTGCCATAAATGCCGCATGGCCCTCATTCATATGGCAAACCGTCGGTTCCAGACCCAGTGCAAACAGGCCCTTCAAGCCGCCGATACCCAACACGATCTCCTGGCAAATCCGCATTTCGGAATCGCCGCCGTAAAGCGTTTGTGTAATTGAGCGATCATAGGAAGTATTGCACGACAGATTCGTATCCAACAGATACAACGGAATGCGCCCAACCATGGCTTTCCATATCTGCACCCCTACGGTGCGGTCGGGAAACTGGAGGTTGATCGTCAACGCATTTCCATTTTCTTTTTGCACGAGTTCGAGCGGCATATTATGGAAATCATTCTCAATATAGTGTTCCTGCTGCCAGCCGTCAGTGTTCAGGTATTGGCGAAAATAGCCCTTCTGGTACATCAGCCCCACAGCGACCAAAGGAACCCCCAGGTCTGAAGCACTTTTAAGATGGTCGCCAGCCAGCATCCCCAAGCCACCGGAGTAGATGGGAACGGATTCATGAATACCAAACTCGGCGCTGAAATAGGCAATAACCGGAGCATGTTCTTCACGCGCATAAATTTTATCAAACCACGAAGGGGCATGGAGTGTCTGTTCAAGTGTTTTTCGGGCCTCTTTAAGCTGATAAATAAAGCCCTCATTGCCCGCCAGATCTTCCAAACGGGCCTGTGAAACCAACCCCAGCATCTTGACCGGATTATGAGCACACTCTTTCCAGAGGTCATAATCGATCCTGCGGAAAATCTCCGTGATGTCATAATGCCATGACCAGTAAAGGTTATGGGCAATAAACTGCAAGTCCTCAAGAGCGGGCGGGAGCGATGGTTTAACGGTAAAGGTGCGTACTGTCTGCATCTGGTGTTTGCCTTTGTGAGGCGTCTTCAGCGTTGATTCCATATTGTTTTCCTTGTCCATGCAAAATCCCTGTTATATAATCAGTACTTCGCTTTATTGTTCGGACTAAACTCCCTCTGTCTTAATAAAAAACGCTGAAATCTGCATAACAAAAACCCCGATGTGACATTATCGGCCCTAATTGCCAGAGGTATCCTTGATGCCCCGATAACAATGGCGATGATGTTCTCAAGTATAAGCCATTAGTAACTGTTCACGCCCAAAGAGAACCACTACAGCCACTATGAAGCTTCTCTGACAATCGCCCGAAACTCATCCATCAACCGCTTTGTGATCGATCCACCCGTTCCGATGCCAATTTCGATGCCGTCAAATTGTACCACCGGCACAATATCTTTGGTCGTTACCGCGATGAATAGCTCGTCGCACTTGGCGGCCTGAGCTGGCGTGAGGGCTTTTTCGACCACCGAAAGTCCCGCATTGCAGGCCGCCTGCATCACCATCGCACGGGTAATCGACGGCAGTATCTCATGGCCCAGCGGACGGGTAATGATCGCATTTTCCTTTCCGTCAATCGC
This sequence comes from Planctomycetales bacterium 4572_13, assembly GCA_002084585.1. GTDB lineage: Bacteria > Planctomycetota > Phycisphaerae > Sedimentisphaerales > Anaerohalosphaeraceae > 4572-13. The sequence goes on along the minus strand of NBLM01000077.1, from coordinate 18,583 downwards.
AAAGAACGCTGACATCGCCCCCTCGGTGATGACCCCATCGTCCCCAACAAGAATCGCCTCACTGGCCCCTTTTTTTTGGGCCTCGATGCGGGCCAGCACATTAGCCAGCAGGTTGAGCGACTTGATGTCGCAGCGTTTCCAACGCCAATCCGGATGTGTGCTGACGGCGATACCGGCTTGTTTGGCATCCGGGTCATCGTGCAGTTCGCTGACGGTCAGCAGGAAATTCGGTATGGTGTCCTGTTCGGGAAGATGATCCCGTTTTTCACTGCCGCGTGTGATGTGGAAATAGATCTTCGCGTTCGGATAATCAGCCCGCTGCACTGCGGCCAGAACCTTTTGTCGGATCAATTCGATATCCACACCGGCTATTTGAATTTCCCGCAAGCTTCGATCAAAACGGCCCAGATGCTCATCCAGGGCGAAAATCCGCCCGTCATAGCTGCGGACCACTTCATAGACACCGTCACCAAAATATAACCCACGGTCCATGTACGCCCCCGGCAACTCGGCCATCGGCAGTATCCGGTCATCAATCATCGCAATATCCATATCGGGTGTTTCCTTAAATATCAGGTTGTCGGCGCAATCATACCGACCCTAAAAGACCCTTGCAAGCGGATTTTAGCACAATTCTCCCCTCACCGGGTGTGGCGTAGAACGCTGTAAGCTCTTATTGCAAACAAGGTTAAAAAAAGTACGCCAATCTTCAAAAAACACTTTACAAAAGCGCAAAAAGTTATTAAAGTGTTGAATTCTAAATTTTGGCAGGAAAAGACTAAAACTTAACTCTCAGGAGTCATCAATGTACGCAGTAATCAAACAAGGTGGTAAGCAATACAAAGTTTCACAGGGTGATGTGATCGATATCGAACTGACCGAGGTTGCGGCCGATGCCAAGACCATCGAACTGGATAAGGTTTTGTTTGTTTCGGACGGCGATAAGATTCAGGTAGGTACACCCTATCTGGATGGTGCAAAAGTCATGGCAAGTTTCAAGGTAACAGCCGCCGATGCGGTTGTCAAAGGCCCGAAGCTGAATCCGACCTATCTGCGTCGCCGCAAGAACAGTGCGAGACGCATCGGGCATCGGCAGAAATACTTGCAGATCGTCATCGACAGCATCGAAGCGTAAAGTGAACACGGAAAAATATCAAGCTCCCGATAGTTATCTGTCGGGGGCTTTTTTTGTAGGCGTTTACGGGGCCAATGGAACGCCTACAAAGCGGACCATCCGGAGTGCGAATCCGGCCAGAGTTTATTTTGAACTTGAGGGCCGGTGCTTCCGGCGGGGTATAAATCGATCTCCTTATTTTCACTCCACGATTCCAGCACAGGTGTCAATATGTCCCACGAATTCAGTACGCTGTCGTGGGGTGTAAACAGTGTCGCATCACCCAGCATACAATCCAGCAGCAGCCGCTGGTAGGCCTCGGGCATTTTGACCCCGAAAACCTCTTGGTAATCGACGGCCATTTCCAGCGAACTCATACAAATCTTCGAACCTGGTCGTTTGGCCTGCAGGCCCAGATACATTCCTTCAGCTGGTTGAATCTGGAATCGCAACACATTGGCCGGAATATCCTCAAGACCACCCGCCCGAAACATCGAATGCGGAACGGCTTTGAAAGTGATCACAATCTCGGTCAGTTTTCGAGCCAGCCGCTTGCCGGTACGCAAATAAAACGGAACACCCCTCCATCGCCAGTTGTCCACAAACACCTTGCCCGCCGCAAAAGTCTCTGTTATAGATCCCGGCCGAACCTCCTGTTCATCCAGATAGCCCTTGCCGGAAGCACCGGAGGTGTACTGGCCCCGAACAAAATACTCAGACACATCCTCCGGACAAATTCGACGAACAGAGCGGAGCAATTTGACCTTTTCATCACGGATGGAGTCGGCGTTAAAAGAGACCGGCGGTTCCATCGCCACCAGAGAGAGCATCTGTAAGAGGTGGTTTTGAAACATATCCCGCAAGGCACCGCTGCTATCATAGTACCCCGCCCGATGCTCGACACCGACTTCTTCAGCAGCGGTAATTTGGATATGCTCGATATAATTGCGATTCCACAGCGGCTCAAAAAGACTGTTGGCAAAGCGAAAAATAAGCAGATTCTGCACCGTTTCCTTGCCAAGATAATGGTCAATGCGATAAATCTGTGACTCGTCAAAGTGTTGATGCAACGACGCGTCCAAATGCTGTGCGCTGTCAAAATCCCTACCGAACGGTTTCTCGATAACCAAACGAACGGCCTGAACACGACTGGAAACCGGCGAACACTGAAGTTTCATCTGCCCCAATTTTTCAACAATCGACTCATACAAAAACGGCGGCACAGACAGATAGAATATGCGCGAACCGCTGACATTAAACTGCTCATCCAAACGGCCAAGACACCGGCCGATCGCCTGATAGAACGCATCATCTTCGTACGAACCACTGGTATAAAAGAAGTGCCTCGCAAATGAACGCAGCTTTTCGCCATCCGGCGCGTCGGCTTCCTGCCGCAACCGTTTTTCGATACTGTCGCGAAAGCTGTCATCACTGAGTTCGCTACGGCCGCAGCCAAGCACATAAAAATGGTCACTCATCAAGCCGCGGCGGTACAACTCATACAAGCTTGGATAGAGCTTGCGATAGGCCATGTCGCCCGACGCCCCAAAAACCGTAAAGCCCGTCGGCCCCGCTGCCGCCTCGATACACAGCACCCCCTGCTTTGCAATGATCGCTTCGATCTCTTTAGCCACAATCAATCCTCAAAAAAAACGGCCTTGAAATTGTTTAATCTCAAAACCGCTAAATTAATTTACTCCTCAATCAACTCGAAATCATCTTTGCCCGCACCGCATTCCGGACACGCCCAGTCATCCGGGATGTCCTCAAATGCCGTTCCCGGGGCAATTCCAGTATCCGGATCGCCAATGGCCGGGTCATAAATCCATCCGCACAAAACACATTTGTATTTCTTCATCTGTTTGTTTCCTTTCTTTGCCCTCGATACCGTGAAAATCAGCCATCGTTTGCAGGTACTGGGCGACTTCATTGTCCGGATCAAAGAGATTGGACGCTTTATCCTCGGCGGACAATTCTTTCCGCATATCAGAAAAGGTTTGTTCATGGCTGTCTTCCATCACCGCCATCGACAGCAGCATTTTCTTCACATCCGCATCCGTTGCGTTGGCGGCGGCTTCGCGATAAAACTTAGCACCATTGCGTTCGATCTGTTCGGCTATCTCAAAAATTTCGTCAGCATTAAATGTAATACTCATAATTTTTCTCGGTAATCAAAAGACATTATTATTCTTTCGGCGGTGTCAGGATCCGCTGAGCCATTTCCTTATCCAGCATATACAAACCACCTTGGCTGTTACCGGCGATTTCTAATTTCCCAAGAATTTCCATCCCTGTTGCCTCTTCTTCGACCTGCTCGGTAACAAACCACTGCAGGAACATCGTCGCGGCGTGGTCTTTTTCCGCAATGGCCAGATCCATCAGGTCATTAATCAACCCCGACACTTTCTGCTCATGGGCCAGTGTCGCTTCCATCACGGCCTTAACATCTTTCCACGCCGTCTGCGGACCTTCAATCGCCGTCAGGGTAACCGTCCCGCCCCGTTCGACAATATGCTCATAAAGCTTAACCGCATGGCCCATCTCTTCCTGGGTCTGAATACGCATCCAACTCGCAAAGCCAGGCAGATTCATCCCTTCCAGCGCCGCCGACATCGACCAATACAAATACGCTGAATAGGTCTCGGCATTAATTTGGGCGTTCAACGCGTCCTCTATTTTTTTTGCAATCATTGTGAAACTCCAATCTTTCCACACAACCATCGGTCATGTTAAAATCGGGCGGCTCGCGCCGCCGCGATGTTGTTTTACGCTTTCCATAGTCCGTGCTTGTTACAGTGTTCACGGACACTAACGCTTACAGCTTCTACGCTGAATGTCGCGATGGGTTCATCGCCGGGGCTAAGAAATTCTCGATACGCCTTGCCATCCGATCACGGGAACATGCTTTTCGGTTGCCGCATCAGCGGTCTGTTCGGTTAGTTTGGCCATCGGTTGGCCACAGCAAACCAATTCACCATCTCCGGCGTGAAGAACCTCTACGATATTTCCACACGCCTGACACTTATAGACTGCTAATTTTGCTGCCATTTTAATTTCTCCTGTAAAAAAATGTTTGTTTTTAATGAATACAAAACTGTTAAATAAACGCTATTTACTTCGCAATTCCCAGAGCTTGATGCTTGGCAAGAATCGCGTCCGCTAATTCGTCCAAGGCCGTATAGCCGTCTTCTTTTGCGGCGCCTTTGACTAATATCGGCTCGAACATCTCGGCCTTGATATTGCCCATCAGGCCGGTCAACTGATCGACCATCTTGCTGCCCCAGCCGAGGGAGCCAATAATCCCAACGAACTTTGTCTTGGGACGCAGGGCATTGACCAATGCCGCACAATAAACCGCCTCCGGATGGGCGCCGGTCAGAACCGTCGGCGAACCAAGAATCACCGTCGCCGCATCGACCAGATCAACAACCATCTCGCCCAAGTCCGCAACTGTCAGATTAAACTGTTGGACCGCGATATTTCGCTCAATCAGGGCCTCGACCAGATACTCGGCCATCTTGCCGGTACTTCCGTGCATCGAAACGAACGGCACGACGACCTTGTTGGCAATCTTATCCTCATCGACCCATTCGGTATAGGCATCGATAATCGCCTTGGGCTTATCCCATACCGGGCCGTGGCTGGGCGCAACCATCTGAATGTCCAGCGGCTCAAGTTTTTTTAGATTCCCGCGAATTGTTCTGCGAAACGGCATCATAATCTCGCCGTAATACCGCTTGGCCCCTTCGATTGTTGCAGGAGAATAAAATTTGATCTTCAGCCAGCCAGGTACTCATCGTTTCCGGCCAGTGAACCCACGGCGTATAGATAAACTCCAGTGTCTTATCACCCAGCGACAAGGTCTGGCGGTCTTCGACCTCAATGATTTGATCTTCGTCGATATGCAGATGGTCAATCAGCATCTTGGCGCACTTGGGGTTGGTTACGACCTTGGCATCCGGGTACATTAGCAGCATATCCGGAATGCTTCCGGAGTGGTCCTGTTCGGCATGATGGCTGATGATATAGTCAATTTTATCAGTGCCGGTCTTGAGCAGATGCCCGATAAGTAAATCCACCTTTTCAGGGTCCACCGTGTCCAGCAGCGCCGTCTTTTCGCTGCCCTTAATCAGATAAGCATTGTAGCTGGTCCCGTGCGGCAGGGGAATCAACTCATCAAACAGCCGCCGGTCCCAGTGCTGAACACCTACCGCATAGACATTGTCAGCAAGAGTTCTCATTGTTGTTACCTCGAAAAGAATTAGTAATTTGTTGCTTCCAACTCAAAGTGTGCCTGCGGGTGGTCGCACGCCGGGCAGATGCCAGGTGCTTCAGGGCCTTCGTGGACATACCCGCAGTTGCGGCAGACCCAGCGAACCTTGTCGCCGCGTTTGAAAACTTCACCCTTTTGGATATTTTCTCGCAATTTGATATAACGATCACGATGATAAGCCTCAGCAACGGCAATCTTGCCAAAAACAGCTGCAATTTTCTTAAAACCTTCAGCTTCAGCCGTTTTGGCGAATTCCGGATACATTGTTGTCGTCTCATAATCTTCACCAGCAGCAGCTTCGGCCAGATTTTCTTCGGTCGTACCAATCACACCGGCCGGAAATGAAGCCGTAACTTCCACTTCGCCGCCTTCGAGAAACTTAAACAGGCGTTTGGCGTGTTCTTTTTCCTGATTGGCCGTCTCTTCAAAAATCGCCTGTATCTGAACAAAACCCTCTTTTTTTGCCTTGCTGGCAAAATAGGTGTACCTGTTACGGGCCTGTGACTCACCACAAAATGAGTTATAAATGAAAATTGCTTTAACTCGATGATACCGCCGAACAGGTTTGACATAGCCCTTCTAAATAAACAGTTTTACGCATCACCTGAAACTGCCCATGAAGTTGAGCAGGAATGTCGATATTATCAAACGGTTTGTGGTGAAAGTCAACGATTTTACCACATTTTATACAGCGAAAATGCTGGTGATTTTCCAAGTCACCATCGAACCGGCGCCGCTGGCCGGTTCCCTCAACCTGAAACGCCGCCCCGATCTCGGCCAAAGTCAACAAAGTCCGGTTAACCGTATCCAGCGAGATGCTGTGGATGTCTTGCTTCACCATTCTATGGACTTCCTCAGCCGTCGGATGCAAATCGGTACCGATTAAGGCCTTGTACACCGCAACCCGCTGTGGCGTAACTTTCAGGCCACTTTGACGGCAGCGATCCTCAAACACCCGAAATTTCACCTCAATGTCCTTTTTTTTCATAACCTCACGCATTTTTAGTCCCCCGCCGCAATTAAGAAAAAATACTTAACAAGTAATTACTACTAAATAGGATTAGCTCTTATTTGTCAATGTCTATTTTTCACTTTTTTGAAAAAATTCTGAAATAATCCCCACCCAACACACACAACGACTGGGTTAAACTGTACGGATAGGCCGTGTCCACGCGGTTAAACTAAAACTGCTTCAGAAAGCGGATGTCATTCTCGAAGAGGTTTCGGATATCGGTAATGCCATACTTCTTCATCGCCAGCCGCTCAATGCCAAAGCCGAAGGCCCAACCGGTGTACTTTTCGCTGTCGATGCCGACCGCGTCGAACACATTCGGATCAACCATGCCGCAGCCGCCGATCTCCATCCAGTTCTCGTTGCCGGACTTATCCACCCATAGAATGTCCACCTCGCAACTTGGCTCAGTGAACGGGAAAAAGCTCGGCCTAAACCGCCATTTCGTATCGGTCCCGAAGAAAGTGTGGATAAACTGGTTCACGCTGCTCTTGAGGTCCACCATCGTAACCCCCTCATCGACAACCAGTGCCTCAAGCTGATGGAACATAAACATATGCGTCGCATCGACCGTATCGGGCCGATACACTCGTCCCGGCGCGACCATACGAATCGGCGGCTTGGTATTTTCCATCACGCGAATCTGAATCGTTGAAGTCTGGCTGCGAAGCAGGGTTGACTCATCGATGTAGAAATTGTCAATCGGATCCCGCGCCGGGTGTTCCGGCGGGATGTTCAACGCGATAAAGTTGTGCCACTCGTCCTCAACCTCCGGCCCATAGGCAATATCAAATCCCATCCGGCCAAAGATTTCCAGCAGTTCTGACACCGCCTGCGAGATAATATGCGATTTGCCCTGTCCGGTGCTGATACCGGGCAAAGTAACATCGACCATCGGGTTAGATTTTTTGGTCGAAGAGGCACATTCGGCCTTTAACGCATCAAACGCCTGAGTGATTTCCTGCTTGATCTGGTTGGCCAACTGACCGCCCTGCCGCTTTTGCTCCTTGGGTAGTTTGCCGATCATACTGAGCATCCCGGTAACAGAACCCTTGCGGCCAAGATATTGAATACGAAACGCCTCCAGAGATTCAGCGTTCGTGATCTTTGCTAAATCGGCACGGGCCTGATCGCCAATCTGTGTGAACTGCTCCAGCATTCGTTGACTATCCTTGTGGGGGCAAATTACGCCAAAGCGGCCTTGGCTTGTTCGACGATTTTGTCGAAAGCGGCTGCGTCGGCGATCGCTATTTCGCTGAGCATCTTGCGGTTCAGCTCGATCTCGGCTTTTTTCAGGCCGGCGATGAATTGGCTGTAGCGCATATCGCGCATCCGGCACGCCGCACTCAGGCGGGTGATCCACAGGCCGCGATAATCGCGTTTTTTCAGCTTGCGGCCGATGCGGGCATTAACATCCGCACGGGTGCGGGCCTCTTTGGCCAGACGGATCTGTGTGCGAGCCGCACCGCGATATCCCTTAACCGCTTTGAGAACTCGTTTCTTGGCTTGACGGGTTGCAGCCCCTTTGCGTACTCTTGGCATACCAGCTTTCCTTTCATTTGAAAATCATCATTAACAGGTTGCTGCGGCAAGCTGATGGGCCGGGAAGCAACCGTATTTTATGTAGGAATTCAAGCTTCAGCTTGTTTTCTGCACACTTAAAGTGCAAACTCCTGCAGTTTATTTATTCAACAGCGTCCTGATCTTCTTGGCGCGAGCGCCTGTAATCTCCACACCCTTATCCAACCCACGGCATATTTTCTTACTCGTACCGCTCATCAGATGGCTTCCGTTAGACTTCGGCCGGACAACTTTTCCGGTACCGGTTACTTTAACCCGCTTGGCGTACCCTTTATGTGTTTTCTGTTTAGGCATATAACCTCTTTCTACCGCTACTGTTACAGTTAATATAGACCCGTCCCACAAAATGAGAAACAAGGAGGATAACTCAAAAACATCGATTTGTCAACCGCCAAATCCATTTTTTACCGAAGTTTTCGGCAAACCGGATCATTGAACCATCAAAACCGAACGCAATCGTTTCGGTCGCATCAAAAATAATTGTGGTCGGAACATCCGCATTGGGTAGCTACTGTTTTTTTTCGGGCGCCACAATCATCGTCATCCGCCGACCGAGCATTCTACCTCTGCGCTCGACTTCACACTTATCGCCCAGTATTTCGGCAATCTCGTTCATAATCTCACCGCCGCGGTCCACATACATCATTTCCCGCCCGCGAAAAAGCATGGTAAACTGCACCCGGTGTCCCTTTTCCAGAAATTTCGCAGCCCGATTGATCTTGATATCCCGATCGTGAACATCAATTTTAGGACGCAGACGAATCTCCTTCAGGACAACCGTATGCTGCTTTTTCTGGCTTAGCTTCACTTTTCGCTTCTGTTCATACAGATGTTTGCCGTAGTCCATAATCCGACAGACCGGCGGCTCCGCATTCGGCGAAACCTCCACAAGATCCAAACCCAGATTATGCGCCTTAAACTGGGCATCTTTGACATCGATCAGTCCCACCTGATTGTTATTTTCATCGATCAGCCGGACCGGGCTTGTTCGAATCCGCTCATTGACGCGTAAATTCTGCTTGCTAATGATTTCTACCTTTCAAATAAACTTTTTATGTCCAGTGTCCGCGTGGGCATGGCCCACCCTACGGGTAATTATTTATCCTAAATCATTAAGTCCAACGATTTATCGGCAATTTTCTGGCGTATCATTGAAATCAAATCGTCCAAGGCAATGGTTTTTGTGTCCGTACTCTGCCGCATTCGAACATTGACGACACCTGCTTCGGCCTCTTTCGGTCCAACAACCAGCATATATGGAACCTTATCGGCATGGGCACGGGCGATCTTGGCCCCGACCTTATCATCAGAAGTATCCAGCGACACAATCAGTCCGGCGTCTTTAAGCTGACCAAGTACGGCCCCTGCATAATCATTCGTTTTTTCGCTGATCGGCAGCACTCGTACCTGCTCCGGTGCCAGCCAGATCGGGAAATTGCCCGCATAATGTTCGATCAAAATACCCATGAACCGCTCCAGTGACCCAAGAATCGCCCGGTGGATCATCACGGGAGTTTTTTCGGTATTATCCGCGGCGGTATAGCTTAGTCCAAATCGCTCCGGCATGGAAAAGTCCAACTGGATCGTCCCCAATTGCCACGATCGGTTCAGGTAATCACTGATATGGAAATCAATCTTCGGTCCGTAAAACGCCCCGTCGCCTTCGTTGATCTGGTAATCCATCTGCTTCTGCTCGATCGCACCCTTGAGTGCGTTGGTCGCCGTCTCCCAGACCTCATCGGAGCCGATATGCTTTTCCGGCTGGGTGGACAACTCGACATGATAATCCTCGAACCCGAACGCCGCGTACATTTCCTGAAGCAAGTCGATGACTCCGACAATCTCGCCTTGAATCTGCTCCGGCGTACAGAAGATATGGGCGTCGTCCTGGGTAAACTGACGGACCCGCACCAGACCGTGCATCATCCCGCTGGGTTCATAACGGTGGACCAATCCCAACTCCGCCATCCGCATCGGCAGTTCGCGGTACGAATGCTTGCGGCTGTTGTAAACCAGCAGTCCGCCGGGACAGTTCATCGGCTTAACCGCATAGGTAATTTCATCGACCGTAGTGAAGTACATGTTTTCTTTATAGTTGTCCCAATGGCCGGATTTGTGCCAGAGCGACTCGTTGAGCATAATTGGCGTCTTGATCTCTTCATACCCATACCGGCGATGCACATCCCGCCAGAAGTCGATAATGCCATTCCAGACCTTCATCCCCTTCGGATGCAGGAACGCAAACCCCGGCCCTTCCTCGTGAAAACTGAACAGGTCCATCTGCTTGCCGATGACGCGATGGTCGCGTTTTTTCGCTTCTTCAAGCCGATGCAGATAGCCCTTGAGTTCTTTCTTGTTCTGCCAGCAGGTTCCATAGACGCGCTGCAGCATCTTCTGGCTTGCGTCGCCGTGCCAGTATGCCCCCGCCACAGACATAATCTTGAATCCTTTATAATCAATCGAACCGGTCCGCGAAATATGCGGCCCGCGACACAGGTCTTCAAAGCCATCGCCGCCATGTTTGTAGAAACTGATGACATCGCCTTGCGCATTTTGGATGTTGTCGAACTTGTAGACATCGCCAGCCATTTTCTGCAAGGCCTCATCGCGGCTCATCTCGGCACGCTCAAAGGGTGTGTCGGCCTTAATAATCTCGACCATTTTCTGCTCGATGCGTTTGAAATCCTCCGGCCGAATGGGCGTGTCCAGATCGATGTCGTAGTAGAACCCATCCCTTACGGTCGGGCCATAAACCAGTTTCGCTTCCGGCCAGATCGAGCAAATTGCCTCGGCCATAATATGCGCACAGCTATGGCGGGTAATTTCCAGCCCTATATCGTCTCTGGAAGTGAGTATAACCACGGTGACATCGCCGGTGAGCGGCGTCGAAAGGTCCACAAGTTGATCATTGATTTTGGCCGCCAGAGCCACCCGTGCCAACCCTGGGCCGATTTGAGCCGCCAAGTCCGCAACAGTCGCCCCATCGGCAACTTCTAAAATGCTTCCGTCAGGAAGTTTTGCTTTTGCCATCTATTTGTCCAATACCTCTGTTTTAATCCAAATACACCTGAAAAACATCGCCAAACCGTACTTTTAACTTAAACTTTGGATAAGAAACATTACTTTTGAGCCAATATCAAGGTTTTCATGTTTCGGTGTCCTTATCCAAAAATGGGTTCGTTTGGTAATTTTCGGTTTTTGAGCCAAAAACAGTGTTTCTGCTTCCTGTTACTCAGACATAATAGGTCACCTGCCTCTTCTTGTTGCTTGGCAACCCGAAATACTCGTCTTATCCAAAGTTCAGGTTTTTACTGAAAAATACCGCCCATAGTCTAAGGAAACAGCCCCGAAATGTCAAGTGATGAAATGGATAATAATGGGATTCGATGTTTTGATTCATTTGATCAGTTTGACCAGTTCGCGGAACTTTTCGTGTTTGGCATCCCGCAGCAACTCAAACAGCAGCATTTCGGTTGAGGTGATCACCGCCCCCTCTTTGGCCATCCGATTGACGCCGATGTCTTTATTGTCCGAAGTGCGTGAGGAGGTTGCATCGTCCACCACATGGACAGACAGGCCGTGCTGAATGAGGTCTCTCGCCGTCTGAAAGACGCAGACATGGGACTCGATGCCGCAGATAATCGCTGAGCGTGCCTGGAGTTCATCGATCTTTGCAAGAAACGCGTGCCTGGAGTTCATCGATCTTTGCAAGAAACGCCTCCTCGCCGCAGCAGCTAAAGCTGGATTTATTGATCGGCTCGACACCGGCCAGCAAAGAGGCCAACTCTTCAACCGTCGGGCCTAATGCCTTGGGGACCTGCTGACACCAGAGAATGGGAATATCAAGGGCCTTGGCGATCTGTATCAAAACAGCCGTATTCTTAACCACCCGTTCAGGTTCGGCCATCACGCCCAAAAGCTTTTCCTGAATATCAACCACCACCAAGCAGGTATTTTCAGTTGTCAGCATCCGTTCTCCTATTGTTGATTGACCGTGTGTTTGATCTCAATCCGCAATCGGACTGTCGGTTGTGTGGGGTCCGGTTTTTTAGCTTTTTCAGAAGGCGAATCCGAATCGTCCGTTCCCGCCAGGATCGGCATGGCTAATCGTGGGTATTCGTCAAGTCCAATATCCTGCAAGCCGGAGACATCTTCTTTGGCAAACAAGGTCTTTTTGTTTTCATTTGTCCTGGCATATTGGTCTGCCAGATGATTAAGCATTTCGCGATTATCTTCGGCGGCAAGTATTCTAATCTGCTTGGCCTGAACTTGCGAAATCTTAGTGGTATAACTTTCGGAACGATCGGCAACACTCAACGAAACATCCCGGCAGTGGGGCCAAACATTTTCAAGAGAGCCAATTAGCGTTGCAATCTGTTCCGGCGGAGCCGTAATTTGATAGGTCGCCACATCGGCCGTTCGATTTGGAAAGCTGTTTAGCCCCTGATCAAATATCCTTTTTTCGATATAGCTGCTGACCACCATTTGCCGGTCTGTTGTAAAAGTCAGAATCCCGTCAAAGGGCAGTACAGCGTCAACAACCGGCGTTACAGCCGCTAAGTTGCCCGAACCCTCCCGAGCCAGTGTTTCATCAGTTGAAACATAGACGGCCGGACCCGGTGAAACCGGTTTCATAATCTCAAAAACAACAAAAGACAACAATCCGAGCGGAATCAACAACATCGCCGCCGTTGTCAGGATGCGACGCAACAGCAAATGGCTCGCACCCGCAAGGGTCTGTTCTGATTCGGCAACATCGCCGAGGATCAGTTTCCGTTCCAGTGCCGCACTAATATCTTCAGCTAACGAAGCGGGGGCCGATTCAATCGGCAGTGCAGTGAGAAGTTCTTTTTGCCACCGCATCGCCGCAAGCTGATCGACGATAGCCGAATCATGCTTGGCCAGTCGTTTGAATTCCGTTTCCTGGCGGTCCGTGGCCCGGTCATCGACCAGATCATTCAACAGTTCTTCGATCTCGATTTTATTTTCTTCATTCATATCAGCACCGTTTCCAGTAATTGACGCAATTTCGCACGCGCCCGGCTGAGCCGGCTTTTAACTGTTCCGGTTTCAATTTGGAGTACCTCGGCGATTTCGGCATAACTCATTTGCTCAATATCCCGCAAGACCAGAACCACTCGATGCTCCTGCTGCAACCGACCTATTAAGTTTACAAGCATCTGCGACAGTTCCTTTTGCTGGGCAACAGCCGCCGGATCCACGCCGTTCGGGTCCGCCAGCACGGCCGCAAGTTTCCCTTTGCCTTCTTCAATCTGATCATTTTCCGCATCCAGAGACACCGGCGACAGCTTGAAACGCCGTTTGCAGTAGTTCAACGAATGGTTCACCGCGACACGAAACAACCATGTATAAAAGCTACTCTTGCCGCGAAACGAACCAATGTTCTCTAATACTTTGACAAATGTATCCTGTGTAAGTTCCGCCGCATCATCATGATTTTGACAAATTTTCAAAATTGTATTATATATCCTGTCTTGATACTTGACAATCAAACAAGACATCGCCTCCGAGTCACCCCGTTGACACCGATGAATCAATGATGAATCATCTAAGCTCATTTTATCCTTATGGTTATGAAAATATGACACGCTTTTTATTTCAATTTTATCTAATCCTTTATTGGCTGAACTTCCACTTTGAACAGATCATTGTGCCGCTTTTGATCTGCAAAACAAGTCGCCTCTAAAACATATTTTTTCCCCTGTCTGGGCATAAAATCAAGGGGTAAATAGAATTCGTAGCCCCGCAACAGGTCTTTCCAATGCTCATCGGCCTTTTTGACACCAGTCAAATTCTTTTCCGGCCAGAGTATCAATCGCTTTCCGCGAGGGTCCGAGGATAGAGGATGAAACCTATAAAGCTCAAAACGAAGAACACACGGTACAGGAGCCGGTAAATCAAATGCGTCAAGAAATTCAAGGACTACTTTCAGTTGGACCTTATCCGGCTGGGCGGAGACTGTTACAAACTCGGTCAATGCTGAAATGTGTATCCGCTCAATGGCTACATCCTGCCCGTGTTGAATATCGGTTTGCGTGGGGACTTGTACCGTTTCACATCCGGCAAGCCCCATCACCGCCGCCCATAAACACAAGAACTCAATAGCAAACTGTCTCAATGCGGAAAGCGTTTCTCTAAAGGTCTTCATCCAGGAGATGTCCAAAACGAGCTTTTTTTGTTTGCAGGTATTTACGATTGTGTTCACTGGGCTTGGCCTGGAGCGAAATCTGCTCGACGATTCGAATGCCATAGACTTCCAGTCGCGATACTTTCTTAGGGTTATTCGTCAAAATACGGATATTGCTTAAACCCAGATCCCTGCAAATTTGGGCGCCAAGACCATAATCCCGTTTGTCCGCCTGAAAACCCAACTCCAAGTTTGCATCGTAAGTATCAAGGCCCTGTTCCTGCAATTTATAAGCGTGCAGTTTATTGGCTAAACCGATCCCCCGCCCTTCCTGGCGAAGATAGATCAAGGCGCCAATGCCCTCTTTTTCGATCATTTCCATCGCTGTTATCAGTTGGTATCCACATTCACATCGCTGGGAATGAAAGAGATCGCCGGTCATACACTCAGAATGCACGCGAACCAGAACCGATTCATCATGCTTGATAACAACGCCGTTTTCGTCCAAATCACCAATCCCCCCTTTGCACAAGGCCAAATGCGGCTCTGTCGAACCGGGGCTTTCATAACCAATCAGCTTAAAATCACCATAATCAGTCGGCAGATTGACATTTTGAATGCGGTGAATGTGCTGCTCTCGCTGAAGCCGGTATTCAATGAGTTTAGCCGTTGAGGTCATCTTGAGATTGTGCTTGCGGCAATAAATATCCAGTTCATCAAGCCGGGCCATTGTGCCGTCTTCATTCATAATCTCACAAATGACTCCGGCGGGTTGGAGTTTGGCTGCTTTCATCAAATCAACGGCACCTTCGGTCTGACCGGCTCGGACAAGCACGCCGCCGTTACGCGCCCGAAGCGGAAAGATATGTCCCGGACGGGCCAGATCAGCCGGCTTGCTTTTGGGATCGACCGCAACACGGATGGTACGAGAGCGATCAGCGGCACTGATACCCGTCGTGATACCCTCTCTGGCATCAACTGTTACCGTAAAGCCCGTTCCCAAACGCGCTGTGTTTTCCATGCTCTGCGGGTACAGGTTTAGCTGCTCACAGCGATCTTCGGTAATGGGCATACAAATCATCCCACGACCGTGGGTGGCCATAAAATTGATTATTTCCGGCGTAACCAGTTCCGCCGCACAGACCAGGTCGCCCTCGTTTTCGCGATCCTCATCATCAACCAGAACGATCATTCGCCCCTGCTTGAGGTCTTCAAGAATTTCAGGTATTTCGCTAAATTGGCTCATTTTTTGCTATCCAGTGGTCTCGAGATTATTTTTTCAGTACTGCCAAACGCTTCAATATACCGAATTCCGCAGTAAATGTAAACAAAAGTTGCCATCATCGCGCAAAACCCCGTTGCCCAGCAGATCGCGGCGGTTATAGTAGGCCAAGTAGTTACCCAATGAACGGTCTCGGGGCCGATCAAAATTGAAAAAACCATTATAATCTGCAAGAAAGTCGAGACCTTGCCCGCCCAAGCAGGCCGAATATGGACCTGACTGGTCAATAGAAAAGTAACAATGAATCCCAGCAGCAACAATATATCTTTACCGATAATCAACACCACGACTGTCAGCGGCAACTGAAAACCTTCAATCGCGGTTTGAGGGGAACAAAGGATCACGCTGGCGCAGGTAAAAACATCGATTCAATTAGTGCCGTCTTTTTTCAGAATAAACAGCACAAAAACAATAAACCTATGCAAAAAAGATACAAAATTGTAATCATAAGGTGTGTTATGCTACAATAATGTAGCCATATCGCCAGCCCCCACCGGTATCACGAAAAGACATAACCCTCTATTAATAATATGGATACAAAACTTTCTGTTATTAAAAAACGATTGGCATACCTTTTGCCATTGTATATAAGCTGTCATGGTAGATTACTGCGCAGTAACAGGGCTGCAGAAGTTGCCCCATTGTATTCTTTGGGTATCTGACGATGAATGCTTGAAATTAAATGAACCGGCTAATAGAATGTTTTTGCCCGCGTTGCCAGCGGGTTTCCGGTAATATGGACTCTAACCCCTTTACCCAATATAGGAGAAGTTATGAAGAACGAGCAAAGCCAAATAACGGACATATTCGGCATTAATGTTTTTAACGACGCGGTGATGCGGCAACGACTGCCGAAAAACATTTACAAAAAATTTGTTACAATCCGTCAGGGACGGGGTGATTTCACAATCAGTATCGCAGATGTGATCGCCAACGCGATGAAGGACTGGGCACTGGAAAAAGGGGCCACCCATTTTTGCCACTGGTTCCAGCCGATGACCGGGCTGACGGCCGAAAAACACGATTCCTTTATTTCGCCCACACCGGACGGCAAGACCATTATGGAGTTCAGCGGCAAACTGCTGGTTCAGGGCGAACCGGACGCTTCATCATTTCCGTCCGGCGGACTGCGTGCGACCTTTGAAGCTCGTGGCTATACGGCCTGGGATTGCACCTCACCTGTTTTTATCAAGGGCAAGACACTTTACATTCCGTGCGCCTTCTGTTCTTACACCGGTGAGGCCCTTGATAAAAAGACCCCCCTGCTGCGTTCGATGGAAGCAGTCAGCAAACAGGCCGTCCGCGTTCTGGCAGCACTGGGCGAAACCAATGTGCAAAGCGTCATTTCCACGCTGGGACCCGAACAGGAGTATTTCCTGATCGACCGTGGATTTTTTGAAAAACGAATGGATTTGGTTCTGACGGGCCGAACCTTGTTCGGCGCCCCGTCTCCGCGCGGTCAGGAAATGGACGATCACTACTTCGGAACACTGCATGAACGCATTGCGGCGTATATGAACGATGTTAATACCGAACTGTGGAAACTGGGTGTTTCCGCAAAGACTCAGCACAATGAAGTCTCTCCCTCGCAGTATGAACTCGCGCCGGTTTTCGCAACGGTCAATGTCGCAACGGACCACAATCAGCTAACGATGGAGACACTCGAAAAAGTCGCACTGCGGCATAATTTTGTCTGTCTGCTTAACGAAAAACCCTTCGCAGGTGTCAATGGCTCAGGCAAGCACAACAACTGGTCGATGGTAACCGACACCGGCGTCAATCTACTCGATCCGGGCAGCACGCCTCATGAAAACATGGTCTTTCTCGTATTCTTGTGTGCGGTGATTCGTGCGGTTGACAAGTATGCCAAACTGCTGCGTGCCTCGGTCGCCAATACCGGCAATGAGCATCGCTTGGGTGCCAATGAAGCTCCGCCAGCCATTGTTTCAATCTTTTTGGGCGACCAACTAAACGACATCCTCGAACAACTGTCTGCCGACGGCGCCAAATCATCCAGAAAAGGCGGCGAACTGAAACTCGGTATCTCAACCCTGCCGCCGCTTCCAAAGGACTGCACTGACCGCAACCGGACCTCTCCGTTTGCCTTTACCGGCAACCGATTCGAGTTTCGAATGGTCGGTTCGACTCAGTCCTGTTCCGGACCGAGCTTTGTCATCAATACGATTGTTGCTGATGTACTAAGTGAAATCGCCGGCACACTGGAAAAAGCAAGAGATGTCCGAAAAGAAACACAAAAGCTTCTTAAAAAAATCGCCACCGATCATCAACGCATTATCTTCAACGGTGATAACTACTCCGATGCCTGGGTCGCCGAAGCTGAAAAACGCGGCCTTCCGAACATCCGTTCAACCGTCGAATCGCTCGAAACCATTACGGAAAAAGGGCATGTCGCCTTATTCAAAAAACATAAGGTATTAACCAAACAGGAACTGTACGCACGGACTGAGGTTCTGCTTGAAGCATATAGCGGAAGCATCAATATCGAAGCACTGACGATGCTGAACATTGCTAAGCGGCAAATCATGCCTGCCTGTGTCGAGTATTCCGGGCAACTGGCTTCGTCAATGAACATCGTCGCTGATGCCGGAGTCGTCTGCGGCTCAATGCAAACGATGCTTGAGAAGGTGTGCGGCCTGATTGATGAGTTGGATACAGGAATCGACACGCTTGAAGCTACTGTAAACAAAGCCCGGTCGATCAGTAAACCCAATACGCAGGCCCGCGCTTATCGTGATGCGGTCATCCCGGCAATGGGCGATGTTCGCCGGGCCGCCGATGCACTGGAGATGCTGGTGGATGCGGACCTGTGGCCTCTGCCAAGTTATGCTGAGATGCTCTTTCTCAGATAATAGAGCCATCGCAAAACGACCGTAAGTAACCTCTGGCTACTGATATGATGACTCTGCCGGAGAAGTTTTGTCCGGCAGAGTTTTTGCACAGCTGACTCATTAGAGTTTCTTATTGTAACTATTGGCCCTTTATAAGCAAAACAGGTTAATGAAACAGGGTTTAACTCAGTTGCACTTATGAGTTGAATCCGCTTTATCTTATTAACTGAAGTTTTGCAAAAATGCTTAAAACAGCGCAAAACAACAGCGAGACCTGCAAATTTTACATTTTGAGGTTTCGCAAAAACATTGGCTACAACCCTG
>NBLM01000018.1 GCA_002084585.1 Planctomycetales bacterium 4572_13 | reverse complement strand
ACAATGTAAACATCCCCATCAATCGTCACATTATTATCAATACCGATGGCCCCGTTGTTCTTGCTCAGTGTCCCTATTTTGGCCGGAACGGCCGTATCGCCGGGGTCGCCGGAATTGTATCCGTCCACAAGCGATCCGTTTTTTAAATCAATATTATCTTTTGCGAAAATAGCAAAATCCTTCGCCGTCGGACTGGTTAAAGCAATAGTCGCCAGCACTGTCTTTGTTTGGTTATGGCTGTGGCCAACTGAAGTAACCTGATAGCCGCTGGCCAGATCACCGGTAAAGGTTACAGTATAATCAGCATTGGCAGCGGTTAAGGGCTGTGCAGAGAATGTGGGAACGGCGTCCAGCACCCAGGTTCCGGCGGCCAGTTGCTCGTTCATCAGATACAGCGCCCGTTCGATTCCGGCATCTGCTGCAAAGCGGGCTGCGGTTTGTAAATCGCTTTTAACGGTCCGAAGACGGGCCTCGGTGCCTACCCGGATCAGGGCCAAACTGGCCATGGACAAGAGCAGCACGACCATCACCATGAGCGCCAGGATGGCTCCTTTTCTTTGTTTTTTCTTTCTTCGCATTTTTTTACCGTCCACAGACATCTCAAATGATTATTGTTTATTGATTACTGTTTATTTTTTTGTTCGTTATTCGTTATGCCGGACGGATGAACACATCATCGGTGTCCTGTCCGCATCGGTATAATTCAGATACATCTGAACCGAAGTTCCCTCGAGTGTGAACTTCACCGAGTCCACGCCGCGTGCGATTTGAATCGTTGCCGGGCTTGTTTCTGTGTCCGGCTGCCAGGCGTCGGTTTGTGTTTTTCCGTATTCGACAAACACTTCCTCATCGCTCTGGTAAAAACGCGCATAATTTTCCGGAATCGCCGCCGTCGAAGAATCGTCCCAATAATACAGTTCCAGTGAATCGGCGTCCTCACTCAAAATATGTTTACGCAAGCTGGCCTTACGGCAGACCGTATCAAATGCTTTTTGTGCAGCGAAACTGTCGATGGCTGAATCGCCATAGACCCGCCCGAACAGAGTCCCCCAGCTTTTCTGGCCATTGGCCAAAAGCACACCGGCACCCAGTGTCATAATGCCCACCATGGCCATCACGACGACCACTTCAATCAACGAAACGCCGCGACGGGCTGATTTCCAATTTCCAATTTCCAATTTCCGATTCATTTTTTGTCCACAGACATCTTAAATGATTATTGTTTATTGATTACTGTTTATTTTTTTGCGACTTTGGCGTTAAAATAATCAATCGTCATTCGTCAATCATCAATTGATTTATGCTCCCCTAATAGGACACGAGGAAGGTGGAGTAGCGAACAAATCGCTCGTCGCCTTCAAGTTCGTCCTGTGTATAGTCGTCTCTCCAGGCGACGGTCGCGTTCAGGAGCATCGGCTCCGAAGCAGATGATGCCTCATAAGAAAGCGTTACAAAATAATAGACGCCCCGAAGGACCACTTCGTAAGAGTCCAGTGTTGTCAGCGGTACGCCGCCGGAATTATCCGGTGCGCCGGGGCCGGAAGCGGTTTGTATGGTCATCTCATCACTAAACACATCCACCGGGTCAAACGCCGTGTCGCCTTGTTGGCCCTTCCATCCTTCCAGCAGCAGCATCGCGATGCGGGACGCGGCGGCCTGAACCTCCGAAATCTTCACATCGCGCGTCGAGTTATATTGATACCCCATGGCTCCCGTAACTAAAACCATCACGATGAGAATGGAGATCATCACCTCGGTCAGTGTAAAGCCCGTCGATTGACGATTGGTAATTGGCGATTTCATTTTTTCTCCAAACTACGAACTACGAACCACGAACTATGAACTTAAATAGAAGAAGCAGAGAAGGTATCGGTTGACCTCCTCTGCTTCCTTGTATGCTTGTTACTACAAGCCCCACCTTAGTTCCAGCTACCGGTCGTACTCAGTGTCTTAGAGCCGGTTGGTGCATTGGACTGGCTGCCGGTTACGGTGATCGCCGCGTTGCCATTGCTGTCCACGCTGTCGATGTTGTAGTTAGCGGGAACAAAATAGGTTCCGGTCAGGTCCGCGGTGTTAAATCCCAGCAGAGTCTGTGTGGCTGAAACGCTGAGCGCACCGGTCGGGGATGATGCATGTTCTGCAAAATAGACCCGAATGGCAGACTTAATGGTTCCGGCCGTCGCGTTTGCTTCCGACCACTTAGCTGAGTCAATCCGTCCACGCATCATCGGCACAGAAGCCGCCGCAAGGATACCCACGATCAGGATGACGACCATCAGCTCGATCAATGTAAAACCTTTTACCTTCATTGTCTTTCTCCTATAAAAAAACATTAACGATTTTGCCTTTTTGGCATTTCCATTGACTATTTCGTTCAACAAAACGATCGACTTAATCAAAACTTTTATTTTTTTGACGCCGATGAACGGGATTTACAGGATTTATTTAGGGTAAATCACACTTCACCTACCTTAAATCACGCTTACTCCGTCATAGATCACGCTTTACCCACCGCAAATCACCCTTACTTTATGACGGATCACGCTTGCTCTGCCTCATATCACGCCTGACTTGCCATAGATCACGCTTACTTTACCTCAGGTTACGCTCACTTTACCTCAGGTCACGCTTACTTTGCCTCAGGTCACGCTTCACTCGCCACGGGTCACGCCTGACTTGCCATAGATCACGCTTACTTTGCCTCAGGTCACGCTTGATCTTCCACAGATCACGCTTCATTTGTGGCAGATAACACTTCATCTGTCATAGATAAAACTAACACTAAGCATTATACATATCCGATATATCCTGTATAGGCGTTGTTTTTGCGTTAATAACCGTGTTTCTTCCCTTTCATCCGCGCAAATCCGCGTAATCCGCGGTTGCCATCCCTGCGCTTGCGCTTCGGGCTACTGCCTGCGAACTCATTATTGGCCCATTGAGAAAATCGGCAGGTACATCGCTAAAATCACGACCAGCACGATGCCGCCGACGGTAATAATCAATATCGGTTCCAGCATCCCCAGCATCAGCGAGACCAGCCCATCGACTTTCTTTTCGTAATACTCACTGGTTTTTTCCATCACAGCAGCCAACGATCCGCTGTTCTCGCCGATTTGGGCCATTTAGTATGCCAAAGGCATCCAGCACCGAAACGCCTGCCCCGATCAGCGTCCCCAGTGTTTTACAAAACATCGCGACAAAGGACATCAGGATAATGTTGCCGAAAACCGGGACCGATAACATCACCTGGCTAAGTTTTTCATGACCTTTCTTCGTTTTTCCATACGCCACAAGACCGACGATCAGGCCGGCTGTCACGACGAGAATATGAAGGATATAATGAACAAGCATGTCATAGAACGCCATAAAGCCGCGTGTAAACGCCGGAAGTTCACCGTTGAACTCCTCAAACATCAGAGAGAATCGCGGGACAATCAGCGTCATCAGAACGATAACAATCACAACAATAAATCCAACGACAAAGCACGGATATGCCATTGCGCCGCGGACCTTTCGGATGAGTTTGTCCCGGTTCTCGTAATGTTCCGCCAGGCGTTCCAGCGATGCCGTCAGCGACCCGCCCGTTTCACCGGCCATGACAATCGCACAGCACAGTTTCCCGAAAACCTTTGGATATTGGTAAAGGCAGTCTGTAAACGACATTCCTTTTTCGATCTGACCGGACATCTTTTTTAAGATATATTCAAAATACGGATTGGTAATTTCATCCGCAATCGTTTGGATCGCGACGGTAATCGAAAGTCCGCCCGAAAGCATCGTATTGAGCTGCCAGCAAAAAGTCGCCAGTTCCACGGATTTGACCTTCTTGTATCGAACCTGATCTGTTTTTTTTGGCTGGGTACCCACCACTTCATTGATGACGGCAGGGGTCAACTCCTCCGAACGCAGATGGGTCAACAGCTCGTCCTGGCTGGACGCCTGACGAACGCCTTCTTTGCAATTTCCCGAATGATCCCAAGCAACATATTCAAATGTTTTCATTATAAAACCTTTAAGATAAACTCCACTTTACTGCTTTAGACTACAGAATAATGTTATCCGCATAGGTTGCCCGCAGGATTTCATCGGCAGTTGTTCGGCCGTCCAATATACGGGTTACTCCGCTGGACAAGAGTCCGCCGTATCCCTTTTCGCGGACCATGGCACGGATTTGTGTTTCGCGAGCGCCGGCGGCCATGGCTTCACGGATTTCTGAATCCATCACCAGAAATTCAAAGATGGGAACCCGTCCGCGATAGCCGCTGCCGCCGCACTCGGAACATCCTTTGCCCTGGAAAAATGTGGCCGTAGCGGCCTGTTCCGGGGTCATATGAAGCTGTTTGATCTGTCCTTCGTGCAGCTCGATCGGTTCCTTACACTTATCACAAACCCTGCGAACAAGCCGCTGGGCAAGGATCAGGTTCAAAGACGACGCCAACAAATATGGCTCCAGCCCCATATACACCAGACGGCTCAAAGCACTGGGGGCGTCGTTTGTATGGAAAGTGCTTAATACCAGATGCCCGGTTAACGATGCCTTGATCGCAATTTCCATTGTTTCTTTATCACGGATTTCGCCGATCAGGATGATATCCGGGTCCTGTCGAAGAAGGGTTCTCAGGCAGGAAGCGAATGACAGACCGATGCCGGGCTTGATTTGTGTTTGGTTGATGCCGCCGAGCCGGTATTCCACCGGGTCCTCAACGGTACTGATGTTCTTATTTGGATCGCGTAATTCGTTGAGAGCTGAATAAAGCGTCGTACTTTTACCCGAACCAGTCGGGCCGGTAACAATAATAATACCATGCGGCTGAGACAAGGTTGCCTTGAACTGGCCCAGCAACTCCGGTTCCAGTCCCAGCATACTTAAACTATGCTGAACCGCGCCCTTGTCCAGGATACGCATCACGATTTTCTCGCCGTAAATCGTCGGCAGCGAAGACACACGAACATCAATATCTTCCTTGCCGTAACCGCGTTTGATCCTGAATCGCCCGTCCTGCGGCAGGCGGCGTTCGGCAATGTCCATCTCGGACAAAATCTTAATACGCGCCAGGACAGCGGCCTGCATTTTTCGCGCCGGCGGGACCATTTCCGTCAGAATCCCGTCAATACGCATCCGAATCATCATGCTCTTTTCCTGCGGCTCGACATGGATATCACTGGCCCGGCTCTTAATTGCCTGGCTGAGCAGCAGGTCAACAAACCGGACCACCGGGGCATCTTCGGCCTCCACAGCCGAAGAGACCTCCATCTCCAACGCGCTTTCAAGCAGGTCGTCCTCGTCACTGCTGATTTCCAGCTCAACCAAATCACGAAGCTGCTGCTCTTCAACATCGGTGCCGTGATAAACAAAGTCGATCGCTCGTTTCACTTCACTGTCAGAGGCCAGAACCGTCTTGACCGGCCGCTTGAGTTTCACTGAAACCGTGTCCACCGCGATGACATCCAGCGGGTCCGACATCGCGACAATAATATGATCCTGTGTTTCTTCAATCGCCAAAACACCAAATCGTTTAGCTATATTTTCAGGTACATGGCGCGCCACATCTTTATCAAGCACCGAAAAATCAGCCAGCGAGATATAGTCGAAATCCAAATACTCCGCCAACTGTTTCGTTAAATCACCGTCCGACAGAACCTTCAGGCGAACCAGCGATTGCCCGATCCGACCCCCATTTTTTTTCTGATCGGCCAGTGCGGTATCCAATTGTTCAGGGGTAATACAATCCTGCTGAATCAACCAGTCTCCAAAGAGCTGATTCTCTTTAATCGCTACTGCTGAACCTTGTTGTTGTCTATGTGTCAACATATCTCCGCCTGTTCACCCTGCTTTAATTTCCATACTCCAACGCAACCGTATCCTGCTTAGAAAAACGGTCTTTTTGGTCAGAGACGATAAAACCCTTAATGAACTTTTGAAGCATTTCGGACAATTTCCGGCTGTCCACCGGTTTGGTCAGAAATCCGTCAAACAGAGCTGTGATCTGGCGGTGTTCATCACCGTCCAAAACCTTGGCCGAAAGGGCCACGATCGGGATTCCAATATCTTGTTCCCGAAGGCGGCGTGTGGCTTCATAGCCATCCATCTTCGGCATTTTCAGATCCATCAGGATCAGTGAATATGAGTTGTCCCGAACTTTTGTGAGCGACTCTTCGCCCTCTGCCGCAGTATCCACTTCAACGCCCAGTGCCTCTAACATTAAACTGATGACGGTCCGATTCGACGGCTGATCCTCCACCAAAAGAATCGTACCAGTAGAGGATTCAGTCAACTGCCACGGGTCCCTGTCTGTCGGATGCGCCAAGGCCTGTCCCTTTTCCGATCCGGGCTGATTGAGTTCGCATACTGTTCCCACAGGAATTCTCAAAGAAAAAGTAGAGCCGACGCCAACCTGGCTTTTCACCTCAACCGTTCCGCCAAGAAACTCGATAAGTTGCTTGGTTAACGGCAGTCCAGCGGTTACCTTAAGGCCCATATCCAGCAATGTTAACAATCCCTGGTCTGAGTCGATCTGATAATCGCCCGCTTCAAAAAGGTGGGCAGCGGTTTCCTCATCGACCCCAACGCCGCTGTCAATAATGTCAAAACGAACGACAGGTGTCGAGCCGTCGTTCTCCAGCAGCACATGGACCCGCACAGAACCCTGCGGTGTGTACCGAATGGCGTTCGCTACTAAGTTCAGCAAACACCTCACCAATCGTTCGTCATCGCTGCGAATAGAATTCGGAAGCATCGGATCCGTTACGATTTGATAGTCCAACCCTCTTTCTTTCGTTGCGGCAGAGAGAACCTGCTCAATCCGCTGGATGATATCGGATAACTCGCAGAGCTTTTTGTGTGTTACAAGCTTTCCTGACAACACCTGGCTCCAGTCCAGCACTTCCCCGACCAAAGCGGAAAGCCCATAGCCAGCGTGATTAATCTCCTGAACATATTCGATTTGATCCGGCGTGAGATCTTCGGGCAAAAGAAGATCGCTAAATCCAATAATAGCATTAGACAGGGTGCGAATCTGGTAGGCCATATTGTCCATTAATCGGCTTTTAATTTGTAGTTGCGATTCCTTGTCAGCAATTTGACTGAGAAGATCGCTATGTGACGCCGAACCAGCCGGCCTGTCTCCATCAAGTTGTATTTGCTCTTTTTTCACAACAGCATCCTTTTTTTGTCGTTGTATCGCGTTGTTATCGGCTTGTTGCAATTTTTCACAACAATCACCGATATTGAAATATATCCACCTTGGCCATTTCGTCACAAATCCGGCGGCAATTAACAAAAAACCAGCGATATTTGAACTGTTTTTGGAGAGAGTGGGTGTTTTCTACGGATTGGGTGTGATTTTGATGCATAAAACGCTTCCGATGTGTCAGGGCCGTACACCGGAAACGGGGGTTGCGTTTAACTTGGATTGCGACAACTGTTGCTATTTTTTCTTTTGTTGTTTTTGTTTCTGCTGGTTTTGCTGTTGTTTCTGGATTTTTGCCCAAGTATCCCTGAGGCCGACAGTCTTATTAAAAATGAGCTTTTCCGGTGTCGAATCGGCATCCGTGCAAAAATAGCCCAGCCGCTCAAATTGAAAACGCCGTAGCGATTCAGCATTCTTGACCGATGGTTCAATTTTGCAGCCACCCAGCACTTTTAGTGAATCCTGGTTTATATTGGCGGTAAAGTCCTGCCCGTCTTCGACATCGTCGGGGTTTTCCTTTGTGAACAGGTGGTCATACAAGCGGATTTCGGCGTCAAGAGCATGTTCGGCGCTGACCCAGTGCAGTGTGGCCTTGACCCGGCGGCCGTCCGGGGCGTCACCGCCACGGGTGGCGGGGTCATAGGTGCATCGCAATTCGACGACTTCACCATTGTCATCTTTGACCACCTCGTTGCAGGTGATAAAATAGGCGTATCGCAGACGCACCTCGCGACCGGGAGCCAACCGAAAGAACTTTCGCGGCGGGTCTTCCATAAAGTCGTCCCGCTCAATATAGAGCATTTTTGAAAATGGCACAATGCGAGTCCCGGCGGATTCGTCCTCCGGATTATTGACCGCGTCCAATTCATCGGCCTGACCATCGGGGAAGTTTGTAATGATAATCTTCAGCGGATTCAATACGGCCATCACGCGCGGGCTGGTTGCATTGAGGTCTTTTCGCAGACAATGTTCCAACAGGGCATAGTCAACGGTACTGTTGAACTTGTTGACACCGATGGTCGCACAGAAATCGCGAATTGATTTTGGCGAGAAGCCACGCCGTCTCAGGCCGGACAGTGTCGGCAGTCGAGGGTCGTCCCAGCCGCTGACGAGCCGGTTATTGACAAGTTGCAGGAGTTTGCGTTTGCTCATCATCGTGTAGGTCAGATTCAGCCGGGCAAATTCGTACTGGCGCGGATGATGGATTTCCAGTGCATCGAGGAACCAGTCGTACAGCGGGCGGTGGTTTTCAAACTCCAGCGTGCAAATTGAATGCGTGATACCCTCGATAGAATCCTCCAACCCGTGCGCCCAGTCATACATCGGATACACACACCAGTCGTCGTCGGTGCGGTGGTGCGTCGCGTGCAGAATGCGGTACATCACCGGATCGCGCAGATTGATATTGGGGCTGGCCATATCGATTTTGGCCTTGAGCGTCTTCGTTCCGTCGGGAAACTCACCCTTCTTCATCCGCTCAAACAGATCGAGATTTTCATCAACGCCGCGGTTGCGATACGGGCTTTTCTTGCCCTGTTCTTTCAGTGTGCCGCGATAGGCGCGCGTTTGGTCAGCGGTCAGGTCGCAAACAAAAGCCCTGTTTTTTTTGATCAGCTCAACGGCCCAGTCATACATCTGCTGAAAATAATCCGAAGCAAACAGCGGCTCACCATTCCACTGCCCACCCAGCCACTGAATGTCTTCAATAATTGAATCGACATATTCCTGTTCTTCTTTACACGGATTGGTGTCATCAAATCGCAGGTTACATTGGCCGCCGAACTCGGCCGCAATGCCAAAGTTCAGACAAATGCTCTTGGCATGGCCAATATGCAAATAGCCGTTCGGCTCCGGCGGAAATCGCGTATGCACACGCCCGTCATTAACGCCGCTTTCAATATCATCAGCCACAATCTGCCGAATAAAATCCAGATGCTGTTCGTTATTTGGTTCGTTTGTTTCTGTCATTTCTATATATTCCCTATATATTCCTGAAAAAAGCATCAATTTCGGGCGGTATTTTAGCACATCCGAAAGATTCCCGGTAGAACTTTTATCGAGGATCCGGAATACGCCCAATATCCACCTTAATCGCCCAAAGAATGTATTTACAGGACACAGACGATATGTTATTCTGCAATCTGGTTTTTGAGGAGTCAGATTGACGAATGGTTGGTACGGTAATTATAAAACGAGTACAGGATTATCTCCTGTGTCTGACGAAATCGGGTTTGCCGGTCAACTTTGGTGTCGTGTTTGGTTCGTATGCCGCCGGAACGGCTGACTCGGATAGCGACATCGATGTCATGGTGGTGTCGCCACAATTCGATAAGAAGATTGAGCGGCAATGGATCAATCAACTCTGGCGGGTCGCCGCACGAACGGACAGCCGGATTGAGCCGATCCCCTGCGGACAGCAGCAGTGGGACAAAGACACCTCCAGTGCCATCGTCGAAATCGCCCGAACCGAAGGGCAGCAGATTGCGTTATGATTCAGAAGGTCGTTGAAAAACAGGAGCGGAACATGATGCGAAAGATATGTGCTTTGCTGGTTATTACGGTTTGTATCGCCGTCGGATGCAGGAAAGAATTACCTGCCCCTGGACCCAGCAATGCAACAAAGACGACTCAAGAAGATTTAGGGCCGCAATACGCAGCTCGCGTCACATGCTTCATTGGCGAAATAGGTTCCCGTTCAAATTGCTCCACTATCATTGCTCAGTCAAGTCAAAAAGTCGCTAACTTTGAAGTAACCCAAAAACTTAGCTGTGGTCATCCAGATAGGGTTTCGGATATTGAATGGAATTTCATCGGCCACAAAGATAACAGAGATTTGTATAATTTCAAGCGAACATTTCCGATCGATACAAATGAATACACAACGGCATTAAATCTTATCAGTTTCGATGGAAATCAGGCCATCATATTCCAAGATGAGTACCAAGTGATTGTCATTGATGATCCTGATGGGAAGTGATAGTATCGCAATCCTTTCAGCTTATTCTTGACTTTCATAGGGGGGGTGGGTACACTTTGCGTTTTGCAAAATGACTCAAAAAACAGGGATTTTTATGATTGTAACGCGATTTGCTCCTTCTCCGACCGGGTATCTCCACATTGGCGGCGCTCGGACGGCTTTGTTTAACTGGCTGCTGGCTCGCAAGCGTGGTGGTAAGTTCCTGTTGCGAATCGAGGACACCGATACCAAACGCAACACCCCCACCGCCGCACAGCAGGTGATGGACGACATGCGATGGCTGGGGATCGACTGGGATGAAGGCCCGGATATCGGCGGTCCGAATGGCCCGTATAAGCAATCCGACCGACGGGATATTTACGACCGGTACATTCAGCAACTCATCGATGAGCAAAAGGCCTATTACTGCTTCGATACGCCGGAGGAGTTAGCGGATATGCGGGTCGCCGCTGAAAAGGAAAAACGCAACAATATCTATCCCCGCCCCGATATGTTCCCCGATGCGGCGGTTGTTGAGAAAGCCCGTGCCGAAGGCAAACCCGTTACGGTGCGGCTGGCCATCACACAAACCGAGCCGATTGTGATACAAGATGAAGTGCGCGGGACGATTTCGATTGATCCGGCGGAACTGAGCGATTTTATCATCCAAAAAAGCGATGGCTTTCCGACCTATCATATGGCGGTCGTCATTGATGATGAACTGATGGGCGTAACGCACATCATCCGCGGGCAGGAGCATCTGCTCAATACGCACAACCACCAGCTTCTGCAAAAAGCCCTCGGCTTTCGCATTCCAATATATGCCCATATGTCCGTTACCGTCAGCGAGTCCGGCGGCAAACTCAGCAAGCGCGAACGCCCCAAGATGCTGAAAAAGGCGATTAAGGCGATGGGTAAAGTGGACAAGGATGCGATGGCCAAGGCCGGCGGCGTCACGCCGGAGGAATTGGAAACATTCTTAAAAGGAAAAACCGCCCCTGATATGCCCGCCGTCGATGCGATGGCCGCCTATATGGGCGTGCATCTTCCGGAAATCAATATTGTGGACTTTTTCCGCAGCGGGTATCTGCCCGAAACGCTTGTCAATTTTTTGGCCCTGTTGGGCTGGAATCCGGGTGACGGGCGGGAAATTATGACCCGCGATGAGCTGATCGAGGCGTTTGACCTGTCCCGCATCAACAAGAGCAACAGTTTATTTGATCGCCAAAAATTGACGGCCTTTAACACCGAATACATAAAGCTTCTGCCGCCTGAAACACGCCTCCGGCATTTCCGGGCCTATTTAGAAGAAATCGGCTCTCCCGTCGCTGCGGCTGACGACGAACTGCTGGGGCGCATCATCCGCATTAATGAAGGTGCGCGGACACTCGAACAAATCGAACAGAAAACTCGGTTTGCATTTGTACCAGATGACGAAATTGAATATGATTCCAAAGCCGTTAAGAAAGTTCTGCTCAAAGGTGATGGTTTTGCTATGCTCAGGGCCGTCGGCGATGCACTGGCGACATTGGATGAACTGACGCCGGAAGCGATTGAGACACTGCTTCGCTCGCTGGCAGAGGAAAAACAAGTCGGTCTCGGCAAAATCGCCCAACCGCTGCGAGTGGCAATCTGCGGCAACACGGTCAGCCCGCCGATCTTTGACACGGTTGATATACTGGGAATGAACACAGTTCTCAAACGGATTGAGAATACACTAACAAAGTTTCAACAGGAAAAGGATTAGAAAAATGTCATTATTAGTAACCGGTTCGGTCGGGATTGACACGGTTCAAACGCCCTACGGCATAAATGAAGATTGTATTGGCGGATCCGCTGTTTATTTTTCAATGGCCGGCGAATTTTTCACCGATGTGAAGTTTGTCGGTGTCATTGGTGATGACTGCCCATTCGATCTGACGGCATTATTTCACGACAAGGAAGTTGACTTGGCGGGTTTAGAGGTTCGCACCGGAAGCAAGACATTCCGCTGGTGTGGAACCTATGAAGGGGATATGAATGAGGCCCGCACCGATACGGTGAATCTCAATGTGCTGGCCGAACAACCGCCGGCCGTGCCGGAAAGTTTTCGTAATTGCGAGTTCGTTTTTCTGGCCAATACGGCTCCTTCACTGCAGATCAAATTATTAGACCAGTTGGAAAGTTCATCGTTTGTCGCCGCCGATACAATGAATCACTGGATTATGACCGCCAAGGCGGATTTGAGAGAACTGCTATCTCGTATCGACATGCTGATACTCAACGATGGCGAAGCCAAACTATTGACCAATCAGCAAAATCTCGTCTCGGCCGCCAAAAGTATTCTGGATATGGGGCCGCGATTTGTTGTCATTAAAAAAGGCGAACATGGCTCAATGCTGAACAGCGTCGAAGGCGACACTTTCCTGTTGCCGGCCTATCCGACCTCAGTGGTCATCGACCCGACGGGTGCCGGAGACTCTTTCGCCGGTGGGATGATGGGGCATCTGTCGCAGTTGGGTACTGTTGATATTATATCACTTCATAATGCAATGGTTTATGGAACGGTCATGGCATCGTTTACAATCGGCGATTTTTCGATCCATGGAATCAAAACGGCAACCCGAGAGATGATTGACGAGCGATTTGACCGGCTCCATAAAATAACGCAGTTTTAGAGAGAAGATAATGCGATTATTCGCGGCCATCGGGTCCGTTTCGGTCGACGAGCTTGTCTTATATGAAATCCGATTGACCCCGGCTGGGCCGGAATATAACGCCGTTTGCACGGCGGCATTGAAATAATAGAATGTTAAGGATGACAATTAATTTACTGACGAGGAGTTAAGTATGGCCAAAGCCAAAGCCGTTACGAAAAAGTTAGAGACAAAAAAAACAGATGCCGGTGCCAAAAGTGGTGCTCTGGATCGGGCGATTGCTCAGATTGAAAAACAGTACGGTGCTGGCTCCATCATGAAAATGGACGACTCGAAGCACTACAAGATTGATGGAATCTCCACCGGCGCCTTATCATTGGATATTGCCCTCGGCGGAAGCGGCATCCCGCGCGGGCGAGTGATTGAATTTTACGGCCCTGAAGCGTCCGGTAAGACGACGCTGGCGCTGCATGTAATCGCCAACGCCCAAAAGGCCGGCGGCATCGCGGCGTTTATTGATGCCGAACACGCACTGGACCCGACCTGGGCGAAGAAGCTTGGCGTCGATATCAGCAGCATGCTCATCAGCCAGCCCGATACGGGCGAACAGGCATTGGAGATCGCCGAGATGCTGATCCGGTCCAACGCGGTCGATATTATCGTGATCGATTCTGTCGCCGCATTGGTTCCCGCCGCAGAGTTGCAGGGCGAGATGGGCCAGTCGCATGTGGGCCTGCAGGCGCGGCTAATGAGCCAGGCCCTGCGGAAACTCACCGGCGTCATCAGCAAGAGCAAGACCTGCCTGATCTTTATCAATCAAATCCGTATGAAGATCGGCGTGATGTTCGGAAACCCCGAAACCACCTCCGGCGGCAACGCACTGAAGTTCTATAGCTCGGTTCGTTTGGATGTGCGCCGTATTTCCACGATCAAAAACACGACCGATGAGGCGATTGGAAACCGTGTCCGCGCCCGCGTGGTCAAGAACAAAGTCGCGGCTCCGTTCAAAAAGGCCGAGTTCGATATTATGTTTGACAGCGGCATCAGCTATATCGGCGACCTGCTGGATTTGGCCGTAGAGAATGACATCGCCAGCAAGAGCGGGGCATGGTTTAATTACGGAAAAGTCCGACTGGGCCAGGGTCGCGAGAAATCCAAACAGTTCCTCAAAGACAACCCCGAACTGATCGACGAACTAAAACAAAAGATCCTCGTCGCCAAAGGACTGATTGAGGTCAAAGAAAAATAGTTTTTGAAAGAGACGGACTGTGTTAAGCTCAAACGAAATTCGAAGTGCGTTTATTGATTTCTTTACGGAAAAGGGCCATCGGTTTGTACCGAGTTGGCCGGTGGTGCCGATTGGTGATGAGACGCTGCTGTTTACCAATGCGGGAATGAACCAGTTTAAGGAGATCTTCCTTGGCCATCGCACGCCGGAGTTTGGCCGCGCTGCCAATAGTCAAAAGTGCATCCGTGTCTCCGGCAAGCACAACGACCTCGAAGAAGTCGGCATCGATACCTATCACCATACCTTTTTCGAGATGCTGGGCAACTGGTCGTTTGACGACTACTTCAAGGCCGAGGCCATCGAGTGGGCCTGGCAGTTGCTGGTGGATGTGTATGGGATCGACCCGAACCGGTTGTGGGCAACGGTCTTTGAAGGCGACGAAGCGGACAACTGTCCTGCCGATACCGAAGCGGCGGACTTGTGGGCCAAGCTGACGACACTGCCAAAAGAACGCGTCCTGTTCTGCGGCAAGAAAGATAATTTTTGGGAAATGGGCGCCGCCGGACCGTGCGGGCCGTGCAGTGAGATTCATATCGACCTTGGCGCTGAACACTGTGATATGCGGCACATACCCGGCCACAAATGCGCCGTTAATGCCGGATGCGCCCGTTATATCGAACTGTGGAATCTGGTGTTCATTCAGTACAACCGCAAACCGGACGGCAAGCTGGAGAAGTTAAATGCCAGCTATATCGATACCGGCGCGGGACTCGAGCGCATTACCGCGGTCCTCCAGAACAAAAACAGCAACTACCAGACCGACCTATTTATGCCGATTATTGCTGCGGTCGAGGACTTAGCGGGCAAGAAATTCACCGCGCAGCTTGGCAACAAGACCGACAACGCCTTCCGTGTCATCGCCGACCATATCCGTACACTGACCTTTGCGATTACCGATGGGGTTAATCCCAGCAATGACGGCCGCGGCTATGTCATGCGGCGAATCCTGCGCAGGGCATGTCGTTTTGGCCGATCGCTGGATCTGCACGAACCGTTTATGCACAAACTGGTCAATGTCGTAACCGGATACATGGGTGATGCGTTTGGTGAAATCAAAGAGCGCGCCGAGTTTGTCGAGTCGGTCATTGCAGCGGAAGAAACTTCGTTTGGCCGGACGCTGGATCGTGGTTTAGAGATTTTTGCCGGGGCCGCGACGGCCGCAACAAAAAATAACAGAGTTGTCAGCGGCGAAGACGCGTTTCAGCTATACGACACATTCGGTTTCCCGCTGGACCTGACGGAGTTGATGGCTCGTGAGCAGAACTTAACGGTCGATTCCAAGCAGTTTGAGGATTTGATGCAGCAGCAGCGCACTCGTGCGCGTGCCGCACAAAAGGGAACCTCGCTGGCGGCGGCACTAAGCGGTGTTCAAATGCCGGTTACGGACGATGCACCCAAATACGAAACCGATTCCTGCGAGGCCGAACTGATCGGCTGGATCAATGCGAAAGGACTGGAAGTATCCGGAACGCTTTCGGATACGGAAAAAACGGTTGCATTGGTGCTGGAGAAAACCTGCTTCTATGCCGAGTCCGGCGGGCAGGTCGGCGATAGCGGGATGATTAAAACAAACACCGGAAAATTCGCAGTTGAAAGCACCGAGAAAATTGCCGACTGTGTTCTCCATCGCGGCAAGTTGATGTCCGGTTCGCTGTCGGTTGGCGATGCAGCAGAGGCCACTGTCGATACGAATCGGCAGGCCACCATGAAAAATCACACCGCCACACATATCCTGCAATGGGCGCTGCGATCGGTATTGGGCGATGCGGTCAAGCAGCAGGGGTCATTGGTCTGTGCGGATTATCTGCGGTTTGACTTTACTTCTCCGAAGGCATTGACGAAAGACCAGATCAAAGAAATCGAAGATAAGCTGCAATCAAAGATCGCTGCCGGTCTTCCGGTTACGACTGCTGTGATGAATATCGACCAAGCCAAAGAACTCGGTGCAATGGCTTTGTTCGGCGAAAAATATGGCGATGAAGTTCGCGTGCTGGCGATTGGTGCATCCGGCGAAGATGACCTTGCGAGCGCATTCAGCAAAGAGTTCTGCGGCGGTACGCATGTGGCCAACACAAATGAAATTGGCGGCTTTGCGGTGCTCAAAGAAGAAAGCGTCGCCGCGGGTGTTCGCCGGATTACGGCATTGACCGGGCCGGGACTGATCGAGCATCTGACCGCTCGCAGCCGCGTGGTCGATGAACTTATTGAAACGCTCAAGACCCCGGCGGATAAAATTACCGCGAGAGTGGGCAAGTTGCTGGATGATAACAAGGCCCTCAAAAAAGAACTCAAGTCCGGCGGCGGAGCGGCTGCCGGTGATGCGATGGCCGAAGCGACCAAGCTGCTCGATGCGGCCGAAAAGATCGGCGAGGTCTCTATTATCGTGGGCAAGTTGCCCAATGTGCAGGTCGATCAGGCACGGGCGGCGATTGACAGCTTAAAGAAAAAGGCCAAATCCGCGGCGATTGTTTTCGGCGTTGCTACCGATGATGGCAAAGTGATGCTGCTGGCGGGCGTAACCGACGACCTCATCAAAAAAGGTGTCAAGGCCGGCGACATCGTCAAAGCAATCGCACCGATAGTCGGCGGTGGCGGCGGCGGACGGCCCAACATGGCCCAGGCCGGCGGCAAAGACGCCACCAAACTCGACGAGGCCCTGGCTCAGGCGAAAGCCATGATCGCCAAGAAACTTGGCTAAAAAGATGATAAAAGCAGATGCTAAAAATAGTCGGAGCATTGAGGCATTCATCAATGAGAGTGTCGAACTGGCCGGTGCCCGCAAAAACGGCGTTGACCTGTGGGCACTGTGGCATAATCTCCAGCGAACACCCGCCGAACGGATGCGCCGACACGACATCGCACTGGATATGCGGCGTAAGCTACAGAAAGCGAAGAAGCTATGAACCAAACATACATTGACCTGTTGACTCGTCTTGTCAAAGCAGAGGTCCGATTCGTCCTGATCGGAGGGTATGCGTGTATTGTTCATGGAGGAACTCTGTCAACTGTAGATGTTGATGTTTGCTGCGATTTTACGCCGGATAATCTGCTTCGCCTTCAACGGGCTTTGGCCGATTTAAATCCGGTTCACCGGATGACGCCCCAGCGACTGCCGCTATCGTTAACCTCTGAAAATTGTAAAAAACTTAAGAATTTATATTTGGATACCGACTTAGGACAGTTGGATTGTATCAGCGAAGTACAGGGGCTGGGCGATTTCAGCCAGGTTGAACAAATGTGCGAGACCATCGAAGCGGAACAAACACGGTTGAAAGTGCTAAATCGGGACGCGCTCATTCAATCCAAAAAGGCAATGGGTCGCCCCCGTGACCGCGAAGCAGTTCGACAACTGGAAGCAATCAAAGAAATGGAAACTGAGTAGGTCAGTTACAGTCATTAATACAGATAACTTTTTTAAACAGGTGACAAAATGGATAATTTAATCAAACAACTTACAGACGAAGCGATCGAAAATAATACGATCACCCCTGAACAGTTTAAAAAGAATGGGATTAAAAGAGGGCTTAGAAATGAAGATGGGACCGGCGTCAAGACGATTCTCACTGAGATTTCTGATGTCAGGGGATATAAGGTCAACAAGGGGAAAATCCCCATTGAAGGTCAGTTGATATATCGGGGCATTGAGATCGTTGATCTTGTGGATGGATTTCTAAAAGAAGAAAGACACGGTTTCGATGACACCGCCTATCTCCTTATGTTCGGAAAATTACCCGATCAGAAAATGGCTACAAAATTTTCCTCTCGACTGGCACGAAAAAGGACTCTGCCGGAAGGATTTGTCAGAGGATCGGTTCTAACTTTTCCAAGCCCTGATATCATGAACAAGCTGATCGCTTCAGTCAGCGTTTTGTACCGAGAAGACAAAAACAGGGAAAGCATGGATATCGACAATGTTGTTTCTGAATCCATCAACCTGATAGCAAAACTCCCTGCCATTGTCGCTTATTCGTATCATGCCAACAGATATCATAACGAGAAAGGTACTTTTACGATCAGACGGCCGGACACTTCATTGTCCACGGCAGAAAATTTTCTTCACATGCTGCGATCAGATGGCACCTATGAACCGCTTGAGGCAAGCATTCTTGATATGATGCTCGTCCTTCATGCCGATCACGGCGGTGGAAACAATTCAACATTTACGACCCATACTGTTACCTCGTCCTGGACAGACACCTATTCCTGTCTCGCCGCATCACTGGCTTCTTTGAAAGGTTCACGACACGGCGGCGCCAACGCAAAAGTCATGGGGATGATGGACGAGATCAAGGGAGCGGTCTCTAACTGGTCCAGTGAAAGACAGGTTGCCAGTTATTTGAAGAAGATTTTGAAGAAACAAGCAGGAGACAGGTCCGGCCTTGTCTATGGGATGGGCCATGCGGTGTACACCAAATCAGACCCGCGAGCGGTCCTCTTAAAGAAGAAAGCCCGTGAACTCGCCCACTCAAAAGGACGAATTGACGAGTTCGATCTTTATGAAACAATTGTAAACATCACGGCCGATCTTATGAAAGAAGCCAAAGGTAAAAACTTTGTGATTGCTCCGAATGTAGATTACTATTCGGGTTTTGTTTATGATTGCATGGGTATACCCAGCGAGGTCTATACGCCGCTGTTTGCAATGTCAAGAATTGCCGGTTGGTCTGCGCACAGGATTGAAGAATTAGTTAACAGCGGAGGTATTATAAGGCCTGCGTCAGTGTACATAGGGCCCAGCGATGTATCTTATGTTCCCCTGAAAGATAGGGCGTAACCCGACATAGCTCAGGATGGCGGCAAAGACGACGAGGCCCTGACCAAAGCCAATAACCCTCATTACCGAAAAACTTGGTTCGTTGCTCAGGGCAGAAGAACCATGAATAAAGACGAATTATTGACCGTCTTTAGAACACAACAATTTGAACAGTCGTTTTTTCGGCGGCTGATTTGAATTGATAATAGCCAAAAGTAAATCTCGCTGTCGCTGGGTAAAGACAGCGGGGTTTGCCATATTGAAATCCGCAATGCCCAATTGCTCAATGATTTTTTGTACCAGTAAATCGATACCCTCATTATTCTTGGCGCTGATAGTCAGAGATGTGAGACCTGAGTCGCGAGCGTTGAGTAAATCGTATTTATTATGAACTTCGATAATGGGCGTATCGGATGGACTTCTGATTCCTGACTCCCGACTTCTGACTTCTGTGATATCCTGCACAAACAAAATCAAATCACACGATTCGAGTAACGCCTGCGTCCTTTCTTGTGCGATGTGTTCAATGCTATCCGCATCGGCCAGTGCATCATCTAAGCCCGCAGTATCGATGAATTCGGCCCGCAGCGTACTGCTGTCAAGATAACCCGTAGCGCTTACCCAATCGCGCGTGGTTCCGGCGGTATCCGAAACAATCACCTGCTGCTGTCCGGCCAGACAATTCAACAGCGTACTCTTGCCGGAGTTCGGCGGGCCGGCAATGATGATTTTGACGCCCTCGATAATGCGCTGTGCGATAAGCCCTTGCTGAAGAATCTCGCGGCATTGCCGTTTGATTTCTTCTGTGTCAAGCGATTCAATTGTGTCAAGTGTATTTTGCGCCCATTGCGACAGGCCGCCGTTGATTTGTGCCTGTAGAATTTTAACACCGGACAGGGTCGCGGACTTCTGCATCGCCAATCGTGCTTCAGCTTCGATCGCATTTTTCGTCGTTTGTTGATAACCCGCCAGTGCAAATCGGTTCGCATCAATCAGTTCCGCACCGTGTGATTGCAATAGCAAAATAATCTGCTCAACCAAAAGGGGATTTCCATGGCAATGAATAATGAACACATCCGTCCCCTCGCACCCAACCACCACTTCATCGATCACCCGATGGTCATCGACAATCGAACCGTGCAGAATTTCACCGGGTGGTACGGTCAAGCTGCGCTTGGCCGTGTTTGTACCGGACTGAAATACCGTGTCCAAAATCCCCAGCGCACCCGGCCCGGCCAATGCCACAGACGAAATAGCCGCCATCCCGCGAGCGGTCAGGGCACAAGTATATGTTTTCTCTGAAGACATAAGGGATATTTTATTTTTGCGGTTTTTATCTTGCCCTTTCAGGGCGTTTTGTCTTATGGATACTCGTGTCCCAGGGCGTTGCCCTGGGGCTAAATTATGTCGGCCCTTCAGGCCGTTAAACAATGTTACTTTTTCTTTTTGCTGTCTTTGTCGCTGCGTTCGGCGATGTCCGTTTGTTCGTAGATGTATTTTTTATAAGCGATAATGATCCCTCGCAACGCCAGATTCGACACCCAGCTATCCACAAAATCGCAATCTTCTTTGATAACCTTCGCCGCACCGCCGGTTAAGATCACCTGCGGCCAGCTTCCAATCTGCTCGGCATATTTTCGGCAGAGTGTCTCCAGCAGCCCCACTGCGCTCCAGTAGACCCCGGCCCGCATCGCTTCTTCGGTATTGGCGCCATACGCGGACGATGGCCTTCGCATATCCACCTTCGGCAGCCGTGCCGTCCCGGTATTCATCGCCGCCAGCGATAAATCAAACCCCGGCGTAATCGTCCCGCCAATAAACACACCCTCCTCATCGACCAGATCAACTGTTACCGCCGTCCCAAAATCAGCCACCACAACCGCCCCCTCGATGACCGCGTATGCCGCCGCCGCCGCACACAACCGATCCGTGCCGACCGCCAGCGCCTCGTCCACCGCCGTCTCCATCGGTAGCGGAACATCAGTCCCGATCACCAGCAGCTTCTGGCCCAGTTCATCGGCAACAACGCCGCGCACAAGCTTCGTCCAGTCCGGCTTAACCGAGCTGGCCACCAGCACACACTCCTTAACCAGCTCTTTGGCACTTTCGACCAGCGGTGTCTGGTCCCAGCACTCAGCTAATATGTCCGCAAGCTGGGATTCAATGTCGCCAGAGTTTCCGGTGGCGGTTTTTAAGAGCTTTTCTTCGTCGTTTAGATAAAAAGCGACTTTTATCGTTGTATTACCAATATCAATTCGAGGTCGGCCTTATTCAGGATCACGATCTCCGGCTTATTGCCCAATACCTCACTGTGCAGCGCCAACTCGGCATGTATCTTATGATAATTCTCGACCGGATCTGAATCGTCGGCAGGCAGAACATCCAGCAGATGCGCGATGATTCGCGTGCGTTCAATGTGCCGCAAAAAATCGTGCCCCAGCCCCACTCCCTCATGAGCGCCTTCGATCAGACCGGGAATGTCGGCCATCACAAACCGCCGAAAGCCCGTCAATTCCACAATTCCCAACATCGGCGACAGCGTCGTGAACGGATAATTCGCGATCTTTGGCCGCGCCGCCGAACAGCGTGAAACAAGCGTGCTTTTTCCAGCGTTGGGCATACCGACCAAGCCGATATCGGCGATGAGTTTTAGTTCCAACCGCAGGTGTCGCTCCTGGCCCGGCTTGCCGTCTGTGGC
>NBLM01000017.1 GCA_002084585.1 Planctomycetales bacterium 4572_13 | reverse complement strand
GAACAGGATTCGCAGTACACCCGTTGCTGTTTTTACAGGTTCCTATTGATTTATCGGTCGCAGAGGTCATATAACACCAAAATTTCAATTTTGCAAAACTTCAGATTTAACATAGATTATGCCCTAATCATAACATTCCCGACAACATTATCAAGGATTTTAAGGTAATGGTGGCACGGGCTTCCGGCTCGTGAATCACGGCCAGAATCTACTTCCTGGAATTTCTTTGACGAGAAGCCATTTTTTCAGTAAACTGTTTTGTTCACAGTATCTATTAAACCCGTAAAGGGAGGAATTGTATGAATTTGGACAAAAAAATTACCGCAGAAGGTATTACTTTTGACGATGTGCTGCTGATCCCTGCCCGGAGCGACTTCGTACCCAGTCAGGCCAACACCGCAACGCGGCTGACCCGCAATATCAGCATCAATATCCCGATTATTTCCGCAGCGATGGATACTGTTACCGAATCCGCGCTGGCGATTGCACTGGCCCAAGAGGGCGGCATTGGGATCATTCACAAGAATCTGGACATCGAGGCCCAGAAACGCGAAGTAACCAAGGTTAAACGG
Organism: Planctomycetales bacterium 4572_13; assembly: GCA_002084585.1. Taxonomy (GTDB): domain Bacteria; phylum Planctomycetota; class Phycisphaerae; order Sedimentisphaerales; family Anaerohalosphaeraceae; genus 4572-13. The sequence goes on along the minus strand of NBLM01000017.1, from coordinate 28,938 downwards.
TCGGAAAACGGTGTGATTCAGGATCCGGTAACGCTCAGTTCGGATTTATTGGTTACCCAAGCTCGTCAATTGATGAAAGAGCAAAATGTATCCGGGATTCCGATTGTCGATAACGGCAGACTGGTGGGCATTCTGACCCGCCGGGATTTAAAGTTCCTTAAAGATGACACCGTCCGGATCAAAGGCGTAATGACCGCCGAAAATTTGGTCACCGGTCCGGCGGGTACGACACTGGAGCAGGCCAAAGAAATCCTGCGGAATCACAAGGTCGAGAAATTACTGCTGGTCAAAGGCAAAGACGAGTTGGCCGGTTTGATTACAATGCGTGATATTGATCGCGTTCAGCAGTTTCCATACGCGGTTCGAGATAGCCGTGGTCGGCTTCGTGTCGGTGCGGCGGTCGGCGTAAGAGATAGAGAGCGGGTAGAAGCCCTGATTGAGGCCGAAGCGGATGTCGTCGTGGTCGATACCGCCCACGGACACTCCAGCAATGTCATTGAGATGGTCAAATGGATCAAGTCCAATTTCAAAATTGATGTCATCGCCGGTAATATCGCGACTTCCGAAGCGGCTCAGGACTTAATCGACGCCGGAGCCGACGCAGTCAAGGTTGGTATCGGCCCCGGTGCGATCTGCACCACACGGGTCATCTCCGGCGTAGGCGTCCCGCAGATTACCGCCATTATGAATGCGGTTAAAGTCGCCGAAAAAAATAACATTCCCGTCATCGCCGATGGTGGCATTCGTCATTCCGGCGATATGACCAAGGCGATTGCCGCCGGGGCATCGTCGGTGATGCTGGGTTCGTTGTTCGCCGGATTGGCAGAAAGTCCCGGCCAGTTGGTGATTTACAAGGGCCGCCAGTTCAAAGAATACCGCGGTATGGGGTCCATTGGGGCGATGGTGCAGGGTTCGGCCGACCGCTATGGACAGGATAAGTCCTCCGAACAGGACAAACTGGTTCCCGAAGGGGTCGAAGGCCGTGTGCCGTATCGTGGGACGCTGAGTAACTATGTCTATCAGTTGGTCGGCGGCATCCGTGCCGGTATGGGCTATTGCGGAACCCCGACGATTGATGAACTGCGGAAAAACGCCAAATTCGTCCGCACCAGCGCCGCGACCGTCAACGAATCGCATCCGCACGATATTCTAATCACCAAAGAATCGCCGAACTATTCCGGCCACGAATCATTTGAAAAGTAGAAAAGTAGGGTGGGCCATGCCCACCATAAGATTGTTTTTTTATTAGCAAAGACGGAAAGATATGTCACGAGAAGTTATAGCAATCATTGATTTTGGGAGTCAGTACGGCCAGCTTATTGCCCGCCGGGTGCGCGAGCATAAGGTCTATTCGCAACTCTATCAACCCACCGTCAAGATCGAAAAACTGGCCCAATTGGGCATCAAAGGAATCATCCTTTCCGGCGGTCCCGCCAGCGTCTATGCCGAAAACGCCCCGACATGCGATCCAAGAATTTTCGAGCTGGGTGTGCCGGTACTGGGTATCTGCTACGGAATGCAGATTGGCAGTAAAATCCTCGGTGCGGATATCAAACCCGCCGAAAGCCGCGAATATGGGCGGACAGACCTCAATATTACTGATACGACTGATTTGTTTGGGGCATTGCCGGATCATACAACGGTCTGGATGAGCCACGGCGATCAGGTCAACGAGCTAACGGATGATTTCGAATCACTCGCCCAAACACCCACCTGCCCATTTGCGGCGGTACGGCACAAAAGCGGCACATTTTTCGGCGTGCAGTTTCACCCGGAAGTAACACATACGCCGCGAGGTGCGGATATTCTGAAAAACTTTCTCTATGACATTTGCGATTGTGCGGGCGACTGGCAAATGAGCGATTTTGTCGAAGAAACCGTCGCCAATGTACGCAAACAGATCGGCGACGCAACGGTTATCTGCGGACTTTCCGGCGGCGTGGATTCGGCGGTTACCGCGGCGCTGCTGCATAGGGCCATCGGCGACCAACTCGTCTGCATTTTCGTGGATAACGGCCTGTTGCGAAAAAACGAGCGGGCTGGTGTTGAGTCGATGTTTGGCGGACATTTTCACATTGACCTGCATACCGTGGATTGGGGCAAGCAGTTCCTTTCCAAACTGGCGGGCGTAACCGATCCGCAGAAAAAACGAAAAATCATCGGTGCCGAGTTCATCGAGGCCTTCAAGTCGGAAGCCGATCAAATCAAAAACGCCAAATTCCTCGCACAGGGAACGCTGTACCCCGATGTGATTGAGTCGGGCAATAAGGACGGCAATCTCGCAGCCAATATCAAGCTGCATCACAATGTCGGCGGCCTGCCGGATGAGCTCGGTTTCGAGCTGGTCGAGCCGCTGCGGGATTTATTCAAGGACGAGGTTCGGCTCGTGGGCGAATATCTCGGCCTGCCGGAGGAAATGGTCTGGCGGCATCCGTTCCCGGGGCCGGGTTTGGCGGTGCGTATTCTCAGCGATATTACCGAGCCGAAGCTGGCCATCCTGCGGGAGGCGGACGATATTCTGATCGAGGAAATCACCGCCGCCGGTCTGTATCGCCAGATCAGTCAGGCGTTGGCGGTGTTGCTGCCGGTCGGAACAGTGGGCGTGATGGGCGATGAGCGAAGTTACGAACATGTGATTGCCCTGCGCTGCGTCGAAACAACTGATTTTATGACGGCCGATTTCTCTCACATACCGCACGAAGTTCTGGGACGAATCGCCAGCCGCATCATCAACGAAGTCCGCGGCGTCAATCGCGTCGTCTATGATATTTCAAGCAAACCGCCGGCAACGATTGAATGGGAGTAAAATAATGAAGTCGAAAGGATTCGGCAGGGCAGTCAGATGGAGTTTACTTTTCATTGTCCTTTTTTCGGCGGGTGCATTCGCCAAAGATGCGGTTTCGCTCTATCTGGAGAATGACAGCCGCCGCTTCAAGCCCAATCATGCAACAGACCGCCATTACACACATGGAACCAAATTTGTTTACTTAACTCAGCCGGATTGGCAATGGCTTGAGGATTTCTCGCAGTGGCATTTTTCCGATGCGGACAGCGAGGTTGATACAGCGGTGGGATTTTTCCTTGGGCAAAATATCTACACGCCGGACCATGTTTCCGAACCGGCCAAACGCAGCGACAAGGATATGGTTTTCGCCGGCTGGCTCTATACGGGGATGTTCGCCCAGCGGGCGACCGATCATTTGTTGGACCACCTCGAACTCAGCATCGGCGTTATCGGCCCGTCTTCTAAAGCTGAACAAGTCCAGAAAGCTATCCATGACCTGATCGGCTCCGACGAACCGATTGGCTGGGATGATCAGTTGGCTGATGAGTTGGCGGTCGATCTGTCATTTATGCGAAAACAACGCCTTCAGGGCGGCTGGTTTGCCCCGACCGAATCGACCGACTTTATCGCCGAATACGGTTTCACGGCCGGCTCGGTCCACCGTCATTTACAGGCGGGCATTACGGCCCGATACGGCTTCAATCTTGGCAACACATTTGGCCCGGCCCGAATGGCTCTGCCGTCGGGTATTTCGACATTGCGGAAGGACGAAACCACCAGTTGCGGCTATCTTTTTGCCCGTGCGACCGGAAAGGCCGTCGAGCATAATCGCTTTCTGACCGGTTTGGATGAAGAGCCATTAGTCGCTGAATTTCAACTCGGTGTGGTCTATCAATACAAAAAACTCGAAGTGGGCTATTCCCAGACATTCTTCACCCGCGAATTCAAAGAACAATCCGGCAAAGACAGTTTCGGCGCATTCACCCTCTCCTGGAAATTCTAACGCCTATTTTTTATTTTTATTTCACCCTTAAAGCCGATATAATTGTATAGTGTCTTTGTTATTTCATTTTTTTGTGTTTGCGGCAGAGATAGGAAAAGGAAAATAAGAGGATGAAATCGAAAATGACACCTGAATTCAAAATTGAACCTGCTTCGCGAATTAAACGGTTGCCGCCGTACCTGTTTGGGCAGTTAAACGCTCTAAAGCTGGAAAAACGCCGTCAGGACATCGATATCATCGACCTCGGTATGGGCAATCCGATGGACGGTGCGCCCGATATGGTGATTGATAAACTCTGCGAGGCGGCTCAGGATCCGCGAAATCACCGTTACAGTGCCTCCAAGGGGATTTATAACCTCCGGCGGGAGACGGCGCTAAAATACGAGCGAAAGTGGGGCGTGTCTCTAAACCCTGATACAGAAGTCCTGGCCTGCATCGGCTCCAAAGAGGGGTTTAGTCATATGTGCCTGGCGATGATGGGGCCTGGCGATACGGCCATCGTGCCGGATCCGGCCTTCCCGATACACATTTACGGTGTGGCTCTGGCCGGCGGCAATGTCATTTCGGTTCCGCTTGGCAATGACCAAAAGTCGCTCGATACGATTGCCTATGTCTGCGAACACCTGTTTCCAAGGCCGAAATTGCTGATTTTGAACTATCCGCACAATCCCACGGCCATGACGGTGGATCCGGGATTTTTTGAAACAGTTGTCGATCTGGCAAAACGATTTGGTGTTGCGGTGATTCACGATTTTGCCTACGGCGAAACAGCTTTTGATGACTACCAGCCGCCCAGTTTTCTGTCCGCCAAAGGGGCCAAAGAGGTCGGCGTCGAGTTTACAACGATGAGCAAGCCCTACGGTATGGCTGGTTTTCGCATCGGTTTTGCCGCTGGCAACAAAGAAATGCTCAATGCGCTGGCGACCGTAAAAGGATATTATGATTACGGGATTTTCCAGCCGATCCAGATCGCCAGCATTATCGCGATGCGGCACTGTGAGCAGGCGATTTTGGACCAGAACGCGATCTACAAGTCTCGCAGGGATGTGGTCTGTGATGGGCTAAAGCGGCTCGGTTGGGAAACCGAAGTGCCGCGGGCGTCGATGTTCGTCTGGACGCGCGTTCCCGAAGCACACTCCAAAGGCAAGGGAAGCATCGATTTTTCGATGGAACTGCTGGAAAAAGCCAATGTTGTCATTTCTCCGGGCCGGGCGTTTGGAGAAAATGGCGAGCATTATATGCGTATTTCGCTGGTGGAGAATGAAAACCGTCTGCGTCAGGCGATGCGAAATATCAGTCGTTATTTACAGGGAAAAGAAATTTAATGCTTTCATAAAAAGACGACATAACTCTTTGTTTAACACGGGGATATGTCTGTGTTGCGAGCATGTTTTTGTGGGGTGTCGTAAGAAAAAGACGGAAAAAAAGAATTTCTCTTGACTTAGCGATGCTTATATGCTTTAATAACACCATTAAACTCTTGGGGGAGTTGGAAGAAAGAAACTTTTAGTGGTTATTTTGTTGTGTTTGGCGGTTTTTTTCTGTTTTCAAGTAGTTGTTTCAGACAGTTGCACCGTGGGGAGTCATTGGAAAGACTTACTGTGAGAGGTAAGGTTCGGAAAGATTTATTGGTTTTTTGAAAACTGAATCTTATTTGTAATACAGGAAGTTTTTTTGATTAAAGTGTCGCATCAAACAAAACTTCATTTCTAAAGTATCACGGAAGAGGTACGGAATAAGACTTTTACGAGGATAAGGACAGAGAGTGTCGAATGAGTGCGTGGAGGCACGATTTCGACATAGCAGGAGAGTTGGATTGATTGAGCCGTAAGGCGAATGAATTGCTCTTTTGGGAAGCACAAAGTCTTTTGGGATCGTAAAAGCTGTTCGGTGCTCTAATGTGAATTCACCGAGTCGAACTCCTTTTACCAATCGAAAAGTTTATTGTGCTTTGAAGCTATACTTTTTGTTTGGGTCATTTGGGAGATCGTGATGAAGAAGATACTATTTGTTGCAGTTATGTCATTGGCACTATTGGTTTCAGCAGCACACGCGGGGCTTGCTCCGTCTATACTACCGACAGATCAAGACACACATTACTACGGATCTCATGATCGTTCTTTCGATCTGGGATCAGGGGACACGCTCGATATCCATCTTGAGTTCGCAGTCTATGCAGGTACGCAAGCTCAGACCATGCAGGAATGGACAGGACACACCGGCGGGGCCGAATTTGTTTATGCCTACCAGGTTTTCAGTGAGAGTTCCAGCATTAGTGAAGCAGAATCTCTAAACGGAACCCCGTCCGGAGGTATAGGACCGGCCAGCAGCGATTTTAATACTTCAGTAACCAAAGCCATATGGCAGTTTGATGAGGGAACCCTTGTTCAGGGTACTCAATCGTGGTTCCTCTTCCTTTACAGCGACTATGACTGGATTAAGGGGGACATCGAGGTTCAGCCGCTTGCAGACGATGATATTCCGATCCCTGGAGTTCCGGAGCCGACAACATTGGCTCTGTTGGCCTGTGGAACTCTTCTGTCTCTAAAACGAAGAAAAAAACAAGGGGCGTAGTCTGCGATACTTTCATGGGGGTAAATAAAATGAAAAACCGTATGTATAAGAGTAGCGTCTGCAACCTGTTGACTTTGATAATCGTGCTGTCCGTATCAGTGGCGGCAGCGGCTTCGGATGAGGGATATGCACTATTGATCCAATCCAGTCCGCCGGACGGCGGCGCGGTAACGCCCGGATTGGGCGTTCATAAGACGGCAATCGGACAGACCGTTGCTCTGTCCGCTGTACCGAAACAGGGCTATCAATTTCTCTACTGGCTGGGTGATGTGTCATCGACCAGCGGTTCGGATACCACCGTATCTGTTGATTCCCCCAAACTGGTAGTCGCGGTCTTTGCCAAGGCAGACTTTGATGAAGGATTACCCGGCGCCGGTATCGCCGATGGCCAGCACGCTCCCGGCGGCGGCAGGGGCTACAACCCAGTTCAATCCCCGGGTTCTGTCAGCCCAGGAATATCCTTTGACGGTCCCCGTGGTTTTACATTTCCTGATTTCCCAGATAACCCGGATGGCGATATTCCCGTTCCCGGTGATAAAGACGACATCCCGGTTCCCGGTGATGATGATACCCCGGTCTCTGGTGACAATGAAGTCCCGGAACCCGCGACCGTTCTTTTGCTGGGCTTGGGTTCGAGTGTGCTTTTGAAAAGGATGAGAAAATAGAGTGTGAATAAGTTGCCTCCTCACAAAATCTCTGGATACCAGCACTGATAGGATAACTTTATAGGAGTATCCAAGGAAAAAACGGAGATTGGCACCGGAGGAGGTGTTGATGATATGGCCGGACGACAAGTGCGTTCGGCCGTATTTTTTTATGTGGGCGGGATGTTTATTCGGGTTGATTACGATTTACGAAAGACGGCGACAACATTTTCCACTTCCACGACGAACAGCCGATTGTCCCCTTCAAAATCAACCGGAATAGCCCCCTTGGGATTGAACAAAACCTTGTCGTATTGGGTTAGCGGAACCTCACTGGACATATCGACCTCTGCGGAGATTGAGACAATTCGCCCGGTGATCGTTGGAATTTCGATATTGTCAGGAAGCTGGATCCCGCCCTTGGTTTGCTTTTTGTCTTCATCCTTACGGATCAAAACACGCATTCCGATGGGTTCGACGGTTTCAAACATATCGGTTGTTTTGCTATTTTGATTTTGATTATTGTTGTTAAGTTTTGCCATAGCGACAACTCTACTTTTCGGTCTTCTTCTTCACGGTTTTCTTAACTTTTTTCTTTGCGGCCTTCTTTTTTGTTTTTTTGCGTTCCTTTTTGACGGATGCAATGGCTTTGCCTTCTTCAATGTCTTTCGGGGGCCACTTTCCCTCTTCCTGAAGTTGCTTCAGTTCGTCCAATTTCTTCATGCTGACAATTGTTCGACATCGCGGAAACCGATTGCATCCCATAAATGGCCCGCGTTTGCTTTGACGAATCACCAATTCGCCATCTTTACACTTATAACATCGAACACCTGTCGGTTCCGGTGGTGGCGGCGGCGGTAACGGGTTGCCATCGGCATCCATTTTCAAAATCGTTTTGCATTCAGGATAACCCGAACACCCAAGGAAAGGCCCGAATCGTCCCGTTTTTTCAATCAGCGGCTTCGAGCAGTTAGGGCATTTATGCTCACTTTCAACCTGCTCAACCATTTTTCCCTCACGGTCGCACGGACAGGCATACTTGCACTCCGGGTACTTCGAGCAGCTCAGAAAACGCCCGTTTTTGCCAAAACGATACACCATTTCCGCCTTACAGTCTGGGCAAGTATATTCGCTTGGCTGGGTCTCGGCCTTGGCGTGCTTCATCTTTTCCGTGGCTTCTTCGAGCTTCTTGCTGAACGGCCCGTAAAACTCTTTCAATACCAACACCCAATCCAGATGCTGCTCTTCAATCTCGTCAAGCTGCTCTTCCATATGCCGCGTAAACGCGATATCCATCACCTGCGGGAAAAATTCATCCAACTTATCGGTAACGACCTCCCCGATGTCCGTGGCGTGGAATTTTCGTTCAAGCTGCTCGACATATTTTCGATCCTGAATCGTTGAGATAATCGAAGCATAGGTACTCGGCCTGCCGATCCCTTCTTTTTCAAGCGCCTTAACCAGTGAGGCCTCTGTATAGCGGGCCGGCGGCTTGGTGAAGTTTTGTATGGCTTTGACATCGACCGCCGCCAGTGCATCGCCGCTTTTCATTTCCGGAAGCTGTGGGTCTTTTCCGCCGCTTTTCCAAACACGGGTAAAGCCGTCAAAGACAAGCACCCGACCGTTTGTCCGATATTGGCAGGAAAAATTGTCCGCTGTTCCGGCAATTTCTACCCGGGTCGTATCCCATTGGGCCGGAGCCATCTGGCAGGAAACAAATCGCTGCCAAATCAAATTATACAGATTATACTGCTCGTCGGATAAAAACCTTCTGATGTCTTTAGGGGTCAGGTCCGGATCCGTTGGCCGGATGGCTTCGTGGGCCTCTTGTGCGCCTTTCTTAGAGGCGTAACGGTTTGGTTTTTCGGGCAGGTACTCCGGCCCGAATTGGTTTTCAATAAAACGGCGCCCCGCGTCAATGGCCTCGTTGGACAGATGTGTGCTGTCGGTTCGCATATAGGTAATCAGCCCCAGCGCCCCCATCGAGCCAAGGTCGATGCCCTCATAAAGCTGCTGGGCGACCCGCATCGTGCGTTTGGCGGTAAAGCTCATACGGTTGGACGCGGCCTGTTGCAGCGTCGAGGTAATAAACGGCGGCGACGGTCGAGTTTTGACCCGCTTGGTAATAATATCGGAAATCGCATACTTGGCCTTTTGCAGATTGGCCAGTATCGCCATCGCGTCTTTTTCGTTATCGACATCGAACTTTTTGCCGTCAACACTGATAAGCTCGGCTTTGAACGCCTTGCGTTCCGCGAGCCATTCATTCTGCTGAATCAGCGTGCGTCCTTTGTCTGTGTCCGGTGCGTCCTCCAAAAACGCCTGCCACGCTGCACTCAAATTGGCCTGCAAGTCCGGCGTAAATACCGCCGGCATCAACCAGTATTCTTCGGGATCAAAGGCCCGAATTTCCCGCTCTCGCAACACAACAATCTTCACAGCAACAGACTGTACTCGCCCGGCACTTAGCCCACGAGCCACTTTTTTCCATAGCAGCGGACTAATTTGATACCCAACGATCCGATCCAGAATTCGCCGGGCCTGCTGGGCCATCACACGATCCATATCGATCTTGCCGGGATTTTCAAAGGCCTTTTGGATCGCGTTTTTGGTGATCGCGTTAAAGACAACACGGTAGGTATTTTCGTCCTTTAAGTTGAGGCATTCTTTCAGATGCCAGGCGATGGCCTCCCCCTCACGGTCAAGGTCAGTCGCCAGATAAACCTGATCGCACTTCTTCGCCGCGGACTTCAGCATACTAACCATCCGCTTCCGCCCCGGCGTAATGTCATAGGTCGGGGCAAAATCGTTCTCGATGTCAACATTGATCCCTTTTGACGGCAGATCGCGCACATGCCCCATCGATGCATGAACCTCGAAAGCGCTGCCGAGATACTTATTAATGGTTTTTGCTTTCGCGGGTGATTCCACGATAACCAGTGATTTTCCTTTTACTGCTTTCGCCATAAATCCTGTACCAGTATAATGATAAATAATTTTAATTAAAGTAGCAGTGGCTCTACTTTACCGCTTTTTTCCGCTGAATTAGAGAGTAGCTAACAACCTAACCACTTATATGTCAAGAGATTTGTAATAATTAGTGTGTATTAGTGTTCATTTGTGGTTCTTAAAAAACCCTCAACCTCCAACTCGCCATCAGCACTAATCATTACCGTTACCGCGCCATCACTGGCCGTATAAAACGCCTGTGTCGACGACCCTTCATCGGGGCGATAAGCATTTTTGGCCGATCTTCTTGAGCAACTTGCAATGATAATGTCTGGTTTCAGAGCCGCGATAAAACCGGCATCCATGTTATTTGTAGAACCGTGATGCGGCAGAATGAGAACATCAACGGTCAAATTCTGGTTGCATTTAGTCAGCCGATTCTGGGCGGTGCGTTCAATGTCGCCGCAGAGCAAAATTTTGCGGCCCGCGTATTCAATAAGCAGGACTTCTGATTTATCATTCTCGGAAGCCGAGGGTTCCGACAGGATTGTCTCATCCGGCCAGATCGATTTAATCGCAAGACCCTTGGGGCCATGATAGGCTCCAAACGGCTTGATCGTTTGCCCCCTCTGAGTCAGGGCCTGGCAAATTTCTTTTTCAATCGAGGGTTTCTGTGCCGAATCCAGCAAGACTTCATTGGCATAGATATTCTTGATCTTTATGCTGGCGGCAATATCGCCAACGGCATTGATATGGTCCATATCGCCGTGGCTTAAACAGACGGTATCCAGCGAAAAAATGCTCTGATGCTGCAAGAACGGAAGGATCGTTTTATTGGCGAGATTGCGGTTTGTGATGGATCCGGCATCAAAAAGGAAGTGTTCATTGCCTGGGGCGCTCAGCACAATGGCCTGTCCATGCCCGACGGAAAGACAGGTGATCTCAAGATCGTCTCGGTCATTTATTTGAAAATGAGACGAAATACCCGGATAGAGAAAACAGAGCAGGATCAACAAAACAATTCCTTTTTTGAGTCGCCAGTAATACGGCGAAAGCAGACAGAGTGTCAGCATCAAAAAATAGATTGTCAGAACCAGCGACAAACCGGGCCGATATGAAAAGACCCGGAAGAAATCGATTTTTGATAAAATGACAACGGTATTTCCAAATCCGGTTGCGGCGTGGTTGAGTATCCAGCCGAAAATGGCCGCGATGGTTGGAAACAGCGACGACAGCAGTATCTTCGCGAAACCTGCATATAAAATTGTCATAACGAGCGGCAGAACCAAAACGGTCCACAGCGGCGAAAGAGGATTGATCTGGCCAAAATAATAGAGCAGGATCGATGCGATGGTGATCCACACCGAAACGCCCACCGCCAGCAATTCGATTGCAGCACGCAGAAATCGTTTCACGCCTGTAAACGATTTTGGCAGATAAGCGGCCACCGGATAAAAGAGTTTCGTTAGGAAATAAATTTTCATCGTGGGAAAAAACAGCAGGATTCCAAGCACCGACAGAAACGACAGTTGCCACCCGGCGGCAAACAGATCATAAGGATGGATAAAAAGCAGCACCAGTGCCGAAAGGGACAGCGTATTCAGCGCACTGACCTGTCTTTTGAAAAGAACCGATGCGAAAAAGAAACAGCTTATAAAGACCGCCCGCATCGTCGGTGCCCGGGCAGGGACGATCATTGCGTACAGCAGGATCAGGACGATGCAAAGCACCGCTCGCGGCCGTTTTGCCAATCCCGTAATGCGAAGCAACCCCCACAGCGAAGCGGCCAGAATCCCCACATGCATCCCGGATAAGCTGATAAAGTGGGCCAGATTGGTGTCCCGAAACGCCGCCATAATCTGCGGGCTTAGGCCGCTCCGCCTGCCCAGCAGCAGGGCGGATGTCAATGATCGTACCGTAGTATCCGGCTCGTCCAGCAGGGCGCCAGCGGCCAGAGGATACAGAACCGATCGTATTTTGGGTAATAACGGCACGGATGGATCGACGATTCGGACTCCTTCGGCAATCGGAACCGCCGCGGCGAGATAAACGCCTCGCTGGTGCATATGTTTTTGCAGATCAAACTGCCCCGGATTCGGCGGCGGTGTAAAGCGGCTTAGCCAGCAATCAATCCGAACCGTGTTTCCGGGTTGAACATGGTGGACGGGTTCCGAAATTTGGACACGAACCTTTCCTATCGCCTTCTGCCAGCCGCTCGGTGTTTTTACGCGTTCTGTTTCAAGGCAGAATGAGCTTTGAGAACCCAACCAGGGAATCGATGAAAGCCCCCTTGAGGGCGCATCGTTTCGTACCGATGAAATCACTTTGCCCTCCAGCGTTGCCAATTCTCGCTGATCTTGTAGGTAGCCGCTGATATGATTGGGGGCAATGTTGGTAACTGAATAAGAGCGAACGGTTCCGAGTGCGAGGACGGCCAGACATGCACCGGTCAGTGCCAGAGCAAGGCGAAGCCCCTTTTTTGTTTTGAGAGTAAAAAACAGACACAATCCCGCCATGATTGTCATACCGCATACAGCGATCCAGACGACGGAAGGAGTTCGTATTTTATAGGCCAACAAAATACCCAGCCCAAACGCAATGGTAAAGGGGAGAACAGGAGCGGACGAAAAAAGCCGATCAACCAGCGGCTTATTGCTTGTCAGCGCATCCATCCGCTCAAGATTCAACCGGATCAGTTCAAACTCATCTCGTTTTTGCAAAGTACCCATCGCCGTCCATTATCTAACGAAAACAAGACAATCGCAAGCGATTTTTACTGGGAACGCGGGCGTCTCGCCCGCACAAAAGCGCGATACAACGCAACATTTCTCGAAAACGCAATCGGGCTCACTTGCGCCGCCGCGCTGTTGTTACTGAAACCCCCTTGTCGCTTCAAACCCCTCCGGTCTTACGGCCCCCCCCCTTGGCAGGGAAGAAGCTATTTTGGATTTGGCGGGAATTAACCCGGATGCGGTGTGTTGGAAGGACTCCGGATTCGGCGATTAAGGCCGGAATGACAGGGGGGGGATAAAGTGCGGAAATTTGCTGGTTTGTTGTTGAGAAGCATGTGGTTACAGATTATTATTATGGACAGCCACCCATAAAAAATACTTCGTGTTTTTCGCTTGCCCCGCCATAGTTGGAAACGACTGTGGGTGGTTAAAAAATATGTGTAAATCAGTTAAATCTGCGGGCAAGAACTTTCTGATGGAGATCAGTCATGAGTCAAGAACAAGCGATGGCCGTTTTTGAGAACTTCAAAATCCGCAGGCAGTATGATGAGAAATCCGAAATATGGTATTTTTCGGTGGTTGATATTATCGCGGCATTGATTCAGCAGCCGGACCATCAAGCCGCCAGAAATTACTGGAAAGTGCTGAAAAACCGGCTGAAAAAGGAAGGAAGCCAGTCGGTTACAAAATGTAACCGACTGAAATTAGAAGCCGCAGATGGCAAGAAATATCTTACCGATGTCGCTTCACCGGAAACACTGTTGCGTTTAATCCAATCGGTTCCCAGCCCCAAGGCCGAACCGATCAAACTCTGGCTGGCCAAGGTCGGGTATGAACGCATTCAGGATATGAGCGACCCGGCCCGTTCGCTGGATCGCGCCCGTGAATACTGGAAACAGCACGGCTTGAATTGGAGCAAAAAACCGGCCGGCGCATTGTAACCGGCGAGAACTTCTTGCCTGACAAAAAGGTTAAGAAGTTAAAGAGCCGCCGGGTCGATTAAGGTGGGCCGGAAGGAATTGTTCTGATTCGTTGTTGAGAAGCACGCCGTTTTTGTGTAACATATCCCCGTTAAAAGTTCGTAGTTCGTGGTTTTTAGTTCGTAGTTGAGGGATCGGCCTTTGGCCGACTATTTTTTACAGCAATATAAAGGATTGAATGTGAAACAGTGGCGATTTGAGATTTCATCGAAGCAGGGTTTTTCGGATATCAGCGGTAAAGAAGTGCTGGAATCGATTGGCCAGTTGAATATATCTTCTGTTGAGGATGTTATCTCGGAGAAGGTGTTTTTGATCGAAGCGGATTTTGATCAGGATTTTGCCGAGCGGGTTGGGTGTGAGCTGCTGGCCGATACGGTTTGTCAGGATTGGCATCTTGGCAAGAGCGGGATTCCCGCCGGACCGATGCAGGCATCTGTGGTTGAAGTTCACCTCAAAAGCGGCGTAACGGACCCTGTGGCTGAGTCGGTCAAGTCGGCGCTGGCGGACATGGGGGCCGGCGAGGTGGCTTCTGTGCGAACGGCTCGCAAATATGTCCTGCTGGGTAATGTCAGCGAGGATGATTGCGCGACCATCGCACGGCGGATTCTGGCCAATGACTGTATTGAGGATGTCATTTTTGGGATGGATTCTGACCCGCCGAGTCCGCATACCCAGCCGTATCAGATGGAAGTAACCGAGATTCCGATTCGTGAACTCTCCGATGAGCAGCTTACCCAGCTTAGCAAAGAGAAGGATATGTTCCTGAATCTCAAGGAGATGCGGACGATCCAGGATGAGTATAAAAAGCTCGACCGGGAGCCGACGGATGTGGAGTTGGAGACGCTGGCGCAGACCTGGAGTGAGCATTGCGTGCATAAAACGCTCAAGAGCAGTGTGGATATGGATCATGATGGCCAAAAGATTCATTTCGATAACCTGCTCAAAGAAACAGTTTTCAAGGCGACAAAAGACTTGAATAAGGACTGGTGTATATCGGTTTTTGAAGATAACGCCGGGGTGATTGAATTTGATGATGAGGACGCGATTTGTTTTAAGGTTGAAACGCACAATCACCCGTCGGCGCTGGACCCTTACGGCGGGGCGGCGACCGGTATCGGCGGTGTCATCCGCGACCCGATGGGGACGGGCATGGGGGCCAAACCGGTGGCGAATACGGATATTTTCTGCTTTGCCCGGCCGGATATGAAGCTGGAAGATGTGCCCAAGGGCGTTTTGCATCCCCGCCGCGTTATGAAGGGCGTTGTTGCGGGTGTTCGGGATTATGGTAACCGGATGGGGATTCCGACGGTGAACGGGGCGTTGTATTTTGACGATCGCTATCTGGCGAATCCGCTGGTGTTCTGCGGTAATGTGGGGCTTGTTCCCCGCGAAAAATGCTTCAAAAATGCCCAGCCCGGCAATTTGGTTGTTGTTGTTGGCGGCAGGACTGGCCGGGACGGTATTCACGGGGCGACTTTCTCCAGCGGTGAGATGACGCACGAACACGAGGATATTTTCTCGCACGCCGTACAAATTGGTAACGCGATTACCGAAAAGAAGACGCTGGATACGCTGCTGCAGGCGCGGGACGCGAATCTTTATGAGTCCATTACCGACTGCGGGGCGGGTGGTTTGTCCAGTGCGGTTGGCGAGATGGGCGAAAAGCTTGGCGTGGAGGTTGATCTGAAAAAAATACCGCTCAAGTACGCCGGGCTGACCTATACTGAGGTCTGGATCAGCGAGGCGCAGGAGCGGATGGTGATTGCGGTTGAGCCGGGCAAGCTGGATGCGATTATGGCGATTTTCGACGCTGAAGATGTGGAAGCGACGGTTATTGGGACATTTACCGGCGATAAGAAGTTGACCTTGCGATATGACGGTATGCAGGTTGGTCAGTTGGAGATGGAGTTTTTGCACGAGGGCATTTGCAAGTATGACCGCAAGGCCGTGTGGAAAACGAAGAAACTTTCCGAGCCAGTACTGGAGGCGAAAGATAATTACAATGACGATTTGAAGAAGATTTTGGGGTCGTATAATGTGGCCTCTAAGGAATGGGTCATTCGTCAATACGACCACGAGGTGCAGGGGGCCAGTGTGATCAAGCCGTTGATGGGGGCTGAAAATGACGGCCCGATGGATGCGGCGGTGATTCGTCCGAAGTACGATCACGACAAGGGCGTGGCGATGAGCTGCGGGATGAATCCGTGTTACGGTGATATTGATCCGTATTGGATGGCGCTGGCGGGGATTGATGAGGCGGTTCGGAATCTGGTGTGTGTCGGGGCCGATCCCGAACGGATCGCGATATTGGATAATTACTGCTGGGGTGATTGCACGCGGCCGGAAACGCTGGGGGCGTTGGTGCGGGCTTCGCAAGCCTGTTATGACGGGGCGATGGCTTTTGGAACGCCGTTTATATCGGGCAAGGATTCGCTCAATAACGAATTTGTTTGCGAAGATGGGACGCGCATTGCGATCCCCTATACCCTGTTGATTAGTGCGATGGGGATCGTTGAAGATGTCAATCGGTGTGTAACGATGGATGTTAAGAAAGCCGGGAACCTGATCTTTGTGGTGGGGCTGACAAAAAATGAACTGGGCGGCTCACATTATTATAAGGTTCATAACGAACTTGGGGCCAATGTTCCCAAGATGGATTTGGAAACATCGGTTGAGATTTCCCGCCGCGTTGCTAAGGCGATTGAGCAGGGGCTTGTTCGTTCCTGCCATGACTGCTCCGAAGGCGGCTTGGCCGTTGCGTTGGCGGAAATGGCGTTTGCCGGCGGGCTGGGAATTGAGGCAGACCTGCGTGGCTTAGCTGTCAGCGATGATTGCATCAAGCCAGATGCGATGCTGTTCAGTGAGTCCAATTCGCGTTATCTGATAGAGGTCCAGCCGCAGAACTATGATGCGTTTGCAAAGTTGATGCTGAATCTTCCGTTTGGTCAGGTCGGTGAAGTGATCGAAGATAAGAAACTGCTGGTCCATGATGCCAATCAGAATACGGTGATTGACGCGGGCTTGGATGATTTGAAAGCGGCATGGCAAAAACCGTTAGCGTGGTGATTAACCATGAAGAGCATGAAGAAAAAATAGACAAATAAGGTTTGTGTCGAAAAGAAACAGATAATATGGATAGCGAAAGAATTTTAGCGAGTTGTCCAATAAGGTGATTGGGTGTGCGATTGAAGTACACAAAGCACTGAGACCGGGATTATTGAAGTCTGCTTATCAACAGTGCCTGTGCCATGAGTTAAGATTGAATGATATTGGTTTCCATGTAGAAAAGCCGTTGCCAATTGATTATAAGGGTTGTCGTCTGGATTGTGGTTACAGGATGGATATATTAGTCGAAGATAAAATTATTCTTGAGCTTAAAAGTGTTGTAGAGTTAAATCGTGTACACGAGGCCCAGATATTGTCCTATATGAAACTGGCAAATATAAAGCAGGGTTTGTTGATTAACTTTAATGTAACACTGTTGAAAAATGGTTTAAAAAGCTTTGTGCTATAGAGATATGAGAATGAGGTCCATGAAGAAAAATATTTAAAAATTCTTCATGCTCTTCATGTCCTTCATGGTTAAAGGAATTGACTAAATGGATAATGTAAAAGCAATAGTATTACGAGCGGCAGGGATCAACTGCGATTTGGAGACGGAACACGCATTGGAACTGGCCGGAGCGCAGGTCGAGCGGGTTCATATTAACCGTGTGATTGACGATCCGGCGGTGCTGGACGGCTATCAGATACTGGTGTTTCCGGGCGGCTTCAGCTATGGCGACGATGTTGCGGCGGGGAAGGTGCTGGCCAATCAGATCGTTCATCATCTCAGCGATATTCTGCATAAGTTTATCGAAGATGGCAAACTTGTGCTGGGTATCTGCAACGGTTTTCAGGTGATGATTAAGACCGGGATTGTGCCGGGGCTGAATGGTGTGGGCAAGCTGTCGCTGACGGATCAGGTGGTAACGCTGACCGACAATGATTCGGGTGTATTTGAGGATCGCTGGGTTCACCTGGAGCCGGGGACAGAGCGTTGTGTATTTCTGACTCCCGGAAAGCGGCTGTATCTGCCGGTTGCCCATGGCGAGGGGAAGATTGTCGCTAAAGATGTCGATACGCTGGAGAAGATTACGAGTGGCGGTTTTGCCGCGTTTCGCTATGTCGATACCGATGGTAAGCAGGGGCCGTTTCCAGTTAATCCCAATGGCTCGCAGGACTCTATCGCGGCGCTGACCGATTCGACCGGCCGTGCGATGGGCCTGATGCCGCACCCGGAACGGTTTGTCCGCTGGACACAGCATCCGCATTGGACACGACTCAAGGACCGCGATGGCATGGCCGACGGGATGACGATTTTCACGAACGCGGTCAATTATGTAAAAGAAAACTTCTAACAAAAAGAGTACGAACCATGATTTTTGTGAATGAGAATTTTGAAAAGTTGAAAGCTGGCTATCTGTTTCCTGAAATTGGGCGGCGGGTCAATGCTTTTGCACAGGCTAATCCTGATGCTCCCATTATCAAACTGGGCATTGGCGATGTGACTGAACCGCTGGCACCGGCTGTGATCGATGCGATGCATAAAGCCGTTGACGAAATGGCGACCCATCAGGGTTTACACGGCTATGGTCCCGAACAGGGATATGCGTTTCTTCGAGATATTATCGTTGAAAATGATTATAAACCCCGAAATATTCCGGTTGATGCGGATGAGATTTTTGTCAGCGATGGCGCCAAATGCGATACCGGTAATATGCAGGAAATCTTTGGAATTGATAATGTCGTCGCCGTAACTGATCCAGTGTATCCGGTTTATGTCGATACGAATGTGATGGCCGGACGCACGGGCGAAGCTGATGACGCGGGGCGATATGCGAATATCGTATATATGCCTTGTACGGCAGAGAATAACTTCGTCCCCGAACTGCCGACCGAGCCGGTGGATATGATTTATCTGTGTTATCCCAATAACCCAACGGGTGCGGTGGCAACAAAAGAACAGCTCAAAAAGTGGGTTGATTACGCGATTGAGAATAAGGCGGTTATTTTGTTTGACGCGGCGTATGAGGCATTTATCCGTGATGACAGTATTCCGCACTCGATTTATGAAATCGAGGGGGCAAGAAAAGTGGCGATTGAGTTCCGCAGTTTCTCCAAGACCGCCGGCTTTACCGGTGTTCGTTGTGGTTTTACGGTGGTGCCGAAAGAATTGATTGCTTATACAAAGGACGGCTCGGCTGTCGATTTACATCCGATTTGGAATCGCCGGCACTGTACCAAGTTCAATGGCGTTAGCTATATCACACAAAAGGGTGCCGAAGCGGTTTATAGCAGTGAAGGCAAACAGCAGATCAAAGAAACAATCGATTTATATATGTCCAATGCGGGGATGATGCGAAAAGCACTAACCGGGCAGGGTTACATCGTCTATGGCGGCGAACATGCTCCATACATTTGGCTGCATACGCCGGAGGGCGTGGATTCGTGGACATTTTTTGACTTGCTGATGAACAAGGCCAATGTTGTCGGTACTCCGGGGGCTGGCTTTGGTGCCGCGGGCGAGGACTATTTCCGCCTGAGCGCATTCAACGATCCGGCCAAGGTCAAAGAAGCAATGGATCGTATCGCGAAAATCTAAGGTAGGGTGGGCCGTACCCACGCGGAGGCGATGACGAAACATACAGCTTATATCGGTTTGGGCAGCAATCTTGGGGAGATGCACAAAAATATCCAAAATGCAATCTCCGACATGGGAGCGTTTGCGGGTGTACGGTCTATTGAGTTAAGCTCTTTCTACAAGACAAAGCCGCTCACCTGTAGGGTGGGCTATGCCCACGCGGAGACCGAGCAACCGACCTTTCTCAACGCGGTCGCTAAGATAAAAACAACATTGTCCTGTCAGGTTTTATTCGAGGGCTTGCAGGAAATCGAGCGGGGTTTGGGTCGCCAGCGAAATGAGCCATGGGGGCCGCGGACGATTGACCTGGATTTATTGCTGTATGATGATGCGGTCATCAATGAGCCGGATTTAAAAGTTCCGCATCCGCAGATGCACTTGCGGAGTTTTGTTCTTAAAGGGATGTGTGAGTTGGCTGGTGATATTGTTCATCCGCAGATTGGCTGTACGATGCGGGAATTGGCAGGGCGGTTAAACGGTGCGGATTTCTTTACCGATCCCGAAAACCCGCAGCTTATCTCGATTGCCGGTAATATCGGTATTGGCAAGACCACGCTGGCGGCTGGATTGGCCCAACGGTTAAACGCCAAGTTTATTTCCGAAAAATACGATGACAACCCTTTTTTGCCCCAAGTGTATGCGGGTAAGACAGAACTGGCGCTGGATTCAGAGTTGTTCTTTCTATCCAGCAGTGCTTCACAGCTTCGCGGCGACCGATTGTTTGCTCCTCGTTGCTATGTCAGCGATTATGTGTTCGATAAGGCACTGATTTACGCCTCGAATTGGCTGGGTGAAAGCGACTTGGAGGTTTATCGAAAACATTATGAAAGCGTCAATGAAGGCGTTGCGCCGCCAGTGCTGGTGATTTACCTGCACGACACGGTCCAAAACTGCCTTAATCGTATCCACAAAAGAAATCGCCCTTATGAACAGCGAATCGAGTCATCTTTTCTGGAACATCTTGCAGACGGCTATGATTGGCTTTATACTGGCTATGAGAATTGCCCGGTCATCCGGCTGGCTCCTGAGCAGTGTTGGGATACCGAACAGGTTGACCAGATAGCTGAGGAAATAAAGCACTATCTTGCGGAAGTAAGCGAATAGATGAAGATCGTTCACACAATTGAAGATGTCCGAAAGTCAGTGCGGCAGTCGCGCATTGAGGGCAAGACAATCGGTCTTGTCCCGACGATGGGGGCGCTGCACGCTGGGCATGCTTCGCTGATCGAAGCGGCGGTGGCTGAATGCGATTTTGTTGTGGTCAGCATCTTTGTCAACCCCACCCAGTTCGGCCCCGGCGAAGATTTGGACAAATACCCTTGCACCCTTGATACTGATGCGGCATTTTGCGAAAATCTTGGTGCGGATTTGATTTTCGCGCCGTCCGCTGATGAGATGTATCCGTCCGAGCCGTTGACTTGGGTTGAAGTAGAGAAACTCACCGACGGTCTTTGCGGAGCCAATCGCCCTGAACATTTTAAGGGTGTGACAACGGTCTGCGCTAAGTTGTTTAATATCGTTGGAGCCGATATTGCTTATTTCGGCCAAAAAGACGCCCAACAGACGGCGATCATCCGGCGGATGGTTTGCGACCTGAACCTGCCATTACAGATTTGCGTTTACCCCATTGTTCGGGAACCGAATGGGTTGGCGATGAGCAGTCGCAACCGGTATTTGTCAGCCGAAGAACGCGGGCGGGCTTTGTGTCTGCGTAAGGCATTGACGGCCTGTCGGGAGCAGATAGCCGCTGGACAACGGGACAGAAATACGCTGATTGATACGATGGAAGCCATTATCGCTCAAGACCAAGGCCGGATTGATTATGTCAGTATTGTGGATGCCGAAACGCTGGAGCCACTTAAGACCATTGCAGGAAAGGTCTTGGTGGCTTTGGCGGTGCATATCGGAGATACCCGTCTGATCGACAATATTTTGATAGACTTGAACAACCCGCCAAATATTGTATAATATGTTTTAATGACACTATCAAATATAGGAATGTAATCAATGTTAGTAAAAGCGTTAAAAGGTAAAATTCATCGCGGCCGTGTAACCTCGACCAAAATTGATTATCCCGGCAGCATCGGGATCGATACCGAGATACTCGCCGCCGCAGGCATCCGGCCGTATGAGGAAGTTCTGTTGGCCAATGTGACCAACGGCGAACGGGTTGAGACCTATGTCGTCCCGTCTCCGGCCGGCAGTAAAGAAATCAGTATTCTCGGTGCGGCGGCTCGTCTGTTCAGTTCCGGTGACATCGTGATTATCATGAACTTTGGTTACTACCATCCCGATGAGATGGATGCTCTCAAACCCAAAGTCGTCATCTGCGACGAAGACAACAATTTTGAAATGCTTAAGAAGTAGCCGCTATGCATCCTGTGCTTTTGGAAATCCCATTTCTGCACATCTCCGTCAAAAGTTACGGAACGCTAATGGTGATCGGATTTCTGGTGGCACTCTGGCTAATGCGGCGGATTATGAAAGGTCTCGGTCAGGATCCGGATCGCGTATCGAGTGTCGCGATGTATGCCTTGCTGAGTGGGATTATTGGGGCGCGGGTGTTTTATGTCATTCACCACCATGACCTCTTCGCAGGTCGTCCGATGGAGGCCTTTGCCGTCTGGAAAGGCGGCTTGGAACTTCTGGGCGGTGTGATCGCGGCAATTGGCTTTGTGTGGTTCTACCTGTGGAAGTTCAAACTTCCCAAACGCCTCTATCTTGATATTTTGGCGATTGGTTTGATGGTGGGGCTGGGCTTTGGCCGGATTGGCTGCCTGTTGAATGGCTGCTGTTACGGCAAGTGCAGTGAGATCTCGTGGGCCGTTGAGTTTCCTTATGGCAGCCCGGCTTTTTATAGCCAGACAGGGCCTGACGGAGCGCGCAACCGTCCTGAACCGCTTTGGGATCTGCCCGACAACTATTACAGAAACGGTTATCTCAAAGATTTTGATGAACTGACCGACGAACAAAAACGAGCCGTCAAACACGGCGGCCCCTATTGCACGCACCCTGTGCATCCGACGCAAATCTATTCGAGCATCTGTGCGTTTATCTTAGCCGGAGTTCTCTATGGTATATGGAGGATTATTGGAAAACGAAAACCGGGCGTCGTTCTAAGCTCTATGTTCATTTTTTATGGATCGGTGCGGTTCTGGCTTGAAACGCTTCGCGATGACAACCCTTTCGAGACCGCTTGGTGGGCCATCTACAAAGGCGGCACCGTCTCACAAAACATCGGTATCTATATGTTCATTGCAGGGCTTATTTTATTGATACTCTTTGCGATTCGAAAACCAGAACAGGTGGAAATACAGAGGCGACCCAAAGCTGAGAACTAAGCGTTTTTCTGGGCGTGGTCGCAGCTGGCCAAAAATAGAAGATCGGTTTTTATAAGTCCCAAGTCCCGGCGGGGCGGCAGAAGAAAGTTGAGAATATGGAAAAAATTATGGATATTCCGAAACTCCCCAAGCGGCCTGTTGATGGACATAAGGGGACATTTGGCAAGGTATTGATTGTCGGCGGCAGTGTCGGTTTCAGCGGGGCGGCGGTGCTTGCGGGCAGGTCATCTTTACGGAGTGGTTCGGGGCTTGTGCGTGTGGCCGTGCCGGAATCGATTCAGCCGGTTGTGGCTGGGTTGGAGCCGTGTTATACCACCATTGGTTTGAGTGATGCTAACGGACAGCTTTCTTCAAAGGCCGTGACGGGATTGGCAAAATATCTGCCTGGCAACGATGCAGTTGCCTTTGGGCCGGGTGTTGGAACGGGGCCGGGTGTTAAAGATGTACTGCTTTCATTGCTGGCGGTTGAGGGGTTGAAGCTGATTATTGATGCCGATGGACTCAATGTTCTGTCGCAATGCGGCGGTCCCGGCGGCTGGCTGGAAAAGAAAAAGGCCGCCGTCGTACTGACGCCGCATCCGGGTGAAATGGGGCGACTGTGGAAAAGCGTTTTTCGTGAGCCGATGCCAGATGACCGTGAAAAATGCGCAGGACGATTCGCCGAGAAAACGGACTGCATCATCGTCCTCAAGGGAGCCAAAACAGTTGTTGCTGACAGCGAACGAGTCTATGTGAACAAATCCGGCAATCCCGGCATGGCGACTGCTGGCAGCGGAGATGTCCTGACCGGTATCATCACCGCACTGGCCGGGCAGAGTTTGTCGCTGTTCGATGCGTCTGTACTGGGTGTGTATAGTCACGGATTCGCAGGCGATGTGGCCTCGGCGGTTCACGGCCAAATCAGTATGATCGCCACGGATATTATTGAGAATCTGCATGCTGCATTCGCACAGGCGACGGAGTAACCTCATGGCGGCGACGGAATTTATTACAGACCGGCAGATTTATGAACGGGTTCTGCAGGAGCGGGTGCCGAAAGCGTCGGATTTTATCTGGATTGGTACCAGCGATATTAAAGACCTGCATGTTGATTCAAACCGGCGGATGGTTCCATTCTTGAAAGTGCTTTCCGACCTGATCAAGCGGCAGGTTTCGGTTCGGCTCATCCATGCCAAGGAACCCGGCAAGCGGTTCCGTGAGGATTTTGACAAATATCCCAACCTTATCGGCGGCATGGAGCGGCTGCTGTGTCCGCGTGTGCATTTTAAGTGCGTGATTGTGGACGGCCGGTTTGCCTACTCCGGCAGCGCCAACCTGACCGGTGCGGGGATGGGGGCCAAGTCACCCAAACGGCGCAATTTTGAGTCCGGGATCATCACGACAGATACAGGGATGATTGAGTCTGTTATGGATCAGTTCGAGTAGGGTCTTGCATTTGTGATGACTTTGTCGCCGGATCGATTTAGCGAGCTGTTTATTTGGATTTCAGCATGAACTTAGAGTCTTTCTCTCGCAGGAACTTCATGCCGCGGCCTGTTGTGATTTCCTTATCTTCGCTGACAAACTCAATATACTGAACCATCGCCCAGGCGCTGTTGGCCCACCGCATCTGATAACCGCGCTGGTGGGCCTGCCGTTCCATCTGGAGTCGTTTGTCTTTCTCAAATACCAAAAAGTCCAGTGCTTTGGCAATCTGCTCGATCGCCGCATCACCCGGATCGACCAGGATGCCGCGAGCGAAGCGACCGATGGTCATCCCCGGTGGGCAGACCTTGTTGGAGTAGATCAGTTCGAGGGCGTAGCGGAACTTGGTGGCGATAGCAACGCGGCCGGAGCCGATGGTGTCGGCGAGGATACCGCTGGAAATCTGCTCGGTATTCAGATACGGCAGAATCATGACATTGCTGGCGCCGTAAAATTTCAGGAGGGTGCTTTCGTCGAGAAACATATCCAGGAAGACGATGTCATTTTCAAACCAGTCAATGCCGTCAATCACCTTAGCTTTGCAGTATTTCAGATCTGACTCTTCAAGGGCGCTGTCGATCTCGGCCATGAATTCGCGATAGTATTTGCCGCCGTCGGCTTTGACGAACTCCGGATGGCATTGCCCGCCGATGAGATAGACGATGTGCTGCCGCTGGGCGGGTGTGCAGGATTCGTGGACAAATCGCCCATAGGCCCGGATACTGTGCTGGACGCCTTTGCCGGGGCTGAGCAAGCCCAATGTCGTGGCCAGAAACACATCGTTGATCCCTAATTCTGACTTGATTGTAAACCGGTCAAACTGGGTGGGATGGTGCATCCGCACGCCGTGATCAATGTGCTTGAGCTTGAAATGACTGATGCCGTATTTTTCCGATTCAAGAATATCGATGGCACTTTCAGTTGTTACAATGAGGCCGCTGGAGTACTCGGCCAGATCGACAATCGTCTGTCGCTGCTCTTTAGTGGGGTTTTCGAGGACGGTGTGCAGATAGACCAAGCATGTCAGCCCGTTTTCTGTGCAGGCCTTGGCCATATTCACAAAGTTGCGGCCAAAGCCGTCGCCCCGACCCTGTTCATCCACATCCAACCCGAATTCGTGTTGAAGGACGACCGCGGTGGGGTTATTGCTTTCTTTGCTGCGGGCGATGATCTCTTTTGAGATCTGCTGCCAGGACTTTGGGTTGTGCTGATCGATCACCAGGTCAACCGGGATATTGTACGGACCGTGATTGTTATCGATTGCGGCGATGCGAATGTGTCCGATCTCGCCGGTGAATTGCGACAGCGCATTTGACAAATCCCTGCAAAATGTTCCGATCCCGCAGCGGCGGGGCGGATAGGTGCTGACCATGCGGACATTCCAAGCCATTTTTCTGTTCCTTTACGAGTGTCTATAGATTTTCAAGTATTTGCCGAATCTGACCGGGGCGCATAGTGTTCTGATCGGCTATTTCACGAATACGCATATCCGCTGTCGCTTCGAAGCCAGCGGCCTTTAATGCTTCGACGGCTTTTTCCGGTTCAATGCCGGTTTCCCCACATGCCTGTTTCAGGGTTTTCTGTCCGTAACTGCTTCCACCTCCTCCTCCGCCTTTGCTGCGTCCACTGGCGGCTGGTTTGGTTTGTCGGCCTGTGGCAATCTCAAACAGTTCGTTTGGCGAAAGATTTTGCTGTTCGGCGATGGTGCCGAAGATGTCCGAAGGGTTTGTTTCGATCCCGGCGGCTTTGAGATTCTGGATGATCGTGTCCAATTCAATATCAGATTTTTTCGCCAGTTCGGCGATAGTCAGGGTTTCGGCGTGCGGAATCGGCGGTTGCTGTTGCGGCTTTTCCCAACTGTTTTTTATGTGGTCGTTTAAATCCAGCAATGAGCTGAACGGTGCAAAAGGTTTTAGTACGCCCCAGAATACAAGGCCGCAGACGGCGAGGGCCAAAATCCATTCTGTCCGAAGTTTTGAGGCATCCTTTGTTTTACGGACAAAATAACTCATCAGCGGCCTAAAGTTCAGCCAGATATGTAGTACCGAAGCGATCAGGAACACGACACCAAAGCAAATATGCACCGCACCCCATTGATGCTTACTCAGCCCCCAGATCGTCCAGTTTGTCCAGTTGGCAACGCGGCCTGGGGGGGTGATATACAGAATAGCGCCTGTCATGACGATGACAATGAAAGAAAAAGCGGTTAGAAGCGACACAAACGGTCTGAAACGAAATTTGTTTTGCTTGCTTATATGAAAAACTCCTGAAATAAGGTCTTGTTTCGGATCTATTTTAGGAGTTTATCCGAAATTCGCAAGGAAAAAGATAAACGGGATAAGGGCCTCCGATTTACAGGGTTATTTTTTTCGTTCCCGTTCACAGCAAAGCAACGGCGACCGGGGACGATGGGTGTGATCCCGTCTGTCCAACCGGTGGGGCTTGCCTTTAATCCGCTGTTTCACGGATAACTATTTGTTATAACAGTGCTTATGAGTACTCTGCAAGCTGCGCGAGTACTCTTCCCGGCTAGAAAAGTACTATTACGGGCCGGAAAAGGACTCTTACGGAGCGTAACAGTCCTTATGGGTTCGTGACAACCCCTCTTTCAGCCGCGCTGCGGGGTGTTTGGGTCGCGACTACTGCTCTTACGGACACCGTTCTCTGCTGTGAACGGTTACTTTTTTTGTTTGTGCTGCCGCCGTGAGTGGCTATAATCCGGCAATCTTTGTTGGTAAAAATGTATTTACGCGTGTTAGTGATTGCTGCAATAGGAGAAGTAGAAGAATGATCAATGGTTTGGTTCCAAAACGGATGTTTTTAACCAAAGGTGTTGGACGGCATAAATTCAAGCTTAAATCTTTTGAGGATGCACTTCGCGCCGCCGGTGTGGCCCAGCAGAACCTGGTACAGGTGTCGTCCATTTTGCCGCCGTATTGTAAGATTGTCAGTCGAAATGAAGGCATTAAATCTTTGCAGCCCGGAGCGATCTGTTTTTGTGTGTTGGCCCGTTGCGATACAGATGAGCACGGCCGCTTGGCTGCGTCTTCGGTTGGGGTGGCCGTTCCGAAAGACAAAAAAAATTGGGGGTATTTGAGCGAGGTTCATGAGCATGGGATGAATAAGGTTGAGGCCGAAGATATGGCCGAAGATCTGGCGGCTGGAATGCTGGGGACGACGCTGGGGATTGATCTGGATCCGGACCTGGCTTGGTCGGAAAAAGAGCAGGCGTATAAATCCAGCGGACTGTTTGTTAAAACGACTAATATGACCCAGACTGCCCGTGGTCAAAAGGGCTTGTGGACAACGACGGTATCGCTGGCGGTATTCCTATTTGATTAAAAACAGAATCAGGCAGTAGTCAGTGGTCAGTAGGCAGTAGATTAGGATGGCTTTGGTTACTGAGGTTTATGCGATACCAAAAAGTATCCTGATTCGGAACGATACGGCCTAACGAGCCAAACACAGCGGAGTGCGGTATCCATTCCGAGTAATATCGCGGAAGGGTATGGTAGGAATTCAACGAAGGATTATGTGCGTTTTTTGAGAATTTCCAGCGGATCGGTGTATGAATTGCAAACCCAGTTGGAAATTGCAATGAATTTAAGTTTTATTCCGCAGAAGGATTATGTTCGTCTTGGCAGGATATCTGTGGAGATCGCAAAAATGCTATCTGCCCTAATAAGAAAAATAGAATTGTCAAAAAGGTAAATACTACTGCCCACTGCCTTCTGGCTACTGCCTTATAAAATGCCTAATAAACAAAAACAATTTGGGGATTTTGAACCGGAGTACACCAATCCTGATACGGCGGTGATTTCGATTCTGCCGGTTCTGTATGATGGGTCCAGCACTTGGATTAAAGGGGCAGATAAGGGGCCGGGGGCGATTCTTGTCGCTTCGTGTAATCTTGAGTTTTACGACATCGAGACCGACAGTGAGGTTTTTCGTAGGGGGATTTTTACTGAATCATCCGTTGATGGAGTTGATACGCCGGAGGAGATTGCCGCCGTTGTTCGTCAGCGAATGACTGCATTGCTGGATAAGAATAAATTCCCCGTTATCATCGGCGGCGAACACTCCGTCAGTATCGGGGCGTTTGAAGCGATGGCCGCAAAGTACGATGACCTGACGATTTTGCAGCTTGATGCTCATGCCGACCTGCGGGATGAATATAACGGTTCACGGTATAACCACGCTTGTGTGATGGCACGGGCGAAAGAGTTCGCTCCGATTGTTCAGGTGGGTGTTCGCAGCATGGATACCTGCGAGAAAAAGAATATGGATATCGAACGGGTTTTCTTTGCACATGACATCTGTAATAGTCCAAAAGGCGAGTGGATTGAGCGGGTGGTTTCGCTGCTGGGCGAAAATGTGTACCTGAGCATCGATCTGGATGTGTTCGATCCGTCGATCATGCCCGCGACCGGCACGCCGGAACCGGGGGGGCTTGGCTGGTATGATGTTGCGGCGTTGATTAAGGCGGTCTGTAAGGCAAGGAACCTGACCGGGTTTGATATTGTGGAATTGTGTCCGCGAGAGAATCTGTGGAGTTGCGATTTTCTGGCGGACAAATTGCTATACAAGACGCTGAGCTATAAATTCTGTTTGGGAACGCAGGCGCAATGCCTGCAATAAAATAATGCGACCGAGATGGTCGCGTTCCCAGTGCCTGTTGTGTCTGAAAAACAAGGATAACCGATGCGTTTGATACTGTGGATAGTTGTGTGTGTTCTGGTTTGCATTACATGCTATCGACGCTACAAACAAGGAAAGTTTATGG
>NBLM01000076.1 GCA_002084585.1 Planctomycetales bacterium 4572_13 | reverse complement strand
GGGCGATTAGCTCAGTTGGTAGAGCAGCTGACTCTTAATCAGCGGGTCGTGGGTTCGAATCCCCCATCGCCCAGTTTTCTAAATCCTTGTAAGGCAACGCTTTACAAGGATTTTTTTAGGACCACTTTACAGGGTCAAAAGCCATTGTAACTTATAGAACCGCCGGTTTTAAAGGAAATCGACTATTTAGTTACAAGGAAAGACAAAAATGGCTAAGAAACGACACAAACAAACACCGTCAGACCTGCCCGGATTCTTCTACCAACGCAATGGACGCTACTGGTGGAAAGCCCAACTGCCCGGAGATGACAAACCCGAAGCACGGCCGCTCAAACCGGTGGGGGCCAAGTACGCCACGACCGACCTCTATGTCGCAGCTGAAGTGGCGAAAAATCTGTACCAAGAGCAAATCTATGCAACCGCTACGGATACACCACTGGGACAAGCCGAGACCCTTGCTTCACTCGCCGCGGCATACCTTCACTTCTGCAAGCAGTATTATCTGGATGCCGACGGTAAGACGACAAAAGAAGCCCAGGAGATTGGTTACAGCCTCAAACCGCTAACCGAATTGTTTGCCAATCAGGGTGTCAATGAGTTTGGACCCCTGCGGCTGATCGAAGTGCGGGACCGGATGATCCATGATCGGGATTGGTCCAGAACGCTCATCAACCATCGCATCGGACGGATCAAACGGATGTTTAAGTGGGCGGTCTCCCGACAAATGGTCTCACCCATCGTCTATCAGGGACTGGCGGATGAGGCAGCGAAGCGATTTGGATGATATTACTATTATTGTCGGACAGGCACTCTCTGGTAGGTGCCTGTCCCTAAGTTATCCTAGTTATCAGTTATCCATTTTTTTGATAAAGATGTTCCTTGCTCCTGAGGATGGGTGGTGGGAGATCGTAGGTAAGAGTTCACACCTTAGTGTGTCGTGAGTCGAAAACAAGCTAAAGCTTGAACTCTTACAAACCCTCTGCATTCAGACAAAATGTTAGTCTTCCCAGACACCGAGGGGGGTTGGGGCGCAGAGGTTTTCTTTTTTGGCCGCTACACGGCCGCAGCTTTTGCAGACAAACTGTGGGTCGCGGACCAAATGAGCGTACTGATCGGGGCTGTCCTTAGCGGCCCCTTCGCCATAGAGTTTGCACAAATGCTGATCGTGATTTTCGCATGAACACTTAGCCATATTTCTATTCTCCGTTTTGCGTTTCAGTTTCTGTTTCCGGGGTTTCTTTTTTCTCAATCAGTGTGATCTTTTCGATTTCAAAACAGCCCAGCGTATTCACCAGTCCGAAAAAGTCGGTGGGTTCTCCATTGCCGCGGGCCAGGGCGATATGCCCGAGGCCGAATCCGCCCTGTTCGGATCGGGTGGCATCCAGGCCGACCCAGGTATCGCCGATATAGACCTCGACCCACATATGTCCGCCAAAGATGCTCTGTTTGGACAAAAACGAATCGGCATAAACCACGCCGCAGACGATCCGTGCGGGAATGCCGACGGCCCGGCACATCGCCGCGGCCAATACCGCGTGTTCGGAACAATCTCCCTGTCGGGTTTCGGCCACTTCCGCCGCCGAGGCATATCCTACGGACAGATCTTTTTGGGTGATATAACCATCGACAAAGGCCTCAATCTGACTTGCCGCGGCGGCCGTGTCCGGCGCTTCCTTAACCGCTGTTTTTGCCAGATCAATAACCTTTTCGTTGTCCGCTTGCAGGTAGTCGGTTGGTTTCAGTGCATCCAGGGCATTGGGATCATCGCCTTTATAAGGGAGGGGGATGTCTTTAGCGGGTTTGAGCCGAGTTACCGTTACGATAATCTCTGTTTCGGACTGCTCGACTCGTTGGCAGGGTGAAACGGGCAATTGGAGTTTTTTGTCCGTTGTCGGTTTCAGCGTATAGCTGACCGATTCAATCGTATGCAGATTCATCAGCTTGACCGGGCTGGCGATACTGAGTTTTTCGAGAAAATCCACACTATCAACATCGCTCAAGGCAAAGCTCTTGTCGCAGGCCACCATCTCCATCTGCATCCCCATCATCGGAACCAGCGTCTTTAATGCCTTGAACTCTTTGTCCACATACCCGGTCATCGTGATCGGCTGGCCCTGGATGGACAGGGTTGTGATGACTTCGGTCAGATTCAACGGGCGGCCGAACAGGTCGATTTCTTTCATTTCGCCAACCTGCACTTGGGCCGGGAGGGCCATCATCATGTCCGGGCGGAAAACGCTGGCTGTGTAGGAAGTACCGGCTTTGAGGCCTTGCTTTTCCTGGAGCAACCGCAGTCCTTCGTTGAGCAGTGCGCCCTGGGGCCAATCGATGGTTCTTTCCTGCGGCTGTCCCATGACCTGACGGGTTGTTGTTACTTTGCCATTGGCAACGGTTCCGACGGTTTTCTGTTCGGTACCGCTGGTCGTCAGGGTCATCTCAAAGCCCAGTGGTTTTCCATCCGGCGTTTCGATATGCGTTTCCTGCGATGTTATCGTTACGGCTTGTCCGCCGCGGCCCAAGGTCATAGCAATCTGATCCGTCGTGGTAACTTTGCCGTCTTTGACCGCACGAGTATGGACCGCATGGCCGATCTTTTTCCCTTGCATCAAAATCGCCATGTAATCTGTCTCCGTTTCCGCGACAGATACAGAAGTCGTTATCGCAAACAGACAGACTGCCAACACTTTGAAAAAAACATTCCGGCTCAATCGTCTCATGGGTCGTCCTTTCCTCTTCTTTGTCGTAGGTTGCTTCTGTATGAAGCACCGCCTTATGGGCGGCTATTGTATCGAATCACCCGGCAAAACTCAATGAAAAGCGGGCAATTCTGCAAATAGTATCAAATATATGTTTTTTACTGAAAATAAGGTTAAACGGGCAAAAACTCCTGTTTTGAGAGGATAATCCTTGTACAGACACACAAAAACACCTTTGGCATCACCCCAAAAAGCTGGTATAATACCGCCGTTTTCAAGGATTTCGGCAAACGATTTAATGGCACAGGAGAGTTACTTTGGTTGATATGACGCTTTTAGAAACGCATGGACTGGTCAAAAAATACTCCGGACGGACGGTCGTCAATGAGGTCAATATCACGGTGGGCCAGCGGTCCATCGTCGGGCTGTTGGGCCGCAACGGCGCGGGCAAGACCACGACCTTTCGCATGTGTATCGGGATGATTGTTCCCGAAAGCGGTATCGTTCAGTTTGAGGGCCACGATATCACCAAGCACCCAATGTACAAACGCGCCCGGTTGGGGATGGGCTATTTGTCGCAGGAGCCCAGTGTTTTTCAGCGGCTCAGCGTTAAAGATAATCTGCTGGCGATTCTGGAGACGATGGCGATCAGCCGCGGCGAACGCAAACAACGGGCCGATGACCTCGTCGAACGATTCGGGCTGGGCGAGGTGGTTCACAGCCAGGCCCGGTTTCTGTCCGGCGGCGAACGGCGGAAACTGGAGATCGCCCGCGCGATGGTAACGAATCCGTCGCTGATTTTGCTGGATGAGCCGTTTTCCGGCGTGGATCCGATCGCCGTTGAGGAACTGCAAGCGGAAATCCGCCAACTCGTCGCTTCCGGCGTGAGCATCCTGATTACCGACCATAATGTCGAACGCACGCTCGAGGTCGCCGACAAGGCCTATATTATGGATCACGGAAAAGTCATCGCCGAAGGCGCCCCCAGGGATATCATCCAGAACGAACTGGTCAAAAAAAGCTATCTCGGCTCGACCTTCAAAGGCGATGAGTTTGATGAACCAGAGGAATAATATATTTTTTGGCAGGTTTTTGTTATTGTATGATCGCTGAATTTTATTACGGGCAACATAGATATGATTTTTTCTGATTTCAAGAAAACGCAGCGGATTGGTCTGTGTACCTCGGGCTATCCTGATCGCTTGGGATTGCAGAAAATGTTTGCCGATTCACTGCATCAGCTTGGTTTTGAGGTTCTACTGTGCGCCGATGGCGATCAGCGGGCTTTGACGACAGATATCCTTTTACTGATCGGATGCAGTAATTGGTTCAGCGGCTATGAAAAGCTATTGTTACGCTGCCAGCAGGAAAGGCCGGATGTGTTTCTGTGGCAGTTTGAACCGTTTCCCATGCCCGGACTCAGCGAAAAGAGTCTGGGCATTGGGAAGAAAATATGGAAGTGTGATTTCGAACAACTCTCTCTTTTCTGGAACCGGCTGACAAAACGATTGGTTCCCAATCGGCATATTTTAAGGGATCTATACAGGAAGTTTCTGTGTCGTCAACTCCGAAAAAGTTTGTCGCCTGTTCAGCAGCAGGCGTATAGCGATGTGTCATCCAGAGATATTTTCAAGACCATGCGGGAAGGCATCGAGGCGATGCACCGTTGCGGTTCGGGTTGGTGTGATTATGTCATCGCCAGCACACCCCCGCGCGTGGAATTTTTAAGGGAGAAAAAGATTGCCTCTTTTTATGCCCCGACAGGATGGCATCCGGAGTGGGGGCAGCCGCTGGACCGCCCGCGCGATATCGATGTTCTTTTTATCGGTGGACTCGAAGGCCCGCGAAAAAGACAGTTCCAGGAGGTTCGGAATCAATTGTCTGAAAAAGGAATTGATAT
Source organism: Planctomycetales bacterium 4572_13 (assembly GCA_002084585.1). Classification (GTDB taxonomy): domain Bacteria; phylum Planctomycetota; class Phycisphaerae; order Sedimentisphaerales; family Anaerohalosphaeraceae; genus 4572-13. The sequence goes on along the minus strand of NBLM01000076.1, from coordinate 2,405 downwards.
TTTTGTTGCCCAAGGTTATTATGGTCGGGAAAGAACAGACCTGTTAAATCGCTCCAAGATCGTTCTAGACCTTGACCGGCTGGGTTGGGAATTGCCGATCATGCGGTTGGTGGCGGCAATGCCCTGCGGTGCTTTGGTGATTACTAACTGGATGGGAGACCCGATGCCATTCTTAAACGATCATTTAATTCAGAGGCGTTTGGAGGATTTCCCAGAGGCAGTGGCGTATTATCTTGAGCATGAACGGCAGCGACAAATGATCGCTGAAAGAGCGCAAGATTTCGTGATGGGCGAGTTGAGTCTGGTTAATGTACTCCGTCGACTTTTGGTGGAACGAAAGTCCTGGGATGGAGTTTTATTAAAGAATGTCAGAGATGGGATGTTGCCCACATAGGGATTTCGAAACAATGGAAGAACAAAAAGACAGTAAGTTGCTCATTTTAGGGGCTGGAGCATTTGCGGAAGATATTGCCGATATCGCACAGGAATGTGGGTTTGAAGTCGTTGGGTTCGTTGAAAATCAGAATCGGCAGCGCTGTCAGGACCAACTTTTCGAGAAACCGATTTTCTGGATTGACGACATTGCTGATTGGGTTGGTCGGTGCAGTGTGATCTGTGCTTTGGGAACGACATTTCGGAATAGTTTCGTGGCGCAGGCAGAAACAATGCGATTTACATTTGCGACTTTGATTCATCCTTCAGCCCGTGTCTCGACTCGCTGCTGTATCGCGCCGGGATCTATTATCAGCGCTGGAGTTATTATCGCTGCCGGGGCTCAAATAGGAAAACATGTGTTGGTGAATCGGGGTTCCTTGATCGGACATCATGCTCAGATTGGTGATTTTGTATCAGTGGGTCCGGGGGTCAATCTTGGAGGCAACAGCCGGATTGGTAAAAGGGTTTATCTTGGTATGGGGTCCATCATTCGAAATAACTGTGTTGTCGGTAAGCAAAGCGTTGTGGGGGCCGGGGCAGTTGTGGTGAAAGATGTGCCGGAGCAGGTTCAGGTGACAGGTGTTCCGGCGAGAATTACAAAAGAGAATATCGAGGGGATTTGAAAATGGAAAAATTGATCATCAATGCTGCTATCACGGGAATGATTTCGACACAAAAGGATAATCCGCATATTCCGTGTACGGTTAATGAGATCATCGAAGAAGTTAAATGTTGCCGCAATGCCGGAGCGAGCATTGTCCATATACACGCTCGTGATGAAAACCAAAGACCCGCTTATCAAAGAGAGATTTACCGTGAATTGTTTCTCGGAATCCGGGCGGAGTGTCCTGATATAATTATTTCAGGGTCGGCCAGCGGTCGCATCTGTCCTGAGTTAGAAAAGCGTTGCGAAGTTTTGGACCCCGGCGGAAATGTTCGACCGGATATGGGATCTTTGACACTGGGCTCACTGAACTTCCCCACGCAGGCATCGGTCAATAAACCACAGGTGATTCAGGGACTGGCTAACCGGATGAATGAATTGGATATTGTTCCCGAATGGGAAATTTTTGATTTTGGGATGGTCGATTATGCTAAGTTTTTGATCCAACGCAACATTCTCAGGAAACCGTTTTACTGCAACATTCTCTTGGGGTCGCTTGGTACTTTGGCCGCAACACCACAGAATCTCGCCCAAATAGTTCAGGCACTGCCTGAAGGCATAACATGGTCGGCAGCTGGAATCGGAAGATTCCAATTTCAAACAAACTGCCTGGCCATTGCCATGGGCGGGCATATTCGAGTGGGCCTGGAAGATAACCTCTGGTATGATTCGAATCGCACAAAACTTGCAACCAATGCCTCTTTGATTGAGCGAATGGTTAGGGTTACCGAGTGCATGGAACGGGGTATTGCAACGCCCGACGAAGCCAGAGAAATAATTGGGTTGTCTTCCAGGAAGTCATTTTCTCCAAAAACAACAAGGATTGTTGGGATTAACTCCAAAAAGCTCGTGCCCGCTTACGATGAATGTTCCGGGCCGCTTTCTTAGAATACGATGGCGGCGTAGCTGAGCAAGGATATAAAAGATTAAGTGGGGGGGGGGCCAGTATATGACAAAAGAACTTTTGACAAAATGTATTTGTTCACTCATTCCCGTATGTAGTTGGCGAAGAAAATTCAGGTGGGTCATGACAGACGAACTAAACAGCACTGAACTTGGGCGGTATATTGCAAAAAACCTGGATGAAAGTGGTGCTACGGCCTGTACGAAACATAGTTGCTTGGAACCAGTTAAGACAGGAGTAAACACAATGAAATCAGGAGACATATAATGACTATCCTTAGCGTAATTATCCCTACATGCAATGAGTAAACTTTCGCACTTTTTAGGCGACTGATTTTAATGGTTTATCAACAAAAACATATCGACCTGTCGATGTCTTTATTGAAATTAACGATAAGACAGG
>NBLM01000075.1 GCA_002084585.1 Planctomycetales bacterium 4572_13 | reverse complement strand
GTAATGGCCACGGTGGCGGTGTTGGATGTTCCGCCATACTCATCGGAGACGGTGTAGGTAAAGCTGTCGGCTCCGCTGGTATTGCCTGCATCCGGCGTATAGGTGAATGTACCGTCTGCATTAAAGACCAGTGTACCAAAATCAACATCGTCGACCAGTGTTGCGGCCAGCGTATCTTCAAAGACTGCCCCATCGACATTATCCGGATCATAGTCGCCATTGAATTCGGGAACCACACCTGTGATAACATCGGCAATCGGGTCGCCGGTAACATCCAGTTCGATGTTGTGACTGCTGCTGTAGTCATCATTCTGCGCGACCGGGTCTGTGTTGGTCAGGTCGATTGTCACAGTTGTTGTATTCGATTCATTGAAGCCGTCAGACACATTATAAGTAAAGCTGTCGACTCCGGTGTCATTGCCCGCGTCCGGCGTATAGGTAAAGGTGCCGTCGGCATTCAGTACGACCGTACCGAAGGCGGCATCGTCCACCAGAGAAGCGGACAAGCTGTCTTCATTATCAAGGTCATAGTCGCCATTGTCAGCAGGAACAACGCCTGTTATAACATCGGCCAGCGGACTGCCGTCAACATCCAGAAGGACATTGTGACCCTCTGCATATTCGTCGGGTTGTGCGACGGGGATATTGTTTTTCACTTTGATCGTTACGGTTGCATAGTTAAGCGATTCATAGCCGTCTGCATCTTCGGCTTTGTAGGTGAACGAGTCGGTATAATAGGCAATCGTAGGATCGCCTGCATCAACAACATAGGTAGCATCTGAAGGCGGTGTATAGTCAAAACCGATGATGATACCATCTCCGTCTGTTACCGGAACGAGCGTCCCGCCGTTTGCGGTTGTGTATTCTGAAACAATCCCATCGGCCAACGGACTTCCGTTATCGTCATTAACCAACATGTCATTTTTAGCAGAAATAGCATTGGCTCCGGTTTTGTCGTTGACATTGACGATGTCGTCCAGTATCCAGAAAATATGGGGTACCGGCGGCAAACCTTCCGGGACCGGGCATCTGAAGCATGGGCTGTTTTCATCGCCAAGCGGTATAGACTGATCATCAGTAATAACTAATGAAACCTTCAGATCATAGTCACCATCTTCAATTTGTTCCTGATACCATGTATTTTCAGAAGTTTGTGTATTGTTATTACTCGAATCCACCTTAAGCGAACCGCCCACTCCGGAGGCCTTGGCTTCCAGATAAACAGGAAGATTCAAAGTGTCCGAAGTCGAATCGTAGGTTGTCCCGTTGATCATGATCGTCGCGGGGGTGTCCTGATTTCCGCCGGCGCTAATGACAACATCTACAAGGGATGTTGTAATCGGGGAGTTTTGAGAGGTCTGAGCCGTTGCGCTGATACCATCCCTGCCCAGATTTTCAATCGTGATATTTTCACCGGCACAAATAACGATTTCGCCCAGCGAAGCGAATTTGCCGTGGGCGTCCACCTCAATAGTACCGCCTTCAGCATCTACATAGATGTTTTCCATCGCGACAAGGCAGATGCGAGAAAATCCGATGATCTTGTCGTCTTTGTCGACGATTCGGTTGTCAGAGAGAATATTTCCTTTGACGGTGAGATTGCCGCTGGAAATAGCACTGATCTCGGTGATATTTCCGCGTTCAGCCACCATGGATCCGACTTCCATATCGCCGCCGTTGGTTGTCAGCAGGCGGATTCTCCCCGGATTGCTGACCTTGTCATTAGATCGTACATCGGTTATCAGATCGCCGGTTGTAATACCACCACCACCGCCGATTAAAAACAGATTTCCGCCAAATCCTACTCCACCAGAAGCGGTGGTGTGCAGTGTTGTTCGGTCTCCACGGCTATTGGCCAGGAAATGGATGCCGCCGGTGTCGAAAACATTACGAAGTAGAATGTCACCAGCGCCGCCGGTGATTTCACCATCAGCCATGTATTCGACAGTAATCAGTTCGTCTGCGGCCAGATCAAGATTGACACCTAGATTTGAGTAGTATTCGATCTGTTCTTCATAGAAAGTATCCATTGCGGCGCCATCATTCGGAATGTCTCCATCGACAATGGCCAATGTAACCGGATCAATTTGAACCGTTCCGCCATCATACGCTGCCGTCAAAGAAGATGTGATTACCGCTAATGTCCGCAAGTCCACCATCAAAAGTGGTTCCGCGGTCGACCTGCAGGATGTCGTCCAGCATCAATGATTCGTCATAACCGCCGCCCTTGACTTCAATCAGCGCACCGTCTTCAAAATGAGTCGTTGCTGCCTTGGTCCCAAAGTCATAGGCGTATGCAATCACTTCGCCGCCGTTGGCACTGATACTGCCATCTGTAGTAATGCCGCCGTTGGCGGTTGTCAAACTGCCTGAACGCAGATATACTTCATCACCGGCAGTCAGAATCACGCTGCCACCGTCACTGTCAATGCCGTCAGCGTGTATTGTGCCGCTTTGTTCGACCGTGCCAAACCCTGTTTCGACTCGTACAGGTTGTTTATTGACGAGATAGATCGGGTCTCCGTCATCAAGGATGGGGTCTCCGTCTCCATCGACTTCTGCAACCCTAAGCTGCGGATGGATGGGGATCGAGTAGATATCGCCTGCGGCCAGAACGACCTTACCTTCGGGTGCATTGATTTCACCGGTATTTGTAACACGGCCGCCCTCGATGTCAGTCATTTCAACAATGACTTTACCATCGGGTTCTCCAAGATAGATGCTTTCACCTGCTGCCATGACGACGATGCCGCCTTCAGGAAGTGAAATTGTCCCCTCGTTGAGAACCGTCAAACCAAGAAGGTTGACCTGATCGGTCACACCGTCGATAGTCGCATAGTTTTCAATCCTACCGATAACGCCGCCCTCAAACGGTTCGAATTTGTGAATGCCATTCAGGAAATCCCCGTTAGAGATATTTAAGCCTGAAGCAGTAAACGCTGAAGCTGTGATGGACGCATTGGGCCCGATGATCACGCCTTGCGGACTGACAATAAAGATATGTCCGCCCAAGGCGTTAAGATTGCCGTTGAAATCAACCGCAGACGCGACACGGTTCAGGACAGCAAAGGAGCCGCTTCCGTATGAATAATTGAGATTCTCACCGGCAACGGTGTTCATATTGTTCCAGTCAATAATGGCTCGGCTGTCAGACAGAACGATATCCGTTAGGACATTATCAGTAATGCTGACGGTCGCATTTGTTGGAGTACCGGTAACATCTCCACTGCTAATAGCCCAAACAGGCATGTTCACGATGCAGAACACCAGCAAATAGGCGAGTGATTTGTGCGTAATGCGTACGAACGGATTGTGTGCAAAAGTTCTCATTTTAATACCCCTCGAATATAAAGTTTTTAATGGTTCTCTATAGTGGCTCTTACCACCTTAGTAAAAGCCCTGTATGCACCCGGCCTTTACCGGAACGCGTATCATCTGTTGCGATTAACGGGTATCCGTAATAGACGGTTCCCGTAAAGTTATCTCCCAATTCAAGAATAATACCGCCGCCCCAGGATGCCAATTCCTGGTCAGTGTCCTCGGCCGCTGTGGCATCCTTAATGCGGGCCTGGCCGTAATCCAGAAAGAGCAGCGGAGCCAGTTTCTTAATAAACGGCTTCTGTACCTGTTCGCTATCTTCCTGGCCAAACAGCTCAACCTGCTCTTTTCTCGCGAGGTCGTACTCATACTGTAGCGAACTGATCAGGCCGCCGTCGGCGACAATTTCATACTCATCATATCCACGAATGGTGTACATCCCACCGAACGAGGTCATCTTCGCTGGCACCAACCGGTCGTCTGATGTCGTAAACCGAGCGCTCGCGGACAGCCGCTGGATCTTATCGGTATCCAGATAGATGCTGTGGCGACCATTCAGATAGTAAATATGAAAATCATCAGTGGCGCCATATCGAGCACCGTTCATTTTCGCTTCATCCGAGCTGTCCAGCAGACCCACCATATTAAAAGAAAAGAATGAGTCTTTCAGGTCAGTTGTCTTATAGAGTTCCGTCCCCAGACCCCACAGGGTCATATGGATATCGCTGTCAAGACCGGGAAGACCGAGATCCGGCCGGATCTTACTTCTCTCATAGCCCAGTGTACCGGTGACATCAACAAACCAGTCGTCAAACTGAAGCGTGTTATACCGCAAGATGCCGCCCGTAAAAGTACCCGCTCCAAGGAAATTAATATCCGGATCGGCAATATCGAATTCATTATAGCCCGCATAAAGGTTTAATCGCAGCTTAGGTCCCAAGATGGGGAAGTCATAACTGCCATAGATAGCGTATTCATCCAGAAATGTTTTATCAGGTGTCGTCTGATAGATGGCTGTGAAGGTGTCATCGTATCCAAGCAAATTCGTGTTAATGATGCCAAACCGGGGCCGCCATTGAATATCCTCACTCCCGGAGTTGTCAATTTGCACAAAGAAATGCCAAGGATTGGCTTCATAGACATTGTAGTTGACCGCCAAGCTATTGGGTTCGGTGCCTCTTGAGACAACGGCGGCGACATACCGGTCAGGGTTCAGGTTCAGCCGGTTGATATAGTCGTCCAGTTTTTTGCGGTTGATGACCTCGCCTTCCTGGACAGGTGACCAACCCATCAGAGCCGTAACTCTCAGGTAGTAATCGTTGGGTTCGGCAGGAACATTATTCACATCGTAATAGGCGGACGAAAGATCGCTCACGGGTGCTTCAAGAATCCGGATGGGCAAAATCCCCTGTGCCAGATCACCGTCTGCTTCAAACGCCTCGCCGGGGACATACACATAGATGCCCGCATAGTGTTTGCGTTGATAGATTGAAAGAATGTATTGCGTAAGTCCCTGAATGCTTCGAGCAGACACATCCTGTGCGATGCCGGGTTCAGCGACCATCGCCTTGATGGGACGCAGATCATAAAGGAAGTCCGATTCAACGAACGCTTCATGCGATGCGTTAAAGACATCGGGAATGTCATCCAGAAGCTGTTCATCTGTAAACAGGATGTTTCCGTTAAATGCAACCTCACTGAGTGTAAAGCGGGGTGTGGTGTCTTCGGGAAGATTTTCGACCGCAACATCCAAAGGTTCAGGGACCGATTCATCCACGGTAACCGTTTGCTCGGAGTCTTTCTTTTCTTCAAGAATTTCCTGTTCGGTGGTTTTGGATGCAGGTACTTTTGCGGCGACCGCAGGAATAGCTGCCGCCAGAATAAGGACCGCGAAAAAACTAAAGAATATTATTTTGCCTGTGATTACTTTTTTACGCATTTATTTGGCCTCCATAGATTGCATTCTTTTGCCGAACGATTTTCCAATGATCTTCAAAAACATTATTTTCTCCACCGGATGCTATAGCAGCCCAGTTTGTCTCCCCACAAGGATAACTGGTTTATCGATTAGATACAATCCTATTTCGGCATTATACAATATTTTTAACCTCAAGTCAAGTAAAGGGATAGCTCGAAAAAAGAAGATGTGTCGGGGATGGGCAAAAAAGGCCTTTTAGGGGGTCCCCTGTGAGGATTATCGGACAATGCGAAAAGAGTATGGAATTGGGCGTCTTTGAAATACAGGCGGAGGTGGGGTACGAACCTGCGAATCCTGATTGTTTTGGGGAAATCAGCACTCTTGTCGTGCTTCCTGGCACGCTGGTTTATTCAAATAATTCCCCCAGGCCACCGTCGCTGTTGGGCCAGTTGGTGGCCTTTTCATAATCGATAAAGGCACCCACCTGAAACCCTCAGTGCCAATCAAGAAAAAGAGTTCATTGAAGATGTCGATAGCTGGGCCATGCAGAAAAAAAGCCCCTGTCGCTTTAGGTGCGGCAAGGGCTTTTTTGTCGTTGATTGCGTGATGATTTATTGAAGCGTTTTTTCAGCGGATTGTACGGTGTTATACAGTAGCATGGTGATGGTCATCGGGCCGACGCCGCCGGGTACGGGCGTAATCAACGATGCCTTTTCCTTAACCGCTTCAAAGTCTACATCACCGGCCAGCCGATAGCCGCGTTTTTTCGTCGCGTCTTCGACACGATTGACACCCACATCGATTACCACAGCCCCGTCTTTGACCATGTCGGCTGTGATGGTATTGGGCCATCCTGCCGCGGCGATGATAATATCCGCCCGCTTGACATGCTCGGCCATATTCTTCGTCCGCGTATGACACACTGTAACCGTAGCGTTACCGGTAGGGGTCTTCTGGATCAGCATATTCGCCAACGGCTTGCCAACGATATTACTGCGTCCGACGATGACCACTTCAGCCCCTTCGAGCTTGACATTGTTGCGCAGCAGAAGTTGGATCACGCCGTGCGGCGTACAGGGCAGATAGGCATCCTGTCCGACGACCATTTTGCCGACATTAACCGGGTGAAAACCATCCACATCTTTCGCCGGATCAATGGCCAGCAGGATTTTGTCCCATCTTTCGCCGGATCAATGGCCAGCAGGATTTTGTCCTCGTCGATATGTTTCGGCAATGGAAGCTGAACGAGAATCCCGTTAATCTTCGAGTCCTTATTGAGCTTGTCGATCAATGCCAGCAGGTCTTCTTCTTGGGTATCGGCCGCCAGTCGATTGTCATCGCTGTAAATACCAATTTCCTCGCAAGCTCGTTCTTTGGCGGTTACATACGACTTGGAGGCGGGGTCTTCCCCGACCAACACAACAGCCAGCCCCGGCGTAACACCTCGGGTCTTTAGTTCAGCGACTTTTTCCTTTAATTCAGCTCGCATCTCTGCGGCAACCCGTTTTCCATCAATAATTTGTGCAGCCATTCTAAACTCCGTAAAATCAATTCTTAAAATAGTCCGGTTACTTTGCCGCTGTCCACATCCACATCGATATGCCTGAAAGCGGGATTTGACGCCGTACCCGGCATCAGTTTGATGGCCCCGGCCAGCGGTACGATAAAACCGGCCCCCTTATAAACCAAAAAGTCACGGATGGGCAGCCGGAAATTTGTCGGGCGATTCTTCATGTCCGGGTCGTGGGATAATGACAGGTGCGTCTTGACCATGCAGACCCCAAAATTCTTAAGGTCATCGTCTTTCTCCAACTCAGCGAGTCTGACTTTGGCCTCTGTGCTGTAATCAACGCCGCTGGCACCATAGATCTGGGTTGCGATTTTTTCAATCTTTGTTGTCAACGGATCCTCCAGGTCATAGAGGAACTTGAAATCCTTGGGGGCTTCACAGGCCTTGATTACGGCTTCGGCCAGTTCAATGGCACCGTCACCGCCTTTGAGCCAATGTTGTGAGTGTGCTGCCAGAGCGCCGTTTTCTTCAGCGATTTTTTTAACCAAGTCGATTTCGGCCTGTGTATCGGTATGAAAGCCGTTAATACAGACAACAGGCGTTACACCGGCCTTTTTAACGGTTTCGATATGAGCGATCAGATTGCCACATCCCCTCTCCACCAGTTCGACATTTTCTTTGATATAGGCCTCATCCAATGGCTTACCCGGTTTAACGGTAGGTCCGCCGCCATGCATCTTCAGTGCCCGGATGGTGGCGACAAGCACCACGGCATCCGGGGTGATCCCGGACATACGGCACTTAAGATTCCAGAACTTTTCAAAACCGATATCAGCGCCGAATCCGCTTTCGGTAACATGATAATCGCTCAGCTTCGTGGCCACCCGGTCGGCGATGATCGAGCTTTGGCCGATGGCGATATTAGCGAACGGTCCGGCATGAATAAAGACCGGGTTACCCTCAATCGTCTGGACTAAACTCGGGTTGATCGTATCCAGCATCCACGCGGTCATAGCGCCATCCACTTCCAGATCGGCGGTCGTCACATCTTTACCACTGCGGCTTTGAGCAACAACGATCTTGCTGATCCGCTGACGCAGATCCTTGAGATCACGGGCGACACTCAAAATCGCCATCAGTTCGCTGGAGACGGTAATGGCAAAACCGCTTTCGGTCTCGTAGCCATCCATCTTGCCGCCTTTGCCGATGGTGATATTTCGCAGCGACTGGGCACAGAAATCCATCACCCACTTCATATGCACCTTGTCGGGGTCGATGTCCAGCCGTGTGAGTTTGCTTTTGGCCAGCCGTTCGTCGTCATAATTTCGTTCGTGCTGCATCCGGGCGGTCAAAGCGACCATACACAGATTGTGAGCATTGGTAATGCAGTCAATATCGCCGGTGAAACGAATCGAGAAGGGTGCCAGCGGAATACACTGGGCCAACCCGCCGCCGGCAGCAGAACCCTTGATGTTAAAGGTCGGCCCGGAACTGGGCTGACGCAGGGCGCCGGTTACTTTCTTGCCGAGTTTGCCAAGACCGTCGATCAGGCCAACCGAAGTGGTTGTTTTGCCCTCACCCAACGGGGTTGGTGTGATGGCGGCGACATCGATATAGTTGGCTGTCGGGCGATCACCCACCCGTTTCTCTTCGGCCGCTTCGGCAACCTGCCAGTCCTGCATTGTGGTTGGGTCTAATTTGGCCATATTCCTAAGTTCTCCAAAATGTAATTATTCAGATCAAAGACAACTAATGATTAGGGTTATTATTTCAAGAGATAGCATCTTTTGATACTGAAGAAAGACACTTTTTTGGTAATATCCTGCTGTTTTGTTGGCAAAATCACAGAAAACACATCATGGACCGTTAGTCAGCGTATTTACAGGTCCCATGCCCTGACGAATGCTTGGAAACTGCGATCGTAAGTCTTTTCGACCTTGTCCGGAAAACAGCAGGCCGGTAATTGTTTCATTTTCAGGTGGTATTGCAGGCACTCGCAGCAGATTCCTTTTCGGCTGCAACCCGGATAACTGCAATTGCAAAAATCCATATTCGACTCTTTTTTACATTCCATCACAACATCCTTTCGGCCCAGAAAAGGCCATCGTATAATAGTTGTCAGGGCAAACCCGTAAGAAAAAGCAATTCCTTGTTTAGAACCGGAGGTTCGTCATACAATAGCCGGGGGTGAAACCCCCGGAAAGGGTTTGTTTTTTTTGTAAGCCCCGAAGGGGCGATACAGAAGAAAGTTTTCTATCAAGCAAAAAGCAAACTAAAGCTTGAACTCTCACATTTGACCTATGCCGTTCTTAGTTTGGCACCGAGTGTATCCGTCAAACCGGTCAGAATCGCACCTTCAAATCCGTCCACGGTTTCGTGCCGGAGTGTTCCTTGCTCATCACGGAACCGCAGCGAGACAGTGATGCTCTTTTTACCGTTCGGGATGGGCTTGCCGCGATACAGACCGCCGAAGTCGATCTGTTCCAACTCGGCAGGGGCCTTATCCTGCACGACCGAGGTGATCTGCGCCCACTGGACGGGTTCATCGATGATCAGCGACAGATCCCGCACAATCGCCGGAAACCGCGGAATGGGTTTGGCCGCCGGAATCGCCCCGGCTTTTTCTAACAGCAGGTCAAAGTCCAGCTCTACCGCGGTAACAATTTTCTTGTCCAGGTCAAACTGTGCGCCCGTTTCAGGGTTCAGCAATCCTGCAATGCCCAGTCCCTCGCCGTCGATCAGAATTTCTGTGCCGATCTGCGCCCATTTGAACGAGGCGGGTTTGAATTCGATTGTGCTGCCCAAGGCGACGGATTGAACCAGTTCTTCGACCACGCCGCGCATCACGCGGAAATCATCGTCCATTGTCAACCCGATTCGTGTGTGTTCATTGGGCAGTTGCCCCGGTTTGTGGTTGGCATCTGAAACAAAGGTATTGGCCAGTTCGAACAATCGACACGGTCGGTTGCCGACATTGTAGTTGGATTGCATCACCGAGATCAGCGAGCCAATCAGGTTTTGCCGCAACAAGTTCAGATTCTTTTGTGACACATCCGCGACCGACAAATGCTGCTGGGGCATCTGCTCACAGAACTGCTCGGCGGTTTGGGTATCGACAAAACTGACATTAATACTTTCATAAAAGCCCGCCCCGTTCAGGAATGACCGTACCTTGCCGGCGGTTTTCTCACGAAGATTCGGAGCGGCCACCTCGATATGAATCTTCGGTTCGACGGGAATGTTGTCGTATCCATAGCATCGTGCGGCCTCCTCGATCAGGTCCGCCTCGCGATACAGGTCATGCCGCCAGCTTGGCGGAGTACAGGCGATTAAATCATCATTTTTCGTTTCCGGCGCAAAGCCCAGTGCTGTAAAGATGGATAGCACTTTATCAAGCGAAATCTCGATGCCCAGCAGGGCATTCATCCGTGACAGCCGCATGGTGATGGTTTCTCTCTCTCGTTTTTCCGGCCAGACATCGACGATACCTTTGGCGACGGTCCCTCCGGACACATCAGCCATTAGTTGAGCGCAGCGAGCTGACACCCAGTCGATATTTTCAGTATCCACGAGCCGTTCAAACCGGAATGATGCTTCGGATTGTAAAACAAGTTTACGGGCGGCGGTGCGAATGGTAACCGGGTCAAAATGGGCCGCTTCCAGCAGGACGGTCGTGGTTCGTTCGGACACTTCTGAATCCAGCCCGCCCATCACGCCTGCCATGGCGACGGGGTTCTTTTCATCGGCGATCACCAGCATCGAATCGTTCAGCTTGCATTGGGTCTCGTCGATGCTGATTAGTTCTTCGCCGTTGGCGGCCTTGCGGACGATGATCGTCTGTCCGCCGATTTCGTCATATTCGAATGCGTGTAAGGGGTGGCCGGTTTCCATCATCACGAAATTCGTCACATCGACGATATTATTGATGCTGCGAACGCCGATGGCCTCCAACCGTTTCTGCATCCACTCCGGCGAGGGGCCAACCTTAATCCCCTCAATCACGCGGGCGGTGTAGCGATTGCACAGGGTCGGTTCATCAATTTTGACCTGAACCATCGATCGCACATCTTTATCTGATTCGGCCAGCTCAATCGCGGGAATTTTCAGTTCCGCGCCCGTAGCCGCGGCCAGTTCCCGTGCGATGCCAATATGCCCCAGACAGTCGCCGCGGTTACTGGTAACTTCCACATCCAGCATCGTATCGTCGCCAACCTGTTCGGTGTCTTCGATGGGAAAGCCCAGATTGCTGAGAATATCGCCTATTTCGTCCGCCGACAGGTCCGTTTCCACATAATCCCGCAACCAATCCAAAGAAATCTTCATTGAAACTCCTATTACAAACATCTAATCAAGCGTAAAACAATATTTATAGCGTTTATGGTCCCTAAAAGGGTATGACTTGCGTTATTCTATCGGATTTACCTCGGCTTGACAACCCCTGTCCCGAAGAGACAAAATATAATAGCCGGTGGTGATAACCACCGGTAAGGATATGGCAAATAGAATAAGCCCCAGCGGGGCGATACGGAAGGCATTTCCAGCTTATTCTTTTACTCTCCGCAGGATGGTGTATTCGGGCAGGTCTTCGGTTATGAGGATGAACTGGTTGTTGTTGGCAAAGTCGAGATAGTGGCCCTTGGAGTCGGTCAGCGGGTCGCCCAGGGTGATTGTTGATAAACTTCCATCGGGCTTGAGGACTTCCAGCATGTCTCCGGCGTGAATCTTGTTGCGGACTTCGACGGTCGAGATGCCGCAATCGCTGTCGATAACATTGCCGACAAAGACCGATTCAGCGCCGGATAAGCTCTTGCCGACGGAGTAATCATCGGGCTTGACGGTACCCTTGGCGAATCCGGTCGAGTAGCCGCGATTGGGAATTCGGTTGAGCAGTTTCAACCCCTCTTCGGCGGTGAATTGTTTGCCGTCGATGACCTGCCGGTAGAACGATACCACCGAGGCAATGTAGTGGATGGTTTTCATCCGGCCCTCGATTTTGAACGAGTTCACACCCGCCGCGGCCATGGCGGACAGATATTCAAACAGGGCCAGCTCCTTGCTGTTGAAGAAATACAACCCCCGCTCGTCCTCAAAGACGGGCATGTATTCGCCGGGCCGTTGTTCTTCCACGAGTGAATACTTCCAGCGGCAGGGGTGTTTGCACTCGCCGCGATTGGCCCGAAAGCCGGTTAGGTAATCACTGATCGCGCAGCGGCCGGAATAACTGAAACACACCGCACCGTGAACAAAGACTTCTGTTTCAATCTGATCGGATATATTTTTCTGGATTTCCTGAACCTGTTCGAGCGAAAGCTCTCTCGCCAGATTCACACGCTTGGCCCCCAATTCCTTATAGGCCAGTACCGTCTGCGAGCTGGTGGTGTTGGCCTGTGTGCTGACATGCAGTGCGGTGTTGAGATTCATCTTTTTCAACTCGCTCAATACGCCCATATCGGCGACGATAAACGCGTCGGCCCCCATCTCATCCAATTGTCGGGCCAGTGTGGTCAGTTTGTCATATTCATTACTGAACGGGTAGATGTTCAGGGCAACGAACCCCTTTTTGCCGCGTTCGTGAAGATAATCCAGCCCCGTTTGCGCATCATCCAGCGTAAAATTACCCGCGAAACTCCGCAGTGAGCCAAACTCCGCCCCAAAATACACCGCATCCGCCCCATAGACAGAAGCCCATTTAAGCTTCTCCAGCGTCCCCGCAGGGGCTAACAGTTCCGGTTTTTCAGGTGTAGTCATAGTTTACCAATCGTCAGAGACACGAAAATAATACCAATTCCCAATAATCCATGAGTACTTATATCCAGCATTTCCAAAAGGAGTGCCTTCTCGGTTTGGCCTAAAGACAAAACCATAAGAAAGCTGGTCGATCATATCGCTTCCGGTGTCGATACGAAAATAGGTCCCACCTCGCGAGTCCTTTGCATATTCGTCAACAGTCCATATTCCGAATCTTTTATTAAGAACTGCTTTCTCTCCCGCAAAAGTATCTGTATTATCAAGTTGCTGCTCTTCTATAAATGAATCAAAGGAAGATTTAAATGAACAGAATGAGATTCTCAAAGGGACATGAAAACGTAGCAATCCAAGAGTGAAAAAGATGATTGTTATATTGAGGGCAAGACGACAGCATAATAATATGACATCTTCTCTGTTAGTGCGATACCGCCTAAAAATCTTGAATATAGTATACACACCGACGGCCAAAAGAATGGGAAACCATATGATTGCTGTTATTGCAAGAAAAAAAACGGAGTCTTCCAGACTTCCCGGCCATAGTTGCCACACCAATAAAGCGGCACAGAAAATAATTAAGACAAGCTGTCTGATTGTAAATGCCTTTTTTATCTTACTCCAAAGTGAATGGGTCATTTTCGGACTCCTTATTAACTCGTTTCCGCACATTCTAAAATAATCTGCGAAAATCCGTGGTTTCTACTCCACTCGTTTCTGGACGCTTTTGGCGTGGGCGTCGAGGCCTTCGGTTAGGGCCAATCGAACGATATCATCGGCGGCGTCGGCAAGTTGTTGCTGTGTGTATTCAATGATGCTGGTGGATTTCACGAAGTCGTTGCTGGTTACGGCGCTGAAGTATTTACTGGTCTGGCGTGTCGGCAGGGTGTGGCTGGGGCCGGCGTAATAATCGCCCACGGCGACGGGTGTATAGGGGCCGATGAATATCGCTCCGGCGTTGATAAGTTTTTTGGAGATCGCTTTACTCTGTTCGCCGCACTGAACCTGTAAATGTTCGGCGGCAAAATCGTTCGCCCAATCGATTACCGCGTCCATAGTCTCACACACGACAATACCGCTGTAGGCCAGCAGGCATTTTTCCGTTGCTTCGGCCCGATCGAGTTTGGCGCACTGGGTTTCCAGTTCCGCCAGCACCTTTTTCGCGAAGTCCGCACTGTCCGTCACCACGATGCCCGCACCGGGATCGTGTTCGGCCTGGCTGAGCATGTCAGCGGCCACCCACGCGGGATTGGCCCGGTCATTGGCGACGATCAGCACATCGCTCGGTCCGGCGAACGAATCCATATCCACCAGCCCGAAGCACTCCTTTTTCGCAAGCTGCACTACATCGTGGCCGGGGCCGACGATCTTATCGACCTTGGCAATGGTTTCGGTACCCCATGCCAACGCCGCAACCGCCTGCGCGCCGCCGAGCCGATAGACCTCGGTAATGCCCAGTTCATAACACAGCCCCAGAATCACGGGGTGAATACTGCCTTCATACCGCGGCGGACTCAAGACGACAATCTCCTTAACGCCCGCGACCTGTGCCGGAACCGCCGTCATAATAACCGTACTCGGCAGGGGGGCACTGGCGCCGGGGATGCAGCACGCCACACGATTCAGCGGGGTATAGCGGATGCCCGGATGCGTTGTTTTATTGCCGATGAAAATTTCGGACTGATATTTGCGAACATTGGCGATGGAAGTACGCAACGATTTCAGCAATACCGCATCCAACGATTCGTGGGCCGTTTTTAAGTCCTCCGTCGATACACGAAACTCATTCGCCGTTAACTGTACCGCGTCAAACTTTTCCGTGTATTTAGCAACCGCGGCATCACCGTTTTGGGCAATATCAGAAACGATCTTTCGCACCGCCTCGGCAAACTTACTATTGCTTTTGAGATATTCCGCCATCGAGTGCTCAGTCCGCAACCGCCGCATACGATCACTGTCTATCTCGCTTGCCCGAATCAATAAGTCATCAAATTTCGTCGCCAATTTCAACCTCTTTTTTTTTGCGGGTGGCACGGTCAAGCTCTGCTTGGCCGTGGTTTTAATCTCTGTGAACCTTTGTGTTCTCTGTGGCAAAACCCTACGGCGTGAAGTTCCCATGCGTATAGGTCCGATTGGCCCGCCGCAGCAGCATATAGATTTTTCCCTTGTACTCCGTAACCAGCCCGGAGACGCTGTACCGTTCTCTCCCGGGTTCGCGGGCCATCTCTTTTTCCGCTGCCGCCAGCATACTGTTGCCCAGCAGCACAAATTGTTTGCTGTCGATATTCCTGCCAAAGCCGTCCGGCGAAAAAGTATAGCTACTGTTGGTTTTCGACAAAAAACCTGCCCGCCCGATCAGATGGATGTCGCCGGTCACCTCGGCGATCTGCATGAACTTTTTCAGGTCAGGCGCTTTGTTTGCTTTGATCTGTTTCAGTATCTTGGTCGGAATGATCGACTCCGGCTCCTGCGGTTCATCGGGTTCGGTGTTTTCGGCTTCGTCAGGAACGACTTCCGGCTCCGGCGGCAGGGCACCGTCTTTGATCGGCAGAAAATAGACACTGAACAGATGATTGGTGTGCTTGTATTTTGTAAACAGGGCCGACAACTCGATGCGGAGCTGGTTTTCCTCACCTGCCAGAGTCGTCATCTGTTCCAGAACCGAACACGGTAGCATCTCCAGCAGGCTTGTTCGGCAGTGGCTACGCAGTCAATGTGGCTCATGCTGCCGGGGTCGGCTTCGGCCATTATTGTCGCCAGCGGCTCCCAGAACACTCCGACCAGTATAATCGGTTTGTCGGCATTGGCAAAACCTTTATTTTTATGCTCCCACACATCCGCCAACTCCAGCAATGTTCCCGTCCCGCCGGGCAGGACGATATAGCCGTCCCCCAGTTCGATCAGCTTCGCCAATCGCTCGGACAGACAGTTGGTGGGTATTTCTTCGGTGACATATTCATTGGCCTGGCCTCGTTTGAAAGCGGTACAGGTGACGCCGATAACACATCCGCCCGCTTCCGAAGCCCCTTTCGCCCCGGCCAGCATCGTCCCGCCATACCCGCCATTGGCAATCACAAACCCATTCTCTGTCAACAGCCGTCCCAACGATTCGGCCACCCCAAACACCGCATCCCCCTCACCGGCCTTGCTGGTCCCGAAAACAGTAACAACTTTTCTGTCTTTTTTAGCCACAGATTAACACCGGTTATTAACCGATGATCCATCAAATACAGGATCAAATCTACAATGTAAAAAAGCTTCCATTAGACTAATCACAAGCTTTCCGAAATCTGTATCTATCAAAATATTAACCCTGTCTGTATTAGTCTTAATCCATTCAGATATGTTATGGTTGTTCAAGCCGGATAAGGATAAAATATTCTGATGTTTTAAAATGTTTTTTGCCAGATTGCTTTTTGAACTGTTTGGATTATAATGCTGAGAGGTGTATCTTGCTTTGCTTTTTTTCCCAAATTGGCCAACTTTGAGACAATTTTGATTGTAAAAAAATGCATATACGGCGATTTTACCTTTGGGAATATCCACAGGTGGAGTATGAGGGCAGTTTAGAAATTCAATTGATATATCTTCAAGCTCAATTTTTATTTCTGCAAGTTTAGCTACTTTTACAAAATCAGCTATTATTTTTTGCAATTCTGCTTTCATCTGTGATCTCTGTGTCCTCTGTGGCTATTTGCCAGTTTTTTTTTCGTGTAAGCCAACAACCCACCCGCCAGCAAAATATCACGATCCCGTTGTGAGAGATTCAGCTTGCCGGTGAATTCGATTCCGGCGGTCTTGTTGGCAATGGTCACGCTGTCGGTGTTTTTGACGGCGTCGATCAGGTCCGGGATTTCGATTACATCGTTCTGTCC
>NBLM01000016.1:18692-20593 GCA_002084585.1 Planctomycetales bacterium 4572_13 | reverse complement strand
ATTTCCAAACTCCGGTCCGGCGTAGGACCGGAACATGAAAAAAGGGTCGCCGCGGCGGTTATTAAATCTGCCAACCGCCGCGGCAACAACCCGAAAAACAAAAAATGTATAACAAATTTTAGTATTGGAGAAAGAAAGATGAAAAGTTTAGTGAGTTTGATGATCGTTTTGGTAGTTGCAGGTGTTGCCGGAGCTAGTGTTGCAAATTTTGATGACCTTTCTTTGGCGACGAATTCTTACTGGAGTGGTAATTATACGGTTGATGGCACCGGCGGCAACTATGATACCGCTTATTTCAACAGCGGTTCAGCAGCTTTTGAAAATCACTCTGATGGTGACTGGGCTTCATGGGGTGGGTTTGCCTATTCAAATAAGATTGATACGACGACTGTTGGTTCTGGAAATCAGTACAGCACTTATGCCGGTCAGGCCCAAAGCGGCAATAACTTTGCAGTTGGCTATCAGGGGGGCTATAATCCCACCACTGTTTTTGACGCTCCGACCCAGATTTCAGGCCTGTCTGTTACCAATACCACTTATGCCGCTCTTGATATGCTGAATGGTTCCGGGTTTTCCAGTAAGTTTGGCTATCGTGACAATAATGGGGACGGAGATTACGATGATGTAGGCGACTATAACGGCGACTACGAAGATTGGTTCCTGTTGACAATCGAGGGTTTTGATGCGAGTAGCAGTTCTATGGGCACAGTCGATTTCTATTTGGCCGATTACCGTTTTGCTGATAACGGTCAGGACTATATTGTTGATACATGGGAATCTGTTGATTTGAGTTCATTGGGCGTGGTTAAGACCCTTGAATTTACCCTGACATCCAGTGATGTCGGTGGATTTGGAATTAATACTCCAACATATTTTGCGATGGATACGATTGTCCCCGAACCGGCGACAATGTTATTGCTGGGTCTTGGCGGATTACTGCTTCGGAGGAGAAAAGCTTAGTTTAGGATTCACCTTAATATGGGCGGAGTTGCTACTGCGGTTCCGCCCATAGAATCTGAAAAGAATATGATGATGAACACCAATTACAAAATGCTGTTTCATATAGCGTTACTACCGCTCTTTTTTACTGTTGCTGTTGCCGCTGGGCCTTTCGCGCCCGCTACCGGACAAGTTGGCTCAACGGCGATTTCAAAAGATGATCCAAACATTATTGCCTGGGCGGACAATTGGTGCGACTATATTGTCGGAACTGATGTTGACGCCCAATGGCAAACACCGGAAAAAGCTTTGGGGGCGGCGGTTGGTGGTTCATTTGATATTGTTTGTTTGGGGCGAGGCGGACAGATCACACTTACTTTCTTAACGCCGATTGCCAATGGCCCCGGATGGGACTTTGCGACTTTTGAAAATGCCGTTACGGATGGTTTTTTAGAGTTGGGCTATGTTGAAGTTTCAAGCGACGGGGTCATTTTTTTCAGATTTAATAATTATAGTTTAACATCCGATCCTGTTCCTTTTGTTGGAGGCGCTGTTGACCCGACCAATATAACCGGTTATTGTAGTAAATATCGACAAGGGCAGGGGACTCCCTTTGATTTAAACGAACTGGCAGAGGTTGAGGGGTTGGATATTAATGCGGTAACACATATTAAAATCGTGGACATCGTCGGTGATGGCACTTATACGGATACCGTTGGCAATCCGATTTATGACCCCTATCCCACGATAGGGTCGGCGGGTGTGGATTTGGATGCGATTGGAGTCATCCACCAGAAAACTCTGCAAGCGGATGTTAATGGTGACGGTATCGTCAATTTCGAAGATTATGCGGCTTTTAGTGCTGCTTATTTGTCCACCCCGGAAGACCCTGAATGGAATTATAAGTGTGATGTGGAACCGTTTATCAATGATTATATTGACTTGAATGATATTCTTGTGTT
>NBLM01000016.1:0-18646 GCA_002084585.1 Planctomycetales bacterium 4572_13 | reverse complement strand
GAGACAGGCGTTTACACTGATTGAGCTGCTTGTGGTGATTTCGATTATCGCTTTACTGATGGCGATATTGATGCCCGCGTTGTTATCTGCAAAAGAACAGGGAAGGGCGGTTGTCTGCCGAAGCAATATTCGTCAACTCGTCCTTGCCAATATCGGCTATGTAACCGAAAATGACGACCATTTTGTACCTGCGGCGCCTGATATGTATCCGACCGGGGCGAACAATCGTCGCTGGTACGGTGTGCGTGAGGATAACAATTCCCCTTACGATTCGCTCAAAGGACCATTGGTTGATTATCTTGGCGATGGGAAAGTTAAAAAGTGTCCCGAAAAGGTTAGATTTGTGAAAGGTCAGGCGTGGAGTGTGAACTTTGAGCAGGGTGGTGACGGCTATGGTTACAATATGACTTATATAGGTAGCAGCTTGTGGCAAAACGGCGGCGTTGAGAACTACCAAAGAACGACCAAAACCACTGAGGTTGTAA
Source organism: Planctomycetales bacterium 4572_13 (assembly GCA_002084585.1). GTDB lineage: Bacteria > Planctomycetota > Phycisphaerae > Sedimentisphaerales > Anaerohalosphaeraceae > 4572-13. The sequence continues at coordinate 18,161 of NBLM01000016.1, read as the reverse complement.
GGACGGCTGGAACGCTGATGTTTGCTGATTGTGCAATGGTAAATAAAGAAAGTCCTGACACCCCTCCTTACCTGCATGAATACCCATTTGCTGAGCCGCCTTTTGCCATTTATAATGGCCAACTCATAACAAGTTTTTATATGTCTCCATCTGTTCATTTTCGCCATCGCGGCAGAGCCAATATCGGTTGGTGCGATGGTCATATCAGTTCAGCCGAAAGGATTGACTATGGTGACACAAATGCTTATGGGGTCAAATCTGCCGACTTTGATATTGGCTGGTTTGGTTCGTTGGATAATTCTCTTTACGACTTGAAATAATTGTTTTTACTCTTGTTGCTTGGCTTTTTATAATGGGTCTCTATGTGGAGTCAAGCGAAAGAGCGTTGGGTTGGGTTGTTTCATCGTATAATCCCTTTTTATCAGGCAGGGGGGCATTTTCTTTGGCCTGGGCGGTGCCCGATTTGCCGGGAGTCCATTTTGCCTGATGATGAGGGGCTTTGCCGGTCCTGCTGGGGCGATTTAGCCGGGGCGGTTTCGGCTGATTATTGTCGCCGGTGTGGGCGGGATGTGAGTGTCTTTGGGATTGTTGGGGGCAAGTGCGGCCACTGTCAGGAAATCGAGTTCGAATATGATGGTGTGATTCGGGTTGGCAGCTATGAATCAACCCTGCGGTCGATGATTTTGTCGCTGAAATTTTCTGAGAAGACCGAATTCGCCGCTCCCTTGGCAACGATGCTCCGGCAAGCCATGACGGGCGTCCGTCTGTCCGAACAAATCGACATGCTCGTTCCCGTTCCGCTGCATTGGCGGCGGCGGATCAAACGCGGCTTCAATCAATCGTATCTGCTGGCCAAAAGGGTGAAACTGCCGCGGATTCCGGTTTCGACCGATCTGGTTCGCGTCCGGCATACCAAGCGCCAGTGGGATTTGAATACTGCCCAGCGACAGCGAAATGTCAAGGGGGCATTCGCCGTCCGAAAAGGACATCCGTTTGCTGGTAAAACGGTCGCCCTGGTCGATGACATCACCACCAGCGGGGCCACGCTGACCGAATGTGCCAAAGCCCTCAAGCAGGCAGGGGCACAAAAAGTCATCTCGGTAGTCCTTGCCACGGCCTATCACGATTAAAGGCTGCAGTCATTTTCGACGCTGAATTTGTAGCCCACTTCGCGGATCGTGTGGATGAACACAGGATGCTGGGGGTTGGTTTCAATCTTGTTCCGCAGCGTTGTAACACACCGATCTACACTTCGCGATGTTACGAAATTGTTATAGCCCCAGACGGTATTTAGCAGCGTATCCCGCGTCAATGCCCGGCCGGGATGGGTTAAAAAATACTCCAGCAGCCGGAATTCTTTGGGTGACAACTTGACAGGTTGTCCATTTTGGGTCAATTCGCGGGCTGATATATCCAGTGTGAAGTCGCCGAATGTGTGGGTTTGTGTTTGGGGTTGTTTGGTCCGTCGCAAAAAAGCGTTTGCCCGTGCCAGCAGTTCCTTGATGCTGAACGGCTTGGTCACATAATCATCCGCCCCTAAATTCAAACCCAAGATGATGTCCGATTCCTCCCCCTTGGCCGTCAGCATGATAATCGGCATCTGGAGCTTTTCTTTTCGTAGCAGGCGGCAGATTTCGTAGCCGTTGATCTTTGGCAGCATGATATCGAGAATGATCAAGTCCGGCGTTGAGTCCAGTGCGGTATCCAGCCCTTTTTCGCCATCGTCGGCGGTTAGAACCGTGTATCCGGCGTAGGCGAAATTATCCTTCAACCCCCGCAGCATTGCCGGGTCATCTTCGATGATTAATATTGTTTCCATTGGTTGTTCCGTTACTTTGATTTATGTTTCGCCCCTTTGGGGCTTAAAGAAGAAAAGTCAATCTCGCCGGGGGTTTCACCCCCGGCTATTGTATGGCGAACCTTCGGTTCTTAAATAGACGGCAGCTTTACTGTAAATGTGCTGCCTTTTTCTATTTCACTTTCAACTTCGATTGTGCCTTTATGGGCATCGATAATAAACTTGACGATACTCAATCCCAACCCGCACCCTTCGGCCCGGCGACTCAGGCGGTCATCCACCTGATAAAAGCGATTGAATATCTTCCGCTGGACACGGGGACTGAGTCCGATGCCGTTGTCCTTAACAGCAAAGCAAACAGAGCCGTTTTGTTCGTAAACTTTCAGTTGGATTTCTTTATCGCTGTTCGTGTATTTATAGGCGTTATCCAGTAGATTGACCAGTACGGTTACGATTCCGTCCTTATCGGCACGCATCATTGACAATGGCTTTCGGACATCGATGTTAAATTTGACATTTCCGCTGTCGAATTTGGTCTGAACCGCTTCGGCGGCGATATTGGCGACCTCGACCGGACTGACCGCCGCGATCTCAAAGACCAGCTTGTTTCGTTCCATCCGTGAAAATGTCAGAAAGCTGTCGATCAGATGCGTCAACCGCTTGTTTTCATTGGCCACCAGTTGCAGATATTCCATGGCAGTCCGTTCGCCCTCGTAATTGCCCTCCAGCAGCGTATCGACCAGCACCCGCATCGATGCCAGCGGGGTTTTGAGTTCATGTGTAACCGTCGCAATAAAATCATTCTTGAGGCGGTTCATTTTGATCTGTTTGTTTACTGTGCGGATGGCAATTGCCCCGGCCAAAGACATCAGTATGCTTACCAGTATCCCCGTCCAAATATAGATGGAGGTCTGTCGTTTAGCGGCACTTTGAAAAGGATTGTCGGTATCAAAATAAAGTTCCAGTTTCCAGTCGGCGGAAAAGTCACTAAGGTCATACACGATAAAGGGGACGATCAAAGAATTGAGCGTGCCGAAAACAACCTGATTGTGATTATCGTATAAAACCAGTGTCGTACCGCTGATCGGGAATGCCTCAAGTTGTTGCTCAAATAAAGTCGAAAAACCGTCTTTTCCCTTAATGAAGAAAGCATTATGATTTTCACTAAAGGCGTTCATCCCATAAAAGTCCGGCTTCTCCGGGATCGCAAACCACTGTCCGGCGGGCCGCTGTTTATATTCAGGGTGCGTATCAAGGAAATCAGCGAATGTTAATGCGATAGTTTCAGTTCGGATCGTATTTTGGGCATATTCGATGCTGTCATCCAGTTTGTGTCGTTCATGGAATTCGGGGGCGATTTCCAGCATTTTACCCAGTGCCCAGATTGTCGTTTCCGCGGAGTAGTTTTCCCATGGGGTGTACCATGCTTGAAGGCCGCTGAACATCGCGCCGTCGGAGAATGTATCCCTGTGTTTCGCTAAAAGTTCGATTTTCTTAACTCTTAACATCGCCACTTGGTTGGCGGTGAATTGATCGCGCCATTTTCTTTCTTCGGACCAGAGCAGCTTGTGGAAGAAATCCATCACATCTCTGACACGGTCTAATTTATCCAGACAGCGGATTTGCCCCATACAGGATCCAAACCGGTCTGTTGTTTGATTTGGGTCCGCGGCCTGCTGATATATTTCAAGCGCTTTCTCAAATTGGCCTTGCTGTTCCAGTTCAAATGCCGCCTGAAGTTGCTCGGAAAATTCAACCGTTGTCTCAGAACCTCTTATCGGATAAGTCAGGTTGCCGTCATTGTCATAGACTACCACGCTGGCGGCACCATTTTTGAGAGCGTTTGTCCATAAAAGAATATCCGGTTTTTGAGCATGAATCAGACTGCGGCTGTAATTGTCATATTGCGAATCGACGGTTTCTTTCAGGTTGCTTTCTAACTCCTCAATCCCATCATTGCAGATATCGAGTAATTTTTGCCGAACGGCAAGCTGCTCGTTCCTGACCGCTTGTGTCATAAACCAGAGCAGACAGACGGTGGGCAATATCACGGCCGCTGCCAGCAGCAAGATCACCCACCGCAACTGATTGGAAAACTGATCGGTTTTCATTTATTTGTCGCCTGTTTCGCCTTTTCAAGCCCGTCTTTGGCTTGGCTGTTATCCGGTTCGGCCTTGAGCCACATCTGGTAATACTTAACCGCTTTGTCATATTCTTTGCGATCCATATACACCTGTGTCAGGCCGCTAATCGATGCTGTCGCTGTCCCCTTACTGGCTTTAACGGCTTTTTCCCACCACTTGATGGCCATGTCAATGTTCCCTTTGCCGTGTTCGATCCAGCCAAGCCCATTGAGTGCGGCGGAATTTCCAGGATTCAGCTTGACACATTTCTTAAATGAAACTTCAGCGTTTTTCTTTTTGCCCTGATTCAACTGCGCCCAGCCCAATCCCTGATACGCACCGTCATTGTCTGGATCATTACGGGCCGCTTTCTTAAACTTCGCTTCCGCTTCCACAAGTTTCCGCTGTCCCCAAAGCTTCCATCCCTCAACTACCAAATCTTCGGCTTCGATTTTATCTGTTGCGCCGGGATTCGCTGTTGCAGCGGGGTTTTCCAGTTCAAACATTCTCAAAGCGGATTCGGCATTATTCTGTACCAATTTATCCGAGTCATTGAGTGCCTTTTCGAGAATTGGTTTTGCTTTCGGATTGCCCATGAGACCGAGAGCATACGCGCCGCACCTGCGTGCATAGCCGTTGGAGTCATCAAGGGTCATTTTCTCCAATATTTCAAATGATGATCCTATCTTGTTTTGGCCTAACGAAAGGGCGGCCATTCCACGGGTAAGATCTTCTGTATGTGAACAGAGTTTTTCAAGTTTTGCCACGGCAGGTTCTATGTTTGAGAATTCACCTCGCCAGAGAACATAAATGGCTGAGCGTCTGATGGTATTCTCCTCCGAATCGAGATAGTTGACAAGTTCTTTCGCGACGGCTGTATCGTCAAGCAATTTGACAGGTTCCATGACGGTCTTTATACGCGGGTCACCCTCTGAACATGTAGAGATTGTAAGGACAGCTTTTTTTACAGTTTGAGTTACATCGGCGGAGGCATTTTGTGATTGAGTTGCAGTTGTCATGGCATTTACTGCCTCTGCTTGAGTGCGAAGGTCATCGGGGAGTGGAATCGGTTTACCATCTATTGTTTTTGTGGCAAAAAGTATCACATATCTTTTGGCCGGTTCATGTCCTGAGGTCTTAAAGTTTTTGTGACTTGGGCTGTTAATCCCTACCCAATAAACCTTCCCTGCTTCAAGTTTGACAGGTAGAGTGCAGACCGTTTTGGTTTTATCATAATATGGTCTACCCATGGTTTGTGGATATGTATCGCCTCCACCCGTCCATGACCAGCTTTGGTCCATCATCTTTGTGTTAAACTGAACCGTTATCTTGTCAATATTTGGATCAATATCGTTAGAGAGTGCTGCCGGAAAAGTGCTAACAACCTTTGGGCTAGGAGCCATTGCTGCTGCATTTATTCGTTTAGCTTTATTGAGCATATCCTTTGGTATTGGTGTTGCTTTTCCATTAGGTGACTTGGTTGCAAAAAGAATGACATACCGTTTGATAGGTTCGCCGTCAGAGGTCTTAAAGTTTTTGTGACTCGGGCTGTTAATTCCGACCCAATAGACCTTACCTGCCTCAAGCTTGACGGGCAGGGTGCAGACCGTTTTGGTTTCATTGTAATACGGTTTCCCAGTGGTTTGCGGGTAAGTATCACCGCCACCTGTCCATGACCAACTGTTATCCATCATTTGTGTGTTGAATGTTACGGCAATCTTGTCGAGGTTGGGATCAACATTATTGGCAAATGCAACGGGACTGGTACTGATAACCTGTGGGCCAGAATCTGTGTCTGCGGATTTTAGCTTTACCAACTGCTTTTGGGCTTTTTTCACCACCGAGCCCTGTTTGGGATAGTTGCTGATGGCTTTTCTAAAATACTTTGCCGCAGCGGTTTTGTCGCCTTTTTTCAGGTGGCACATGCCCAGTTGATAGGTTGTTCGTGCCGCGATTCGCTCTACTTCTGCCGCCTCGTCCAAGACCTGCTGATACAGTTCGATGGCCTTGTCCAGATTGCCCTCGGTTTCTTCCTGGTACAGGGCCTCCTGAAACAGCACCATCGGGCTTTTTTCCGCTGCGGCCTGCACCATTCCCGCCGTTACGGCCAGCAACAGAACCATCGGTATCCATACCGCTGTCTTCATTGTGTCTTTGGCTTTCATGTCTTGCTCCTTTCGCTCAAAATAGATTAACAGAATTTCGTTTACTCTGAAAGCCCAAAATACGGACCCTGTGTTACCGGTTTGTTACCATTATGTCCTTTTTTTGAGAAAAATTTGGATTAGTGCAACAGCGCGGCGGCGCGAGCCGCCCGATTGCGGCTTTGAAAATGCAGGCAGTATATGATAATCGCAAGGTTTTGTGCAGACGCAATCGGGGAGCTTGCGCTCCCGCTCTTTTGTTGGGGCTTGACAATTCTGGGGCTTTCTGCTAATCTCCCGCGATGCAAATCGACTCGATTCCAATTGAATATATACGAAATTTCTCTATCGTTGCTCATATTGACCATGGCAAGAGTACGCTGGCCGACCGGCTGATGGAACGCACTGGGGCGACGACCGAGCGCGATATGAAAGAGCAGCTTCTGGATAATATGGACCTTGAACGGGAGCGGGGGATCACGATTAAGGCCTCATCGGTCACGATGCACTATGAGTACCAGGGGAAGGTCTATATGCTCAATCTGATCGACACGCCGGGGCATGTGGATTTTCACTATGAGGTGTCGCGGTCGCTGGCGGCTTGTGAGGGGGCGTTGCTGGTGGTTGATGCCAGTCAGGGCGTTGAGGCCCAGACGGTGGCCAATACCTATCTGGCGGTCGAAAGCGGCTGTGAGATTCTGGGCGTGATCAACAAGATCGACCTGCCTGCGGCCCAGCCGGATCGGGTGATTGAAGAAACCGAGCAGGTCATCGGCATTACCGAAGAAGAATGCTTCCCGCTCAGTGCCAAGACCGGCGAGGGTGTGGATGCACTGCTGGAGGCGATTGTAACGAAGTTGCCGCCGCCGGAAGATAAATCCGACAAGCCGACCGCGGCGCTCATCTATGATAGCCATGTGGATGAATATCGCGGCGTGATTGCGCATGTTCGTGTTTTTGAGGGCAAATTGACCAAGCGGCAGAAAATCCGCTTTATGAGTTCCGGCAAGACCTACAGCATCTCCGAATTGGGTAAGCTGATGCCGCAGATGATGCCGGTCGAGGAGATCGGTTGCGGCGAGGTGGGTTATGTTGTCGCCAATATCAAGAAGCTGGCGGATGTAACTATTGGTGATACCGTTACCGATGACAATGCTCCCGCTGAAACGCCGCTGCCGGGCTATCAGCCGCCGATGCAGATGGTGTTTTCTGACTTTTACCCCGGCGGAACGACCGATTACCCCAAATTGCGGGCCGCATTTGAAAAACTGGCCCTCAATGACGCCAGTTTTAGCTTTGTGCCGCAGAGTTCGCCGGCTCTGGGTTTTGGTTTTCGGTGCGGGTTTTTGGGCCTGCTGCATATGGAGATTGTGCAGGAGCGGCTGGAACGCGAAAGTGATATCGATGTCCTGCAGACGGCGCCGACGGTTAGCTACGAAGTGGTAACGACGCTGGGCGAGGTCAAACGAATCGATTCGCCGAGCGAGTTGCCGCCGGTTCAGAAGATTGATGAAATCCGCGAGCCGATGGTGCGGCTGGAAATCATTACCACCAGCGAGAGCATCGGCGGGATTATGAAACTGGCCGAGGAACGCCGCTGCAGCTTGCTTAAGACCGAGTATCTGTCGCCGACGCGCGTGATTATGGAATACCGGGCGCCGCTGGCGGAGATTGTGTATGACTTTTATGATGTGCTCAAGGGCATCAGCCGGGGCTATGCGACGATGGACTATGAGTTTTTGGAGTTTGAAAAGGGCAATCTTGTCAGGATTGATTTTCTTGTCAATGGCACGGCTGTTGACGCACTGGGTTTGATCGTCCATCGCAGCAAGGCCGAACAGCGTGGCCGGCGGTTGCTGATTAAACTGCGGCGGGCCATTCCCAAGCACCAGTTTGAGATTCCGCTGCAGGTGGCCATCGGCGGTAAGATCATCGCCCGCGAAACCATCCGTGCCTATCGCAAGGATGTAACCGCCAAGCTGTACGGCGGTGATGTAACACGAAAAATGAAGCTGCTGAAAAAGCAGAAAGAGGGCAAAAAACGAATGAAGTCCATCGGCATGGTCAACATCCCCCAAGAGGCCTTCATGTCCATCCTCGATACCAGCGACGATTGATTTTCAGGAGTTCACACTTTAGTGTGTTATCGCAAAAACAAGCTAAAGCTTGAACTCCTACAAGCTGCTTGCTGCCAGAGCCACAGATTCCTCTTGGGCTGTTTCGGCATCGCATTTGGGCAGTAAGATTCTGAATATGGCGCCGCCGTCGGGGTTGTCTTCGATCCAGATGCGGCCGCTGTGCAGTTGGATCAGATCCCGGCAAATCGCCAATCCCAGCCCGGTTCCATGCTTGCCGGGGCCAACATGTTTTTCAACCTGAACGAATCGATCAAACACTTTTTCCTTGTCGTCGCCATGAATGCCCGGGCCGTTGTCGCGGATATTAAACCCGATGCGTTCGCCGCGATCTTCGATTTCAATCGCGATCTTTCCTGTATTTTCAGGAACAAATTTGGTCGCGTTTTCGATGATATTGTTGATGACACGGGTGATTTGCTCATAATCAGCATGGATATAAAGGTCTTTGTCAGGCATTCGCAAGTCGAGTTGAATGTTTTTCGCATCTGTTACGAAGCGGATCATTTCCACGAGCTTTCCGACAGTTTCCTGAACACAGAGGGTTTCAGGACGCATTTTCATTTTTCCGACTTCAAGTTTTGACACATCCAGAAAGTCGTTAATAATGCTGGTCAGACGGCCAATCGCTTCGTCCGCCATTTCGAGATTTCGCAGCAGTTTCGGCGGGACCTTGCCCATGACACCGGCCATCGCATTGGACAGGATATTTTTGAAAATCGTTAGGGGGGTTCGCAATTCGTGAGAAACAGTCATCACGAATTCGCTCTTGAGTCGGTCGTGTTCCTTGAGATATTCGTTGCTTTCGGCCAGTTGCTGGTTCTGCTGGTGCAGCAGGTAATCGGATTGCCACTTGGCGGCCAGTGCCAGGGCAAACTGCCGGATCTCCTGCGAGTGAATCGGCTTTTGCATATAAAGCAGCTTGTCTTCCGGCGGGATACGATGCGAAATTTCGCTGATGTCAAAGTCTGAAAAGCCGGTCATCATGACGATCTGGACATTGGGATCCAGTTTTCGGATTTCCTCAGCCGTCGAAACCCCGTCCGGACCGGGTGGCATCCGAATATCAATAAAAGCGACCGCGAACGGCTCGTTTTTAGCAATGGCCTTTTGAACTTCACGGATGGCTTCATCGCTCTGGCGGCAGCAGCAAACATTGTAAGAGGCCGCTTTTCTTCGATTTGTTTTCGAATTATTGAAAAGACGGTTTCCAAGTTCGTTAAGCTCCGCATTATTTCGTTCAGCCGGAGACAGAACCTTTCCCAATTCATCCAGAATCAGGGGTTCATCGTCCACCAGAAGGATGCGGTTGTTCAACTCTTTCTTGCGTCTGTTTGGAACTTTCAAGTGCATTCGATGGTCTCCACTGCCGTTTCAACGAGTTTCTCTTCCGGGGCCATTGGGATTAGAATGTGGAATACGGCCCCGCAGTGCAGTCCCTGACTTTCGGCCCAGATGCGGCCTTTCATCGCGGTTAGTGTGTTGGCGCACCAGTGCAGGCCGATGCCCGTTAAGCCCTTTTGTTTTGAGGAGGCGCCGCGCTCGAAAATCTGCTGGAGTTTCTCTTCCGCGATCCCGCCGCCGTTATCCTGTATCTGCCAGTGCAGCAGGTGTCTTGCTTCAACTGTCTCGATGGCTGCGGAAATATGTATTTTGCGATACAAGGGCTCCTCTGTTTCCAGCGATTCGGCCGCATTGATTAACAGATTTTGAAGAATCTGCACAAAAGTTGTCGTTTCCACCGGAATCGTCGCAAGTTTTTTGATTTTGGAATCAATCGAAATGCGGCATTCATTTCGGACGCTTTCGGGAACCATTTCCAAGGCCTTGTTTAACAACTCGGCCGGCTCGATAAACTCCACCGGTTTGTCTTCTCTGCCAAAGGTCCGCTGGATGTTGAGCATATCTTCAATCTGAAAGACCTGATCCGACAGATCGTCCAGCCCGCTTACCATCTCATTGAGATTCATCAGGACATCCTGAAATGTCAGGTCCACAAATCGTATCAGATCCTTGCGTCGCGCTGAGTCCAGCGAGCCGTGCTGTAATTCAGATTGCGCCTGCTCGAGATTTTCCAGCGGAACGGCCTTGAACTCTCCTTTGATCCGTTCGATGCGGGTTGTGATCGGGCTTAGCGCGTTGCGGACATTATGAAGGATGCCCGATGACATCTCTGTTACACCCGAAAGGTAGGATTTTTCCATCAGCTTCACTTGTGCGTTTTGCAATCGTTGACACATTTTGCTGAATTCATTGGCCAGTGTTCCGATTTCATCCTTACGAGAAAGCAGTGGGGCGGTTTTTCTTTTTCCGGGATGGTCAATGTTGCCAATATGCTTAATCAGCCGGATGATTGGATGGATGACGACGCGTTGCAGCAGCCAGATGAGTAATAAAACAGCCACCGCGCCGACAGTGATTTTACCGTAAAGAGCCATCTGCATCACATGCAGACTTTGCTGACTGAGGGTGCGATCCTGAAAGGTTTTTATCAACAGAATCGGCTGCTTCTGATAATCATAAAGAACAGCCGACGCCTGCAGAAATTCTTCTCCAACCGGAATCAGGTCGAATGGCTCTGCGGTGCTGACACGCTGAACGATTTCTTTGTTTTGACCGACGAGTTGGTGCGGGTCGATAAAGTCCCAGTTGAAATTTAGTTGGAGTTGGTCCCGAATGGCCTCCAGACGGGCGGTCGTCAAAAACTGTCCGGCTACAACGGTTCCCTCAACGGTCCGGCTCAGGGAAGACCGGGTGATGGGGGCGGAAATCACAAGCAAAATTCGGTTCTGTTGACGAACCATCGCTTTACCGGAGTATCCGGGGATATTTTTTTTAATGATGGAATGTTCGGGCGCAAAAAAGATTTTTTCTACAGCTTCAAATTTCACTCGGTCTGTTTTGTTGTTGATTGGCTCCCAACGGTTATTGTAAATTGCCAGAAAATCTAAATCGAGTTTCGATTTTGTCGAATCAATCAGGCCGGTGGAGGTCGACCGTATTTTTGAATAAAGCTGTCCCGATCGACTCAGCGATAAAAGCTCTTTTTGAAGTCCCGTTAGCTGCCTCCCGATCGCATCGGTACATCGGCGCAGGTTCTCTCTGGCCTGTTGCTGTTCCTGTTTTTCCAGTTCAGGCGCAATGACTTGTTTCAATACAAAAAACTCGACACCGGCGTAACAGCAGAGCATCACAAGTAAAACGATCAGGATTCTTTCGCGTAATGACATAGCGACTTTCCTTAATATAAGCTTATCCTGCAAAATATCGACTTAATAGGATAGTGTCGTTGAGAAGCGAATTGACAGACCGATAAAAAGCGGGCATTGATGAAGCAGGGCCTGGGTGGAAAGTGATAATAATTTTGATCGTGAACGATGTGTCCGATAATGGTTCTCGTTACACAGAGACATTTTTCGTTAATGCTAACTTTCTTCGGGTAAAAGTGTCAGCTTTAACGAACCCTGCTTGATGGTGAAGTTAGAAATTCGCACCCGGTCATCAGGAAACCAGAATACCGGGTCAAAGGGTTCATTATGAATGATCGCCTGGATATTCTCCGCCGCTTTTGGGTCGCCGTCAAAGCAGCTCCGGTTGTTATCAAAAGCTTTTTGGACCAGTTTGGTAACGAGTGTTGTAACCGACACCATTCCTAACCGAACGGACTGGATATTCATGCTTATTTTTCCGTCGAGATTCATTGCCGGCAGCGCGGTAATTGAGATAACAGAGGAAACCCCTTCGTAGGTTAGTGTCCCCATCAGTAGAATGGACCGATCTGAAAAGATGACATAGGGGTCGGAGAATGACAGGTCTCCGAATTGCTGCGGCCAGTCCCATTGGCCGGCGATGTCATTGAGACCCGATTGCGGTATGATGAGTTCAAATGGCTCATCCCGCTGTACCTGGTTAAAAAATTCAGGCCCAAGTTCATGCGTCAGATAGATGCTCACCTGCTCGGCGTTCTCGGTCCTCACGGGCTTGTAAGCCCTTGGCGTGTACCAGAACAGGATACAAACGCCCCCCAGAACACCCATGGCCACGGCACTAAGGCCCCAAAGCCAGAACCCTTCACTGGCTGGCGTCTTTTTTTGTATAGATTTTGTGTTTTTCATGACAGATACTCGATTTGTTGCTTGCTCCGAAAATACAATCTGATTATAGTAACTGCTCGTTTGTCTTAACAGAACAATTTGATCAAAATTTATTCTCTCGAAAGGGATTTACAGTGGCCAATCACTTTGCGGATCGTTTATCCGAAGCAGTTAAAACAAAACACACCCCGCTGGTTGTCGGGTTGGATCCTGTCTATGGCAGTTTGCCGGAGTCGATTCGGACAAACCCGCATATGAATGATGAAACCGACATTGGAGCGTCTGTGGATGCGATTTTTGAATTTTGCTCCCGGACCTTGAAAGTTGTGGCTCCTCTGGTTCCCGCCGTTAAAATCAATATCGCGTATTTTGAACGATACCTCTGGGAGGGTCTTGAAATCTATTACGCATTGGTTTCTGAGGCCGAAGCACTGGGTCTGGAGGTGATCGGCGATGTTAAACGCGGCGACATTGGCCACACCGCGACGGCTTATGCCCAGGCACACCTGCAAAATCCGGAATTTGTGGATATGGAAGGGATGATTGTGCCGGATGCGATTACCGTTAACGGTTTCGCTGGGGCTGACGGAATTGTCCCCTTTGCCGATGTCGCCAATGAGCAGGGAAAGGGTGTTTTCGTCTGGGTGCGTGCCAGTAATCCCAGCGCTGCCGCGATTCAGGACTTTGAAGATGCTTCGGGTGTGAAAATGTACGAAAAACTCGCCGAAGCGGTGGGTGAAATAGCCAATGAAGATCAGCGTATCGGTACCTGTGGCTACAGCAATATCGGCATGGTCGTTGGCGGAACCAGCCCGGAGGCAACAACCGCTCTGCGGAAAAAGTACCCGAAATGCTGGTTTCTCGTACCGGGGTTTGGCTCACAGGGAGCAACGGCGGCGGATTGTGTGCGATTTTGCAATGAAGACGGCCTCGGGGCGTTGGTCAACGCCTCCCGATCAATCATATACGCTTTCGACCGGCCGGAATACAAAGAGCAATTTGGCAACCAATGGGAAAAGTGTATCGAGCAAGCCACCATCGACACCAAGCTGGAGCTGGCAAAGGCACAAGAATAACTGAGTTGATTGCGATTGTAAGAGTTCACACTTTAGTGTGTAAGGGGTTCCAAACGAGCTAAAGCTTGAACTCTTACACGGATGGCAGCGCTTCTCGCGGAGCGAAAGCGATGGGCGATGCGATCAAATTTGGACAATATTCAAGGAATGCTGCTGATGGATCGGGGTTTTTTTCAGGGCAAACGAGTCCTCATTATGGGCCTGGGTCGTTTCGGGGGGGGGCTTGATTCAGCTCTGTTTGCTGCCAAAGCAGGCGCAGAGGTATGCGTAACCGATCTGGCCGACGAAACGGAGCTTGCCGATTCCTTCCGAAAGCTGAAAGATTGCGACATTCGCTTTCGTCTTGGCGAGCATCGCGAAGACGATTTCAAGCAGGCCCAAATCCTCATCGTCAATCCGGCCGTTCCGCCGGACAATCAGTACATCCAAATGACCCGCAAAGCCGGCGGCTTAATCACATCACAGATGGAGTTGTTTTTCCAGCTGTGTCCAGCCCATATCATCGGCATCACCGGCGCCAACGGAAAAAGTACGACCACTTCGCTGACGGCTCACCTGTTAAAATCCGGCTGTGGTCAAGAGGGCGTTGGCTATGATAATGTCTTTCTTGGCGGCAATATCGGCCACCAGCCGTTGTTGGATAGTGTCGATGACATAAAAGAAAATGACATCGTCGTGCTGGAAATAAGTAACTTCCAATTGGAACAGCTTGCTCGAATTCAGGCCTCCCCTGACATCGCACTGATCACGAACCTAACAGCGAACCACCTCGACCGTCACGGCATATTCGAGGCCTATTGCCGCGCCAAAGAGGGCATTTTCCAATACCAGAACCCGGATGCGGAAGCCCCTGTCGTATCAATTTTCAACGCCGAAGACCCAATTACGCACGATTGGCACCAAAAATACAGCAATGACCCGCAGCGAAAATGCCTAACATTCAACGCCGATGATGTACCGGATGAATACGCGGCTGTCTTTGGATTGCCGGGACGGGTCAATCGTTCCAATCTGGCGGCGGCGTTGGCGATTGTGTCCTGCTTTAGCATTAACCAAAAGCGGATTAAAGCGGCCATCCAATCGTTCGAGGGTTTGCCGAATCGCTGCGAGTTGATTGCCGAGACAAACGGCGTCCGCTGGTACGATGACTCCAAAGCGACCACCCCCGCCAGCACGATAGCCGCCCTAAACGCTCTTGAAACTAAAAGGGGTCAGACACCTTTTATTGTACTCATCGCCGGTGGTTACGATAAGCAAATCAGCTTTGCTGAACTGGGAATCTGCATCGCCCATCGCGCAAAGGCGGCGGTGCTGATCGGCCAGACCGCCCCCAAAATTGTCGAGGCGATTAAAGCTATAGATGATTCGGATTGCGTCATCAAATATGCCGATTCAATGGAACAGGCGGTGCAGGTCGCCCGCAAGCTTACCACTTCCGGCGATGCGGTGCTGATGAGTCCGGCCTGCGCGAGCTATGATATGTTCAAAAATTACACCCAGCGATCGGCGGCATTTATTCAGGCCGTCAAGGCACTGTAAATGAGTGAACAGAACACCCATTTTATTTTCGATCCGATGGCGGCAAAGTACGACCGGTGCAATCATATTTTCAGCTTCGGCGTTGACGGTCGCTGGCGAAAAAGACTCATCAGAGCCGTTGCTCCCTACCCTCATCAGTGCGTTCTCGATATGTGTACGGGAACCGGTGATGTTGTGTTCAGTTTTCTAAAACACAGCCCCGTGCAGGACATAACGGGCATCGACATCAGCGAGTCAATGATCAATCTGGCACAGGAAAAACAGATTCGTTTCAGCCGCCGGGTCTGGATGCGAAACAAAAAAGTATCCTGGACACTTGCCGATGCGGCCAGGACGGCACTGGTTTCGGGGAGTTTTGATGCCGTTACTTGTGCTTTCGGCATTCGGAACATCCCGGATCGCACCGCAACCTTAAACGAGATTTATCGGCTTCTGAAACCCAAAGGCAAACTCGGCATCCTCGAATTTTCACTTCCGGCCAACCCGCTTTTTCGGATTCCGTACAAATTTTATCTTAATCGTCTCATGCCCTTGCTGGGCCAATGGGTTGTCGGCGACAAAGAACCGCTTCGCTATCTGGCTCAATCCATCGGCCATTGGCATACGGAAGTCGATTTTTCGACCGAACTGGCCCGGGCGGGATTCAAACTGATTCGTAAAACTCCCTTAAGCGGCGGCGTCGCCGCGCTGTGGCTGGCTGTTAAACGATGACAAGGTTCGATGGATCTGTTGTTTTTAATTTTTTTGTTGACTTTTTCATTTTTCACCCCTATACTGACGATTCTTTAACTTCTTATTGGAGGGGTGGTTAATGATTAGTTCTCCGTGCTTATATTTCCGATATTGACACAATGGTATTTTAGTCATTCGATATTGGTTGGAATTTAGGTTTTGGTGCTGAGAATTTCAGCGTGATTTTGTAACCAATCGCGCTGTCGTATTAGGTGTAAATGTGTAATACCCCCAATACCAGTGTCTATTCATCTTGAAAATTGGGATTCGCGGCTCTTTTTCATGTAAACAGTTATGACAAATTGAACGAATTGAGTAAAAATGGAAAAAATCAGAAACATCAGGAATATTGGAATATCGGCTCATATTGACTCGGGTAAGACGACGCTGAGCGAGCGGATTTTATATTATGCCGGCCGCATCCATCGGATGCAGGAGGTCCGAGGCGAAGGGACCGGTGCGACGATGGACTTTATGGAGCTTGAAAAGGAACGCGGCATTACCATCACCTCGGCGGCGACGCAGGTGGACTGGAACGATATATGCATCAATCTGATTGATACGCCCGGCCATGTGGACTTTACGGTCGAGGTCGAACGGTCGCTGCGGGTACTTGATGGGGCGGTGATGGTTCTGTGTTCGGTCGGCGGCGTGCAGAGCCAGTCGTTCACTGTGGACCAGCAGATGAAACGCTACCGTGTGCCGCGCATTGCCTTTATCAATAAGATGGACCGTACCGGTGCCGATCCCGAACGGGTCTGCCGCGATATGCGTGAAAAACTTGGGCTTAACATTGTCCCGCTACAGATTCATATGGGCGAAGGCGACAATTTCCAGGGCGTGATCGACCTGATAACGATGGAGTCGGTTACATTCGAAGGCGACAATGGCGAAGATGTCGTTCGCGGGCCGATCTTCTCTGACTATACCGAGGTGGCCCAGGCCGCTCGGAGTGAGATGCTCGAGGCCTTGAGCATGTTCAATGACGAAATGATGGAAATGCTGCTGGACGATCAGCCGATTTCCGAGCGGATGATTCATGATACTGTCCGCGAGTCCACCATTAATCGCGATATTGTGCCGCTGATGATGGGGACGGCGTTCAAGAACAAGGGCGTCCAACTCCTGATGGATGCGGTGTGCGAATACCTGCCCAGTCCGCTGGATCGCATCGCATTTGCTCGCGACCACGACAATGAAGGTGCCGAAACTCCCTTGGCCAGCGACCCGGATGCTCCGGCGGTGGCAATGGCGTTCAAGATTACCGATGAATCATTTGGCCAGTTGACCTATACCCGCGTCTATCAGGGCCGCATCGAAAAGGGCAAGCACTATCGCAATGCCCGCACGAACCGGACCCAGCGAGTCGGACGAATTGTTCGGATGCACGCTAACGACCGTGAGGATGTACAGGATGCGGGTCCCGGCGACATTGTCGCATTGGTGGGTGTCGATTGTGCCAGCGGCGATACCTTCTGCGGCGACAAACTAAACTACTCGCTCGAAAGCATTTTCGTGGCCGACCCGGTCATCAGTTTGTCGATCAGTCCGAAAACTTCCGCCGACCAGGACCGCATGGCCAAGGCGCTCAGTCGGTTTATGAAAGAGGATCCGACTTTCCGCGTGTCCAGCGATCCCGAAACTGGCCAGACGGTTATCGCCGGAATGGGTGAACTGCATCTGGATGTGTATATCGAGCGGATGCGGCGGGAATTCAAGGCCCAGGTCGATGTCAGTCAGCCCAATGTCAGCTATCGTGAGGCCCCGACGGTTGAGGTTGAATACAATTATAAACACAAAAAGCAAACCGGTGGTTCCGGCCAGTACGGGCATGTTGTGGGCCGGATGATTCCGTTGCCAACGGATGCGGAATCGACCTATGAGTTCGAGGATAATATTGTCAGTGGCCGCATTCCGACCGAATACATCCCCGCTGTGAATAAGGGGTTTCAGCAGGCGATGGACAAAGGCCCTGTTGCGGGGTATGAGATTGTTGGCGTTAAGATGTGTCTGGACGATGGGTCGCAGCACGCGGTGGACTCCAGCGAGATGGCGTTCCGTATCTGTGCCAAGGATGCGTTTCGTGAGGCCTTTTTGAAGACCAAGCCCTGCCTGTTGGAGCCGATTATGAAAGTCGAGATCGAGATGCCCACCGAGTATCAGGGGCCGGTTGTCGGCGATTTGAACAGCCGCCGCGGGATGATTATGTCCACCGAGAACAAAGGCAATATCACGGTTGTGCAGGCCGATGTACCGCTGTCGAATATGTTCGGATACGCGACGGTTGTCCGCAGTTTGAGCAAGGGGATGGCGACCTTTACGATGGAAATGGCCCGCTATGCCCCGGTGCCGAATAAACTTGCCGAAGAGATCATTACCCGCCGCCGCGAAGAACAGGCCGCTAAAAAATAACTTTTTAACTGAAGTTTTGCAAAATTGAAATTTTGGTGTTATATGACCTCTGCGACCGATAAATCAATAGGAACCTGTAAAAACAGCAACGGGTGTACTGCGAATCCT
>NBLM01000074.1 GCA_002084585.1 Planctomycetales bacterium 4572_13 | reverse complement strand
GATCGTATTGCTTTAAGGTCTCCTCGTCCGGGTCGATTATAACCACCCCGCGATTGCCGTCGATAATCACAACACACTCCGGCGGAACCTCCGATGACAAATCGCCCAGTGCAACCACGGCAGGGATTCCCATCGACCTGGCCACAATCGCCGTGTGGCTTGTTCGCCCGCCTTTTTCCGTCGCAAACCCCCTGACGAAAGTTTTATCAAAACCGGCGGTCTGGGTCGGCGTTAAATCACTCGATAAAATGACAACCTCTTCCCGGAGGTAATCAACTTCTTGCTGCCGCTTACCCAAAAGACGCACCAGCAGTCGTTTTTCAATATCATAAATATCCGCCGCTCGCTCACTGATATAAGCATCATCGATACCGGCGAAATGAGAGGCGATTTCACGGAGAATCGTTGAAACGGCGTATTCGGCCGTAACCAATTCATTCTTGATAAAGTCTGTCATCCGTTTGCGAAAACTGCGGTCACGCAAAAAACGCATATGAACAGCAAAGATGTCCTTAATCTTGCTTTCTTTAATATCCTTAGCGGATCCGATTTCCTCCAGTTCCGAAATGGCCGTTACAAAGGCCTTACGAAGTCGCTGAATTTCACTGGATCGTTGCGAAGGGAGGATAGACCGACGAGGAATACGATAATCTTTCGAGTCAATCAGCATGGGCTTTGCAATGGCAATGCCGGGCGAGACAGCAATTCCTTTTCTGATTTCCATGAAAAGTTCTTATCCTTCCTTTTCGCTCACCGCCACATCAGGATCATCCATAAACTTATTGTTTACCATGTCCTGCAGTGCCTCCACCGCGCGAGCTGCATCAGACCCGACAGCTGTAATCTTCAGCCGCGTCCCGCAGGTTGCCGCAAGCATCGTCATTTGCATAATGCTTTTGGCATCGGCGCTGACATCCTGATGGCCAACCGAAATATCGGATTCAAACGAATTCGCCAGGTCAACAAACTGCATGGCAGGGCGCATATGCAAACCTTCCGGATTACGAATTTCAATCTCAATTTCAAATGTCTGCTCGGACACGGGATATCCCCTGAGCCGTTTTAGGCGTCAATATCATTGCTTAGTTGCTGTCCTCATCCGCATCCTTAATGGCCTCAATAATTGCCTCATGCGTGGCGGCCTGGCGAAGGAAGCGACGAAAATCATCTTTTTGAAGATTCTTGAAAATAGTTTCCATGGCCTGTAAGTGTTTGTCCGGATCCGACGCCGGACTTAACAACAGAAAAACAGAATAGACCGGCTCTTTATCCAGCGACGCAAAGCCAATCCCCTCCTGCGAGCAACCGACCACCGCCACTGGTTCGGTAACCAACTTATGCTTAACATGCGGCACAGCAACACCTTTTCCGATCCCTGTACTGGCTTCATTCTCTCGTGCGATAACCGCTTTCGCCAGTGTTTTCGCATCAGCCGCTTTCATTTTTTTATGCTCGGCCATCGACTGCACCAACTCCTCGATGACCGTATCCCGATCACTTGACCCCAATTGGGCAATCGTCGCTTCCTGACAAACAACATCAGCCAACTTCATAATATAACTCCTTAGAACCAAACATACACTTTCTTCCGTCCGGAAAACATCCGATTGTTCTCTACGGACTCATCATAAGCTAAAATTACGCCACCCCTTCTTCGGGAAGTTGCGACGCGATTTCAATGTCGGCAACCTCAGATGCTGAAGCGGCTTTATGGCTCCGCTGTTTTTCTTTGGCCCTTCTCAACTGGCGTTCCATTTTGTGAGCCGCCACATCAATACAAGCATAGGTATCTGTTCCTGTCTCCTTTGCGATAAGCAGATCATTGTGTTCGGCATGGACAAGTATTTCCACTCCCTGCATACCGCTATTATTGCCTTCTAAGACAACCTCGATCTGAGTAATGCTATCGTAATAACGCGGCAGTTTTTCAACTTTTTCTTCCGCATGCGCACGAATGGCATCGGTAACCTCAATGTGCTTTCCGGTAATTGTTACAATCATCTCTATCTCCTTAATTTATGATTTCGTTTCTTCCTGTTCTTTTCTGGATGCCTCGAAAGCCAGGTGCTCCGCCGGCGTTATAACACCGGCACTGATAACAAAACGAAGCGCTTCTTCAATCGACATTTCCAACTCTATTGTTTCAGTCCTCGGCACCATAATCACATACCCCGTAAAGGGCGTAGGCGATGTCGGAACAAAGACCGTAAAAAAATCCGTCGCTGTTGAATTCGCCACTTTTTTAAGCCCTGTTCCCGTTACCAAACCAATGGACCAGGTTTCTTTTCTTGGGTACTCAAACGCAACAACTTTACTGAACTGCAAACTCTTCTTGGCCAGAAAGAAATCTGTTACCTGCTTAATATGCGGATAAACTTTGCTCACCAACGGTATCCGCATCAGATTTTTTTCCATAAAATGCCAGAGAGACCGCCCCATCACGCTGGCCAAAAAGACACCAATAAAACAGACTCCGATGATGGCAACGAAAAAGCCCGTAATTCTTCCTGGCCCGTCAACCCAGAAATCAACTAAGAATGCTTCTTCCCAAGTTTCCGTAATCAGCAAAATCAACTTGACTATACTGCGATTGATATGAATACTTACTTTGTCCTGAATGAAAACATAGCACTGAACAAATATCCATATCGTCAGGATCGTGGGCAGCAAAGCAGCCATGCCTCTGAAAAAATAGCTGCGAAAATTCTTAAATGCCTGCATCTTGCCTGTTATATTCCCCGGCATCATGCCGTTAATCCTTTGAAAATCACGATTACCGTGATAGTCCGCACTATTTTAAGTCCAAACAATGCCACATTATGCGCCCGAATACCCTCCTCGTCAACAAAAATCTAATCGGATGGTCGATGCACCCCGGTCAAATGCACCACCAACCCCGGCAGAGACGCCAAAAGAAAAATGAGCCGCTGGCAAACAGCTAATATTTCTCCTTGGCCTGCTGTGGCACCTGCTGACTTAAACAGCGCCGAGACAGTTACTTCAAGAACCCCCCAACCACCCGGCACAATAGGTATCGCCCCAACAATCCAACTCACCGGAAAAATCACAAAATAGTATTTTGCGGCCACGGGGACACCGATAGATTTTCCTATACACCATAGCCCAAGAATAGTCAGACTCTGTGCACAGATCGTCAGGGGAATCATCAAAAAAAGGATGACGGGTTTTTTAAGATATAACTTTATTGCCAAAAAGATGTTATGGCGTCTTGACAAGATGGATTTTGCCCCCAAAATAAGCTTGCCTCTGAAAAAAGGGATTACCATTAAAATAACCAGACACAGAGCGACAGCGATTCCAAAATATATGACAATGTCTTTCTGTTCAGCTATTTTCGACAAAAACCCGGATAATTTTAATTCGCCTTGATTGACCGAAGCGGCTACCGGATAAAACAGATAAAACAGCCCAGCCATACAAATAAGACAGAACAACCCAATTACACGGTCCACTATTACGCTAAATGCGGCTTCCAATCGTTTTTCAGTGTGATGTGTTACATACCACGCCTTGAATAAATCGCCCCCCATCGACCCCAATCCAACATTGTTGTAATACAACCCCAGAAAATGAATTTTGATACACGCCCACCATTGGATTCCAATCTCCTGAGTCCGCAGTAAAATGATCCAGCGAAGCGCAATAACCAAGTTGCCGCAAATAAACAGGAAAAGGGCCAAAAGAAAAGAGGGTGGCTCAATCCGTCCAAAATCATTGATGAGTTGCCTGGGATCTCGGAAAATCCAAACCAACGCCCCAATCCCAACCAAGACGCGTAAAATCGCCCAGAGGGGTATTTTTTTCTGTTTTCCATTCTGCACCAAGGGCTGTTCTCCAAAAAATACTTGTTTTTCTTTAGCATAATGTGTAAAAAGACCATTTTCAATAAGAATTCGTCTCAGCAACGACAGGATTATAAAATTTCAATCGTTTTGAAACCTTAAATCATATGGAGTCCAAATTTTATGGGTGCCAATAAAAACATCGAGGAAGATCTCGGCTTTGTGCCGAAATTTGACGCAAACGGATTGATTACCGCCATTTCGCAGGATGCCGAGACGGGCCAGGTACTAATGGTTGCCTACATGAACAAAGAGGCACTCAATCTCACTTTACAGACCGGAAACGCCGTTTTTTTTAGCCGCTCTCGAAAAAAACTGTGGAAAAAGGGCGAAGAGTCCGGCCATGTCCAAAAAGTTCAACAAATCCTTGTTGACTGTGACCAAGACTGCCTGATTTTGCGAGTATCCGTTGACCAAGGCCAATGCCATGTCGGCTACCAATCCTGCTTCTACCGTGCTGTCAAGACGGCAGCGAAGAATAATTTAGAGTTTGTTGCCGAAAAGGTTTATGATCCAAAAAAGGCCTATGGGAAATGATAACCCCTGAAAAAAAAAGTGTTTATATCGTTTTTTCCGTTATCGTTACTCTGGTTTTTCTATAAATCTATGATTATTGAAAGCTATCTCTTATATTTTGACGATACACCTTGTTCGTGAAGTCGTAATTATACCGTATTTATCATATTTATTTGAAAGGAATTATCGATGCTTTTATTGTATTTTGTCCGTTTTCTATTCCTCGTTACATCAACCGCTTTTTTGCTTCTTGGCTTGAATCTAACTGCCAATAAGAGCGAACAAGACATCAGCGTTTTTATCATTGCTCTGGCCTTGACCGTTTTGGCCATCGCTGCTGAATGGCTCACGCCTAAAAAATCTCTGTTTACTCTAACTGGCGTTTTCTTTGGGTTGCTGGTTGGAATGTTCATTAGCTGGGCATTAAATCAGGTCATCATCATGATGAATGGCTTCTATTGGCAACTGCCGGAGGACACCCTGCGAATGGGGCTTTGGGTCGCAGACCTGTGTGTGTGTTATTTATGCATCAGTATCGTCATCAGGACCAAAGACGACTTCCGATTTCTCGTTCCCTATGTCGAGTTCACCCGGCAAACAAGGGGCTTGCGTCCGCTCGTACTGGACACTTCTGTCATTATTGACGGTCGAATCGCGGACATCGCTGAGACCAAACTTTTTGATGCCCCTTTGATTGTTCCACGATTCGTTCTCAATGAACTACAACTTGTCGCGGACTCCGCAGACAAGGGCAAACGAAATCGCGGCCGCAGGGGGCTGGACATGCTCAATAAGCTTCAACACAACCCCGTTGTCGAGGTGACCATCGACGACACCCCACCGCCCGGTGTGGAGGAGCACACAGAAGTTGACCAGAAACTGGTTGCTTTCTCAAAAAACTGTGACGGGCGGCTCGTTACCAATGACTTCAATCTGAACAAAGTGGCCTCTCTGAGAGGGGTCGATGTGGTCAATATCAATGATCTCGCCAATGCCTTGAAAACCATCACCCTGCCCGGTGAAACGATGACAGTCAAAGTTATCCGCCGAGGAGAGGATCCGGAACAAGGCGTGGGATTTATTGAGGACGGCACGATGGTCGTTATCGACGGTGCCAGCAATAAAATCGGCCGAACCGTTTTGTTTTCGGTTACCAGCGCCCTGCAAACCTCCGCGGGCCGCATGGTCTTTGGAAAGTACGAGGGAGACAGCCGCCCTCCGACATCGAATAGCGGCGGTAGCAATTCAAATGGAAAGCGGCCGGGTTCGTCTGACTCGTACCGGCGAAAACGATCCTAAGCGACTCGTAGAAAAGATTGGTTTCCGGCTTAGTTGATGATAATCGCCGCCGCGATAAGACCCTGTTTGCGGATTTGGTTTACCTGCTCGTAAACCCGAGCCATCGTTACCGCGTTGCGGGTGTTAGAAACCGTTTCGGTGGATTTTGCCAGATAGTACTCGCATCGCTCGCTCTGCCCCCGCTGTTTATACAGGCGAGCCATTGCCAGCCAACTGTCGATTAAACCGGGATGATAGCGGCCGTAAATCCGCGTCTTAATCTTCAATGACTGAGACAGCAGTTGAGTTGCTTCTTCCGTGTCATTGCGAACACTATGAAGCCGGGCCATCTTTTCGAGAACATTCGCGATCATCAAATGCTGAGAGCCATAAGATTGCTCATAAATATCCAATGCTGTCTGATAATTGTCCTGTGCCTGATCCAAGTCCCCTTTTTCGAACTGCAAATTTGCCGACTCAAAAATGAAAGGCGCCATCTCCTTGCTCTGCAAATCACAGTGGTTCAGCATAATGCCGACCGCCCGTGATAAAACAGCATCCGCCTGTTCCAAATCACCCTGCCGAAGACAGACATCGCTGAGCATTCGAAGCGTATGAGCCACATAGGGATGGTCATCAAAAAGGGCCTCTTTTTGGAGTTCAACACCCTCTTCCAGTCGTCGGCGGGCCTGTGCCAACAACCCCTCATAACTGCAAACAGTCCCCATATCGATCAGGCATAATGCCATTTCTCCGGTATCGATTTTCTGTAATTTCCCTTGTCGTAATGCCCGCTCAGCAAATAAATGCGCCTTTTCATACTTGCCAAAAGCCATATAAGCGCGTGCCATTGAGCGTAATGTCTTTGTGGGTATATGCTTATCTCGGCGGCCCGCAGGAGCAATGCCAACCCAGACACTCAGAGCAAAATTTCGCATGTTGCTGGGTTCCGGCTCGCTGCGCTCGCCTCCACCCAGCAACATGCGGTGGTTAACACCAATTTACAGAAAAGATTTTACACTACCGTAACTCCATTTTACCATAATCACATTCAAATAAAAGGACTCTTGATTGTTTCCTGAAAAGACAAGCATAGGACAAGACGGGATAGGGGGCATTCTGGATGGGGGCGCATAGAAAAACGCAAGCTCTTGTTTTGTAAGAACCTGCGTTTAACTGGGGTACAGGGATTTGAACCCCAACTAACTGATTCAGAGTCAGTCGTGCTACCGTTACACTATACCCCAGTAAGCACTTCATATGAAACGACTTACAAGAAATACGGGACTTCCATGTTTTAATGACTACAACCTTGACTACAACCAAACATAGGTTATAATGCTATTTAGTCAGAAGCAAATAAACCTATAACTTGTAGCTTAAGGATATAACCATGAAAAAGAGCAACAAAAAAAGCCGGAAGACCCGCTCCGACAAATTCCCCCTGACTTTACATAAGACAGGTCAGTATTGCAAGAAGATAAAGGGCAAAATCTATTACTTTGGTACTGATAAAAAGGTTGCCCTCCAAAGATATTATGATCAGGCAGCTTTTCTTCATGCTGGCAGAGCAACAAAACCAAAAAGCGACTCATTCTCTGTAAAAACCCTCTGTAATATGTACTTGGATTATCAATTATCAAGAGTTAACTCAGGAGATTTGACAGAACGATATTATGCAGACCAACTGAAATCATTGCGTTTATTTGGAAAACATATCGGAATAAACCGTTCCGTTGATGAAATCAGCACCATAGATTTGCAGCATTATCGCACAAAACTCCTGGGGAAATATAATTCTTCTTCCGGTGTCAATCTTAATATTGCCATAATGAAAGCGATGTTTCATTGGGCAAAAAAAAATGAAGTTCTTACACATATTCCAAATATTGATGCGGTTAGTAAAGTAAAGGTTGTCCGCAAAGAAAGGCCAATTTTCACATCACATCAAATAGAAAAACTGATAAATGGCTCTAGCAAACAGCTAAAGGCCATGCTTTTATTGGGCCTTAACTGTGGTTTTGGATCTACTGATTGTTCCAATCTAAAATGGAGTCATATCGATTTTGATTCTGTGAGGGTAAAGATGCCTCGTGTAAAAACTGGAATTGATAGAGATTTGCCTCTATGGAAAGAAACATTGGAAGCTATAAAATTATTGCAAAAACGCGGCGAATTCGTCTTCTATACTACACAAGGCAATCTTTGGGTTAGAACAATTAAGACGATTTCAAAGGATGTCCAAATAAAATACTCGAGATATGATGCTATTTCAGCGGCATTCTCCAAGCTTCTCAAAAAAACAAATCTTAAAACTGAAAAAGGCGTTGGCTTTTATACGCTTCGCCGAACTGCCGCCACATTAGCCGCTCGTTCCGGCGACCCATTTGCTGTCCAAAAATTGTTGGGGCATGCTGATCTGAAAATGGCAACAACCTATGTACAGGATGTCTCCGAGCAGACCACCGAGTTATTAACAATACACGAAAGCTTATAATCCGAGATGATTCTTAACCTTTGGGAACTGTTTTGTGTGCCTATGAGTTCTTAAGGGTTTACTGCCATGGGCAGCAGACAGGACAAAGCGGTCGCGATTGATCCAGTCAGGATTGCTGGGATCAAATTTCAGGTGCCGCTGCCATAAAGCATACACCGCTGCCGCCATTCCCATCGGCATCCCGGGGTGGCCGGAGTTGGCTGCCTGAACTCCATCCATCGACAAAAAACGGATTGTTTCCACACATAAATTGTCGAGCTGCGATAAACCCGAATTCGCTTCGCATGCTTTCATGACTTACTCCTGATGTATCATATTGTTAAATATATTTGTTAACGACCTATTTAAAAAAGTAAGGGCGATGTGCTTTACGATAAATATGTAATTCATCAACAACCGCGTATGACCCTATTTAATCTCAGAAATTGGGCCTCTTAAACATTAATACTGTCCAGCATATCAATTCTTGCCTGATGGCGCCCGCCTTCAAATTTGGTATTCAGCCAGAGTTCGATAATTTCAAGCACCTCTTCAATCGCCACCATCCGCGCCGGCAAAAGATATTTGAATATGCAAATGGAAATGGAGAACGAAAGCAAATTCGCTAATTCAAAAGAAAAAAGAATTTACAGAAAAACTGTTGCTTAATCCCGGAACCGCCCAGTACGATCCCCCTGTCACATTCGCTGATAACGCATCATTGGCCCGCATCCCAACAATCCCTGTGCCGCTGATAGCAGTTACACAAGCGGTATCGCTGTCTTTCCTGGGTCGAATAAACAATGACCCTATATCATCGCCGGTAAAGGTTTTATCACCGATTGTTACTTTGCCAGCAGAGACCTGAATTGGTGAATCTGAGAGTAGTTTATTCCATGCTGAATTTGTTCTGGAGTTGCCGTAAAGAACGATATTACGGTCTGGGTATTTTGCCGGTTTAAATTCTTTATCAAACAGTATCTCATAGGAATTGAGGCCAATGGAGAAAGTTATCGACTCCAGCAGAGCCGCAAACACTTGGCCAGACAGCAAAAAAGAGCGACTGTAAATTGAAGATTGAC
This sequence comes from Planctomycetales bacterium 4572_13, assembly GCA_002084585.1. GTDB lineage: Bacteria > Planctomycetota > Phycisphaerae > Sedimentisphaerales > Anaerohalosphaeraceae > 4572-13. The sequence goes on along the minus strand of NBLM01000074.1, from coordinate 200 downwards.
AGCCGAGGCGGTCTCGGCTATACAGTGAATGGGTGGTATAATTTTGTTCCGCCAAGTGGGACAATTTTACTCCGCCGTTTATAAGCGAAAGCTAATTTAGGGCTTGCTGAATAAGTTTACATTTCCATTTTCACTGTCGTTAATTGCTCAGGCTGCGGTTTTGCGATCGGCTAAGATCGGCGTATTCACTCTCACGCCAT
>NBLM01000073.1 GCA_002084585.1 Planctomycetales bacterium 4572_13 | reverse complement strand
AACGGCTACAACAAACCTGCTGACACCTATGCCGCTGCCGGTATAGCTGGTTATTGGAATGTTTTAGATAGTGGGCTTGGCAACGGGACAGGAATTTTAGATAGTACCGGAGCTATGACCGGCATTTCGCTGTCTTGTAGTCGTAGTTTGGGTGCAACAACAACCCCAAATCAAACCACTGAGGGCGATGATGCCGCTCTGCTTCGCGATTATCTGTTTAGCGGCTATAATGATTTTGATTTAACTATTTTTGGAGTAGAAAACGATGAATACGACATATTGGTGTATGCTCTTGGAAGGCAGGATTATCCTTATGGAACGACCGTTGCAATTAACGGTGATGTCGGTAATCAGAAATTTATGACGGGAATATGGTCCGGTTCATTACTGGAAGGACAAACACATACAAAGCATAGAGTAAACATCACTAATAACTCAGTCACCTTATCTCTCGATAAAGATGGTGATGCAATCATAAACGGTATTCAAATAATTCAAATTCCCGAGCCAGCAACCCTTTTGCTGTTTAGCTTAGGTGGCCTGTCCTTGTGAAAGGCCGGGTCGCGACGAATACGCAATGGGGCAGGGCCAAACGCATTATAGGCAATGCGGCTGTTGACTTTCAGGCGTTTTTTAAGCTTTCGCTGCAGTTGTTCTAATGCAATACGGTCGGTGAGCCGTTCACTAACCAGTAAGGGCTTATGGGGCCATGAAAACACTCCCTCCGTGCAGATCACTTTTTTCAGAGGGATCGGTAACTGGCTAAATATTTGATTCATGCCCGCAATATATCAGAAAAATCGAAATATACAACGCCGATTTGTTATAACAATTAAACCGGCCTGTTCATAATAGCCCGATTTTCCCCGGTTTTTTTTTCGTGACTCCAATGGCGCTGCTTGAGATTTTCGACTGTGATCAGCCCGCGATAAGCGACGGGTGAGATTCTCTGCCGGAAGACCGCTCACTTATACATCCATCCTCTGGCAAAACCACCCATAACGATTAACGCAAAATTCACAAAACGCTAATCGTTTGCTAATATATTCACCCTATCTTTCAGACATAAATAAAGAACACGAACGATACCCAAATGGTTTGGGTGTTGGCAAAAAAGGACGGTTTATTTTGGAGGTAATGTAATGTTTAGAAAAATGGGAATGTGGGTTGTTGCGGGGATTCTGCTTGGCTCCATCGGCGTGGTCAGGGCCGATGATGTGGCTGACCTTCGCCAGCAAATGCAGCAGCAGTACGAACAGATGCGACAGATGCAGGGCAAGCTGATTGAGTTGGAAGCCGCACAGAAACAGCATGGGGCGGCTGTGCAGAAATTGGAGGAGTCCGGTGGCACGATGACCCTGCCGGAGACGCTGGCCTGGCTTGAAAAGGTTAAGTTCTACGGCGACTTCCGTTATCGATACGAATATCGGGATCGGGACTGGAAAGGCGGCTCAAGCGACCGCCATCGCATCCGTGCCCGTGTCGGCTTTAAGTATGACATCAACGATGAATTCAAGCTCGATTTCCGCGTTGCAACCGCCGAGTTCTTCGACGATGACGGGGATGTCATCGGCGGCGACTATGTATCCGGCAACAAATCGCTCGGCGATTACTGGGCCAGTAAGAATCTTTGGATCGACCGGGCGTATGTCGCTTACAGCCCGAATTGGGCGGATGGCGTAACAGCACTGTTCGGTAAAATGGGAAATCCATTCCATAAAGTTGGAAAAAACCAGCTCATCTGGGACGGTGACCTGAATCCTGAGGGTATCGCGATACAGTACAAAACAGGCGATCTGTTCGTCAATAGTATGTTCGGTATGGTTCAGGAAAACGGTAGCAGCAGCGACAAGCAAATGCTGGGCATTCAGGCCGGACTGGCCCACGCTTTTGAAAACGGTAACAAGCTGACCTATGGGGCCAGCTACTTTGACTACCTGAATGTCAAAGGCGAAGAATCGATTGCAGGTGGTTTATTCGCGGGGAACACATCAACTAACGGAACCACATACGACTTCGACTACAATATGCTCCAGATTTTTGGTGAATACGCCACCAAACTCGGCGACCTGCCTGCCAGTGTCTATGGCAACTATGTCGTCAATACCGCCTCAGGCATCGAAGAAGACACTGGCTGGCTGGTTGGTACCAAACTGGGCAAGGCCAAAAAGCCCGGCTCCTGGGAGTTTAAGTATAACTACCGGGATATCGAAGCGGACGCTGTATTCGGTGCCTTTACCGATTCGGACTTTGCCGACGGCGGCACAAATGCCAGGGGCCATGTCTTTGGCGCCGGCTATGCTCTCGCTAAGAATACCACCCTTGCGGCCACCTATTTTATGAACGATGCCTTGGATAAAGAACCGGACGACGGTTATGACCGCCTCCAGCTTGACCTGAAGGTGAAGTTTTAGTCGCTAATGAAAAACTATCGAAACACTAACACAATTCTAACGAAACAGAAATAGACTACTTATGAAAAATAAAGAAAGGGAAATGATGATGAAGATAACAGTAAGAATTTTGATGATGTTTGTGATAACTTTGCTGGCCGGAAATGCAATGGCTGCCGAGAAACTGCAAATTGACGGTTCGACTACCGTTGGACCGATTGGTGATGCCTTCGCTGAGGCGTTCAAGGACAAGGTGTCGATTACGGTCAGCAAAACCGGTTCTGGTGACGGAGCGGCCGCACTGGTCGAAGGCCGTTGCGATATCGCGATGATGAGCCGCTTTATGAAGGACAAAGAATATAAGGCCGCCGTTAACAAAGACATCTATCCGGTCGCTCACGCGATTGCGATGGATGGCGTTTGCCCGATCGTTCATCCGTCTAACCCGGTTAAGGGCCTAACGAGCGATCAGATCCGAGCTATCTATAAAGGCGAAATCACCAACTGGAAAGACCTTGGCGGCGCGGATAGGCCGATTGTAATGATCAGCCGCGACACTTCCAGCGGAACCTATGAAACATTCCATAAACTGGTGATGAAAAAGGAAAAAATGACCGACAGCGTCGAATATGTTAACTCCAATCCTCAGGCACACGCACGGGTTAAAAGTACCGTCGGCGCGATTGGTTATGTTGGATTGGGTTTTCTGGATCGCAATGTCAAGGCATTGACAATTGACGGTATCAAGCCAAGTCAGTCCACGATATCCAAGGGAACTTTCCCCGTCAGCCGACCGTTGTTTCTGTTCACCAACGGTTATCCAAAGCTCGGCTCGGTTGTCCATGCGTTCTGCACCTTTCATCTGACCGAAGAGGGGCAGGAAATCATCGAAGACAAGGGGTTTGTTCCGGTAACAGATTACTAACGGATAATCATGACAGAAAGTTTGTTACAACGCGATAAAAACGATGCGGCGGTCGAGTTTTCCCGGCCGCTGCGGCTTTCTGTTACAGAGGATTTGCGCGGCTTTCTGGCCGAAAAGATTGGCCATGCGACTCTTTTTTCAATTACTTTCCTGTCGGTGCTTGCCGTGATGGCGATTTTCTACTTTGTCATACAGGAATCCGTGCCGTTTATTTTCAAAGGCAGCTTCGGCGAGAGCATTGGGCGGCTTACCGAATTCCTGACCCGCACCGGGTGGTATCCTCAAAGCCACGACAACCCCGAGTACGGCGCCTTGTCGATTATTGTCGGCTCACTTTATGTTACTTTGGGTGCTTTGGTTGTTGCGGTTCCGGTCGGCGTACTGGCGGCGGTTTTCCTCAGCGACATCGCCCCTTTTTCGCTCCGACAGATTTGCAAGCCCATCATCGAAATTCTCGCAGCGATCCCATCGGTTGCTTATGGTGTCTTCGCGGTGATGATTGTCGCCCCCTGGATGCAAAATACTCTGGGGTTTACAACAGGAACAAACGCACTGAACGCATCACTCATTCTGTCGATTATGGCCTTGCCAACGATTATCAGCGTCGCCGAAGACGCATTGTCGGCGGTGGGACGAGAGGTTCGAGAGGCATCATACGGTTTGGGAGCGACCCGTGCCGAAACAATGCTGAAAGTTGTTATCCCCGCTTCGCACAGCGGGATTGTCGCCGCGATTATCCTCGGTATGATGCGGGCCATTGGCGAGACAATGGTGGTCTGGATGGCCTCGGGCAATGCCAGCCGGATTCCGTCGCCTTGGTGGGACTTGTCTCAATCCGTACGAACGCTCACCGCGACCATTGCCGGCGAACTAGGTGAGGTTCCCAAAAATACGGATCATTTTCATGTCCTGTTTATGATTGCTCTGCTGCTATTGCTCTTTACTTTTGGCCTTAATATGGTTAGTGAGTTTTTTATGGCACGGTTTAAGAAAAAATCCAGAGGACTCTAATGCAAACACAACTGCGACAGGCATTGAATCATCTGTTTACGCTCTCTTGTGGTGCGTCTGTTGTGTTATTGGTGGCGGCTTTGCTGCTGTTTTTGATTCCGATGCTGAAAAAAGGGGCCGTAGCGGTTCTGTTTCGCGGGACGGTGGAGTTTCGTAAAATGCAGGCCGAACAATTCGACCGAGGCAATGAAGAGGCACTGCAAAAAGAAATCGAACAAACCGCCCAGTCCCGTCAGGAAATCTATGCGATACTGGATCAATTCAGTCGTGGGATCGATACCGAAAAACTAACCGACGAGGTGAAAGGGTTGTATCGCGATTACGGTGATGAACTGCGTTATAAAGATACGCCCAAAGAACAATACACCAAACTGCGAAGCCAGGCCAAAATAATTCGTAATCATTTGCTGGATGCCTTTGAAAGCATTGATAAAACCGAGATTAACGAATATCTTGATGCGGTAAAAGTATTTGAAAAGGGAAACAGCTTTTCAGGTACAACGGTAGAGAAAATGTTTGCAGTGGCCGATGGTTTTCAAAAAACAATTCAGCATGTTGATCTTTCCAGACGCGGCGAGTATGCAGAGGAATTGTCTGTTGTCAAAGAGGAACTGTATAATCTTTTTGGTCCGCGACCGGAAGAGAAGACCCCGCAACTGGCGATGAGGCGATTCGGGGCCACTCGCTGGGATGTCGCTCAAAAACATTTGAGCTTTCTGCTGTGGCAGGAGAAATGGGTACGCTCGGACGATGGCCAGTCCATGGTCTCTCGGAAGGTCCGACGGGACGACCCCCAATATGGCTCCTTTTCCGGAACCAGTCTGTTGCCGTTGTTTACGCTTGTCGAAGAAACACTTGATATATCGCTAAAACCTCGTTTCACTTTTTACTGGCAGTACTTTATCGATGATAGTACACCGGGCCATTACTTCGGCGGCGTCGGCCCGGAGGTCTTAGGGACGCTGATGTTGACGATGCTGGCGATGTGTTTTGCGGTTGGGCCGGGGGTACTCTCGGCGGCCTATCTGGTTGAATACGCCGGCGACAACCTCATCGTTAAAATTATCCGCATCTGTATCAATACATTGGCCGGCGTACCCAGCATTGTTTATGGCCTGTTTGGAATGGCGTTTTTTGTTACCTATGTTACCAGACACCCCGGCATTCTGTCGGCGGCGATGACATTGGCACTGCTGGTGTTGCCGGTGATTATCCGGGCCAGCGAAGAAGCTATTCGAGCGGTTCCGCAGACCTATCGTGAGGCCGCGATGGGGCTGGGAGCCGGAAAGTTCCGCTCTTTCATAACGGTAACGCTTCCGGCGGCCGGGCCGGGTATTCTGACGGGAATTATTTTGAGCTTAGGCCGCGCCGCGGGTGAAACCGCCCCCATTCTGTTTGCCGGAGCGGCCGCGCTGGCACCGATCCCGGACTTTGGCGGCAAGTGGTGGCTGCAGGAAACACGCGCGCTGTCCTATGGCTGTTACGACATCACCGTCGGCGACAAACTGGCTATGATGGTTCCTCACAAGCAATTTGGGATGGTGATGACTTTGGTTATGTTGGTGCTGTGCCTGAATATCGTCGCCATTTTTGTCCGCTCACGAATGAGCAAAAAATTGAGGGGAGCATAATCGCTGCCCGGATCATCTGACAGTGTTACACAACCTAAAAGAGAAAGTTTAAAAATGGAATTAACGCCAATCCGCAAACGAGCCGCTTTACAACCGGGCAAAATCAGGCTCAACAGCCCGCCGTCCGCCGCGGCGGAAGAAACGCCCTGTACGCAAAAAACAATCATCGGCGCACGGGATTTCACTTTTTATTACGGGTCAAAAGCCGGAGTCGAAAATATTACGATGGATATCGAGGTCGGTTCTGTTACCGCCATCATCGGCCCCTCCGGCTGCGGCAAAAGCACCTTTTTGCGAAGTATCAACCGGATGAACGACCTGATCCCGCAGACGCGAACCGAAGGGCTTTTATCCGTCGGCGGGCAGGATGTTTATGACAAAAGTACAAACCTCGTCAATCTGCGTCAGCAGGTGGGCATGGTGTTTCAGCGCCCCAACCCATTTGCCAAAAGCATTTATGACAACATCACCTACGGCCCCAAACTCCAGGGCATCCGCAGTAAAGCCAAATTAAACGCCCTTGTCGAAAAATGTCTCAAAGACGCTGCTTTGTGGGACGAAGTCAAAGACGATCTGCATAAATCGGCACTGGCCCTCTCCGGCGGCCAGCAGCAGCGACTCTGCATCGCCCGCACACTGGCCACCAAGCCCAGAGTCGTCCTGATGGATGAACCCTGTTCGGCGTTGGATCCGCTGGCGACCGCTCGGATTGAAGATTTGATTGAAGAACTCAAAGGAACCTATACAATCGTCATCGTAACACATAATATGCAGCAGGCCGCACGGGTCAGCAAACGGACCGCCTTTTTCTGTCTCGGCAAACTGATCGAGTACGGCCAAACGGATAAATTGTTTACCAATCCGCAGGAAAAATCGACAGAAGATTATATTACCGGTCGATTCGGATAAACCAAAAGCCAATAGCGAGGAAAAAAACAATGTCTCTTCATATGAGCAACGAAGTTGAAAAACTAAAAAAAATGCTGCTGTCTTTGTGTTCGCAGGTGGAAAAGCAGCTCTGGCTGGCCGTCAACTCCATCAAAGAGCGAAATATCGAGATGGCCCAGGAGGTCATCGATACCGACAGTGAAATTGACCAGAACGAAGTGGATATTGAAGAAGAATGTCTGAAAATACTGGCCCTCTACCAGCCGGTTGCAATCGACCTGCGATTTATTGTAACGGCACTGAAGATCAACAATGACCTCGAACGCATCGGCGATCTGGCCGTCAATATCGCCGAACACAGTGAGTTTCTATCGCGTCATGACCCGGTCACGGTCCCCTTTGACTTCGATCTGATGGCCGAAAAAAGCAAGGCGATGCTCCGCAAGGGAATTGAGGCCCTTGTTAATATGGATAATGAACTGGCCGCTAAGGTCTGTGCTATGGATGATGAAGTCGATGCGATTAACAAAGAAATGTACGACCTGGTTAAGCAAAGCATCCTGGCCCGGCCCGCAAACATCGAGGGCTTGATTCACCTGTTAAGCGTGTCGCGTCACTTAGAACGAATTGCCGACCATGCGACCAATATTGCCGAAGATGTCATTTACATGGTCGAAGGAAAGATCATCCGCCATAAAACAGAAAATTATGGCTAACGCCCCACATCAAAAAAACGCCCATTACCGGACTTGAACAAGAACACACAAGGCGTGCCAAATAAAGAGGTTAGCGATAATCCCAAAAAGGGGGTATCTCCTTAGCTCCAGTGAACACCCTATGTTGTAGTTGGGCAAGTTGGTACTCCGAGGCCGTCAGTAACCTTGGCATAATATGCGTTTCTGA
>NBLM01000015.1 GCA_002084585.1 Planctomycetales bacterium 4572_13 | reverse complement strand
GGCAAGAAGAACATTGACTTCCAAATGCTTGACAATGTCTTTGTACAAGTTGACGATTTTGATAAAGCTCAAAAGTTTGCCGATGACATCAATGTCAAGCGTTTGCATCGTCAACTGGATAAAATCGTCAGGCAATACTGCCCGATTGTTCGCCATTTTGTCAATCACTATCACTGGAGCTTTATGCAGGTCGAATATGCCACGGACATCATATTCAAGAAAAAAACCGACCTTAAACCGATCTATGATGATATTATCCGCACCGCTATTCATTCGGTCAAACCCGAAAATATATCCACTTTCCTCGGCCGAAAGCTCCATGGCGGCTATCTGGATGAAATGGGTAATAACTTCAGCACAAGAATTGAAGGAACATGTATTAAACATCGAATGGGCAAAGTCGCCGTCAAGATGTATGACAAGTTTGGCCTCGTTCTTCGTGTTGAGACAGTGGCCAATGATGTCACTTTTTTTAAGCACCACAATCGCAGGTACATTGAGTTTATCGCTGCCATTGACGACCCTTCCGGCGGAATCAAAGACCTGAACAAAATATCCAGGTCTGTTAAAGAAGACGACCGCAGTTATCCGGCTATGGATGGAACATTGCACATCTTGACTTATGGGCCGTATCTTACGGGTCGGCGTTCGCATTTGCAGGGCGACTGGGGTTGGTTATGGCCAGGTCTTTTGGGCATTGATCTTTCCTATTCATGGTCCGGTGATTCAGGTAGTGGCGAGTTTGTTTATTGTGGGTATCGTTATGCGTGGGGAAATAATCTTGCCTGCAGCGATGATTCCGGCGACTACCAAGCCCATTCAGTGATGGAATCCGATCCCAATACAATCCCAATACAATCAATGGCAATTACACTACCTACAGTACCGAAGACATTCGTTCCTCTGATTGCAGGCCGGGTCAACCCAGCGAGGCCAATGAGTGGCTTCCGGATACGATTGTGTCTGAGGCGGTGTCAAAATCTGAATCTGAAGCGTTCAAGAACAAATAAGTAAACACAAGATTCGCCGGTGTCATGCTCGAAAATCCAGCGTCGTTGGGCTGTGGAAATAACAATTCGGCTGCATTTGGTAGGCGTTATTTAGATTTCTACTTTGCGGATACGGATCAGCATCTGGTGCTTCCGTATCATTACTCGGTATTCGTCCGCATACACGCGTTTCAACCACGGTGCAATGTACATATTTGGCCATTTTCATACCCCCCGATATTTGGCCCCCCGACAGACAAAGGGGCGTTTTTTCATCATCCTCCGCCATTATAGCAAAAATCGTGGTCTTAAATCAACCGTCCTGTAGCCGTAAACAGGTTGGGTCCGATAGAATGCTGGTTTTCCGTAACAATCAGCATGATTACGAAAATATTCTTCAGAAAATGATCAGCAGGCGGGCATTTTTTCACTACCGGCGGTGGCTGGTAAATGGCATTAACCGCACCTGTTGAACGGTAAGTCAAAGGGGCTCAAGTTGCCGCTCTGCTTGGCCGATTAAGCAGTGGGTAACACTGTATATTTGCAACGGTTACATCTATTGGCGGTATCTGGAAAGGCCTATGAGACAACGGTTCACTCGATTACATTGCATCATGCATTTGACCGGTATGTTTTTGGAGTTGCTGGCGTTGCTTCTGTTGCTGCCGCTTTTGTTCTGGGGACTATCGAGGATCACCGATTACAATAGTCCGGAAAGCTGGCGGACTTTCCTGGCATTTATTATCCCTGCGACAGCATCTCTGGGTTTAGGGCTGTTCATGCGGTCTCATTTTAAGAACACAGGTTTGGATTTAACCAGCAGCATGTTGTTGTGTACGGTTGCCTGGCTGGCCGCGTCGGCATTGGGAGCAATCCCGTTCTGCATCGCCATCGACGCCAGCTACATTGACGGCTATTTTGAGGCAATGAGCGGCTTTACCACGACCGGAATCACAGTATTTTCAGAGTTGGACGCAATGCCGCACAGTGTTCTTTTCTGGCGGTCGCTGACCCAATGGCTTGGTGGTCTTGGAATTCTGTCATTCTTTCTCATTGTCGCCTCCAACAGCAAAGGCGCCCATTACATGGCCGGAGCGGAGGCCCACAAAATATCGTCTGGCAGACCAGTTCCCGGGATGTTTGGCACGCTCAGAATCCTTTGGGGTATTTATATCTTGTTTACCGCCGCTGCGATGGTCAGTTATGCCTTTGCGGGGATGACTATTTTCGATTCGCTCTGTCACGGACTGACAACGCTTGCGACCGGCGGATTTTCAACCCACGATGCCAGCATCGCGTTCTATCGAGAGGGTGGTTACCATTACCGGTTAATCGAGTATATGGTTACATTCTTTATGATGCTTGGCGGGATTAACTTTCTCGTTCATTTTCGCGTACTGACTGGCGACCTCAAGGCCCTGTGGGATAATATCGAGGTGCGGTACTGGTGGCGGATGATTGTGGCCTTTACCGGTTTTATTATGATTGAGCATCTGTGGAAAAGCGGCGCACTGGTACATATTTTTACGGCCGGATTCAGCTTGACCTTCGGTGAGATGGAGCATATTTTCCGCACAACCCTCTTCCAGGTCATCGGCATATTGACAACTGCCGGTTTTAGCACCGAGGCCATCGGCGGCAATTTTTTTCCTGCGGTAGCGCGTCAACTCTTTCTGGCTATGATGTTCATTGGCGGCTGTGTCGGTTCAACCTCCTGTGGTTTCAAAATACTGAGAATCGCTATATTGAGTAAACTGATGAAACGGGAACTGTTTAAGATACGCAACTCCTCCGAAGCCGTATCACCCTTAATCATCGATAATAAACCCGTTGCCGATGACGAAATACATCGGGTCGGGGCGTTATTTTTCACATGGGTTGTTTTTCTGGTCGTCGGTGGTGGGATAACCGCTCTGCTATCATCACACGGGCCTTGGAAATCGCTGTCGGGGATGTTCTCGGCTATTGGCAATATCGGTCCCTGCTATATTTCGGTGACGGATATGATGACGATACACCCAGTCATAAAAATCACCTATATCATCGGAATGCTGGCGGGCCGATTGGAAATCATACCAGTCCTACTGCTGTTCTCACGAAGAAGCTGGAAATAGAAAATAACTACACATGTGGAGGTATTTGATATGTATATCGTAGTGGCAGGCAGCGGAATGATCGGCGGCGTGCTGATCCGAAAGTTGATTAGAAGCAAACATGATGTGATTCTGATCGAGCAGGATAAGCAACTGTGCGAAAGTATGTACGCCGAAACGGGTGTGGTGGCTATTCACGGCAGCGCAAGCGATATTAGCGTACTCAACGAAGCGAAGATAGACAAGGCCGATGTTTTTGTTGCCACAACCGCCAACGATGCGGATAATCTGGCCGCGACGATTCTGGCCAAGAGTTACGGTGTATCACAGCTTATCGTGCGGATGCGTGACCCGGCCTATGAGAAGGCATACCGTGTAGCCGGAGCGAATACCATTCTGCGGGTAACGGACCTGCTGGTCAATCAGATGGTTTTCGAGATAGAGAAACCCGAAGTCCAGCGGATTACCACCATCGGAAGCGGCAAGGCCGCAATTTTTCGTATGCTCGTTCCCAAAGCGGCACGGGTATCCGGCAAGAGCGTTAAGGACATTACATCCATTCGCAAATTCCCGCCGCAGTGTGTCTTTATAGCGGTTTACAGCCACAAGAGCGGTGAGTTCACGATCCCGCGAGGCAACCAGGTGATTCAGGAGGGCGATGAACTGTTTATGATCTCCGCAACTGATGACATCAAAGCGGCTTCTGATTTTATTAACGACACCCGCAAAAAGTTTTTTTAGCCCTGTCCAATGACTGGACAGATTAGGAAGAGGGGATGGCTTTGTTATGCGAGCTGAAGATTTTTTTCGGTATTTTTTTCTGCCTGCTGGATGTTGTATTGTTTGACTTTTGCGTAGAGGGTTGTCCGTGTGATACCAAGCAGGGCGGCGGCGCGTGTCTTTTGCCAGCCGGATTCGTCGAGGGCCTTCGCGATCAGTTCTTTTTCGGCTCGTTCCAGCGAGAAATCTTTTTCTGCCGCAGGAGTGAAACTGCATGAGGCGTCATCCTGATCAAAGCAGTCGGTGTGGAGTATGATGTTGGTCGTGCCGATACGGTCGCTTTGTTCGAGCAAAATTGCTCGTTCAATGACATTTCGCAGCTCTCGAACATTTCCCGCCCAGTCGTGTCGCAGCAGTGTTTCAGTGGCGAGTTTCGTCAGACCCTTGACTTTGCCCTTCTTTTCAGGGCAGATAACAGAGTTTTGGATGAAATACTTCGCAAGCAGTAAAATGTCATCTCGGCGGTCACGACTGTTTAGCGGGCTGAGCTGGATGGGGCAGATGCACAGCCGATAGTACAGATCCTGGCGAAAACGCCCTTTTTTTGCTTCTTCGAGTAGGTTTCGGTTGCTTGTGGCGATGATCGTGGCATTGCATACGATTTCCTCGGTTCCGCCGACTTTGCGAAAAGTTTTTTCCTGCAGAACACGCAGCAACTTGGCCTGCAGATCCATCGGCATCTCACTGATTTCGTCAAGAAAAACGGTTCCATCTTGGGCGAGTTCCAGCAGACCTGTTTTTTCACGGTCGGCGCTGGTGAAGGAGCCCTTGACATGGCCGAACAACTCACTTTCGAGTAGGTTTGCGGTCAGAGCGGCACAGTTGATCGCAACGAATTTTTGATCGGACCCGTGGCGGAGGGTGTGTACCGCTTCGGCTGCCATCTCTTTGCCTGTTCCGGTCTTGCCTACGATAAGTACCGGATTGCAAGAACTTGAAGCGACCATATGAATCATCTGCATCGTTTTCTGCATAGATGGGCTTTTTCCGACGATGGGAATCGATGGCGGGCAGTCTTCCAAGAAGAACTCGGACACGGCCTCGATATTCTGCAACTTGTCAATAATCTGTCCCATGCGGCTGACATCATCATAATCATCGACGACATCGAAGACACCGGCGTTGAGAAGTTTGTTCACATGCTCAGCGTGCTCTTTGGAACAGACGGCGACAACGGGGACATTGATTTCTCTCCTTCGGAATGCCTCTAAGGACAGATGAATCGTATCGTGAGGAATATCGGCATCGAAAAGAATCAGATCGGGGTCGCTGCTTTCGATCAGTGTCCAAATATCGTCGGCATCGTCAGCGGCATATAGCCGTTGTGTAAAATCTCTTGCCAGTTTTTGTGCTTGGAGTTGTTTGCCAACGACCAAAATCTTTTCAAGCATGTCTTCGTTTCTCAAGTATCAAGTTGTCTTTTCGTTTCATATCCAGATAGGAGTACTTTAGAAATCGGCAACAGTGCAGTAAAACTTTAAGGGAATTGTTGGACCGTTCGATAAAATCGATGGAATAATTACCAGTAGAATTATTCTTATCGGAAGTGAAGGATTATCGGACTCGTTATCAGTGTTGTATTCGCAGGTTTTGAGCTATATCCTTGCTTCGGAAACAATTTCCGGTGGATGGGGAATAATTATGCACTTGTTCGTTTTTTGGATAAAGAAACAATTCATGCGACAGTCAATCTTGACCGCTTAACCCCTTTATTGAAAATGAGTTAGATTGAGATTGATTGAGTCAGCTGTTGAGATGGCATAAAGATTGCACATTAAAATCTTCGGAGTAGTTCCGTCTTGGACGGGACGAACTATTTGGAAATGTAAATAATTAAGGGTTTTCAAAAATGTCAATGACTTCTACGAACGCGGTTGACCAAAAGCTGGACTACCTGAAGCTGCTGGTAACAGAGCTTCAGCATCAGAATCCGCTGGAGCCCATGGAACAAAAAGATATGGCCGCCCAGCTTGCTCAGTTTTCGCAGTTGGAACTGACTGAGGAGATGAATGGAAATATCAGTATGATGAACGAGACTATGGGCTCAATGAACTCGAGTTTCGCCGGTGCGATGGCGATGGCCAAATGGGATTATGCCAAGTCGATGCTGGGCAAAGATATCCAGTTTTATGATGAACAGTCCGGCGGGAATCTTGTAGGACATGTTCAAAGAGTCTCTTTTGCCGATGGTGAATTGGTTTTGGATACCGCTGTCAGTGTGGATGGGGTCAATGAGACGATGTTTAATTTGAAACTGGATCAGGTCAAAGGGGTCCAGCTTTAATGTGTATTTGTATGATAATGAAATAATAATGATGATTTAAAGGAGTCGATTATGGGTTCTGCTTTATCAGCGGGCGTTTCCGGTTTGAAAGCGCATCAGGCGATGCTGGATGTTGCGGGTAATAATCTGGCCAATGTCAATACGACGGGATTCAAAGGCAGTTCGGTTACTTTTTCAGAGCTTTTGAGCCAGACCATTAAAGGTGCCAGTGGCTCCTCGGATAATCTTGGCGGCACCAATCCGCAACAGGTCGGCAGTGGTGTTGAGGTTACCGGTGTGCGAAAGAATATGACCCAGGGTAATATTGTTTCGACCGGTCAGGATTTGGATGTAGCGATCGATGGAAATGGTTATTTTGTGCTTAATGATGGAAGGCAGGATATCTACACCCGGGTTGGATCGTTTGGTATTGATGAAAATAATACCTTAGTGGATCCAAACACCGGTTATAAGGTCCAGCGCATCGGGAGTTTTGGGGAGACAGAGGGGTTCCAATCACTTGGAGACTCGAGCATCCATATTCCATGGGATGCTTCGATGCCGGCTAATTCAACAGGTGAACTGGTGATGAACGGCAATCTGCGGTCTTCGGCTGAGAGTAATGATGCCGAAGCACATATATTGCTATCAAATTTGGCTTTTACGAGTAGCGGTGGCGATATCGCGGCGAGTTCCACCACCTATCTCTCTGATCTGGACCAGTGGGCAACGGCACTGGGTGCGGGCAGTACAGGGACCATTCTGTTTTCGGGAATCAAAGAGGATGGGACGGTATTTACCGACCAGCCGATAACCTGGACGGGTGCAGCGGCTGGGACAGGCGAGACGATGCAGAGTATTCTGGATCAGGTAACGGCTCTGTACGATGATAGCACCGCAATCCTGAATGCTGAGGGCAATATCGTTTTAACAGCCAATACTGCTGGATACAATCTGGCTCAGGTAACGGGAATGTCTTATGTGGCGGCGGCGGGAGATTCGTTGACTATGCCGACCTATTTTAATTATACGAATGTTGGCGGCAATGATGATAAGAACTTTACGATTACCATTTTTGATGACATGGGCGAGCAACATGTATTGAGCGGAACTTTTGTTAAGACCGATACAATAAATACATGGGACCTGCTGATTAATTCGATTACCGGTGAACGGGCAGGTGAATGGGGAGCGTACGACATTCATAATTCCGACAGTCTGAATCGGCGTATCAGTGGGATTGAGTTCAATACAGACGGTTCCTTCAAGGGGCTTAATTCTCTGACAGAGCGGGCCGAATTTTCTGTTCAATTTGAGAACAATCCTTCCGTCACACAGACAATTGTCCTTAATCTTGGGACGCCGGGAGAATTTACGGGACTGACACAATTTTCCAGTCAGCAGTCTTCTGCGGCGGCGTTGACACAGGATGGTTATGAGGCCGGTTCCTTATCTGGCATCAGCATCGAAAATTCGGGAATGGTTGTCGGTACATTTACCAATGGCGTTAAAGTAGATGTCGCGGCCTTGCAAATTGGCCTGTTTCAGAATCCTGAAGGGCTGGAAGCTGCTGGGGGTGGTTCTTTTGTGCCAACTGCTAATTCCGGTGAGCCGATCGCTTCGATGGCTACGAGCGGTGGCGCCGGGTCGATTCGAGGCAAGTCGCTTGAAAAGTCCAATGTGGATATTGCTACGGAATTCGTAAATTTGATGGTGGCTCAAAACGGATACCAGGCCAATGCGAGAACGATTACGGTGGCCAATGATATTTTGCGTGAACTGACAAATTTAATTCGATAGTTAATTTCGGTTGACAGTTATGTTTCTTGGGTTGAATAATCTATTTTTAATGCTCGCTGTGGCAATGACGCCTCAGGAACGCTTTCGGGCCATGGGGCGGCCTGACACCGACGGATTGAGTATGGATTTTTTGGCTGGCCAATGGCTTCAGTCGGCTGGTTGGCTGGTTATTGCATTGCTGATTATTGTGTTGCTAATGTGTTATAAAAGGCGGATCAAACAACAGCAAATCAGGACTGAAAGAAGTTTTTGTGAAAATGCGATACGACTGCAGCTCAATGGCGAGGAACAGGATATTGTAGCCGCCATTGCCGCCCTTGCCGGGGTTAAGCAGAAAGATGCTATTTTCACGCTTCGTCACGAATTTGACACCGGGCTGAATCAACTAATGTGTACAATTTTTTCAGCGGGTCAGAATCTGACGGAACGCCAAAAATTCTATGAAGCCGTTTTGTCAATCAAAACCAAGCTGGGATTTATCAGCAGTCAATTACAGAATGGAGTTGCGGGCCGTAATGGAACCGAACGAAGCACTCGGCAAATCCCGGTGGGAACAGAAGTCCAGTTTTTGTCCCCGAGCAAAGACTCAGCTGAGCGGTTCAGCGCCGAGATAACCCAAAATGACAACTTCGAGTTTTCTCTGCGTCCGGAAGTGCCGGTCACTTGCCAAGCAGGAGATATTTGGACCGTTCAGTACAATAATGGCGCAATGACATGGGAATTTGAAGCGGTTATGACGGACTGCTCTCAGGGCAATCTTTCGTTCGGTCATTCCGAGCGTATCCGGTATGTCAATCGGCGTCGATTCACACGCGTACAAACGGATAAACTGGCAAAGATCGCACTGTTTCCCGTTTTTAGCCAGGTAACCGAGTCCAAACAAATGGAACTGTCCTTTGTGCCTGCGGTGATCACAGAGATTGCTGGTCCCTGTCTTCGGGTCAGGACGGGTTTGTCGGTTCAGATTCGCCAGCGTGTCCTTCTGGTTTTTGACTTGGAGGAAGGTCGCCTCGTGCAGGATGTGGGCGAAGTACGTGACATTCGTAACACTGAAACAGGAGATGCGATTATTATAGAATTGATTGGACTCCACGCCAAAGCCATTGGTGAACTGGTTCGTGTGGCAAATCAAATTGCCCATGAAGAGGCCACCGGGTCAGCAGCGGAACCGCTGGCACAGGAACAGATGGAGGTGGTTTCCTGATGTCTGATATAATCAATGGAATCGCTTCGGGGCTGAATGCGTTGATGAATGAGTATGACGCTGTATCGCATAATATTGCCAACAGCAATACCGCTGGATTCAAAAAACGGCTCAGTTCGTTCAGTACCAAGGCACAGAATATTGCGGGTGAGAATTTTAGTCCTCTGGCCGGTTCGATTGACTGGCAGGTGAAAATTGACTTCTCGCAGGGACCGTTAAAAAGGACAGATCGTCCGCTGGATATGGCGATGGAGGGCAAAGGTCTGTTGGCACTGGAAAGTCCAGGCGGTCGATTGTACACACGAAACGGCTCGTTGCAAATTAATATCTTAGGGCAGCTTACTGATATGAATGGGCATTTGGTGTCCGGCAAAACCGGCCCCATTACGATTCCCCGTTCCATCAGCGACAGTGATATCCAGATTAGCAGCGAGGGTGCTGTTCGTGCTGGCCAAAGTGAATTGGGACAGTTGAAAATAGTTGAATTTGAAAACATTGACCAGCTCAAACCAGCCGGTAATGGTTGTTTTCGCGGGCCGGAAGAGATGGTTTTGAAACCGGCGGAAAACACGCATATTCGCCAGGGATATCGCGAAGATTCAAATGTGCAGGCGGTTCAGGAGCTAACAGACCTATTGACGATTTCGCGGCTCTTTGAAGCTAATACAGCTTTTTTGAAAAAGAGCAGTGAAAATAGCAGGGTGATTATGGGAGTTGCAAACAGTTGATTCAAAAAAACACGAAATCCAGGAACATGAGACTCAATTCCAAGATAGGAGTTAAAAAATGTTAAGAGCTTTTTCCACAGCGGCGACAGGGATGGACGCGCAGCAAATGATGGTGGATACGATTGCGAATAATCTTGCGAATGTTAATACGAATGGATACAAGCGGACGCAGGTGAATTTCCAGGATCTCTTGTACATCAAGCTCCAGGAGGCTGGTCGTGAGATATCCTCCGGGATTACGGCGCCAAGCGGTCTGGAAATTGGCAGCGGGGTCAAAACGGCTTCGACAACTCGGGTGTTTACTCAGGGGGAATTCCAAGGGACAGGCAACGAACTGGACTGTGCGATTCAGGGGGATGGCTTCTTCCAGGTGACGCTTCCGAATGGGGAATATCGTTACACACGGGACGGGGCTTTTCAAAAGAACTCTGAGGGGAGTATCGTCAATGCCAGTGGCCATGAAATTAGTCCGGGATTTTCCATTCCTGACGAGGCGATGTCCATTGATATTTCGCTGGATGGAACCGTTACGATTGATACGCCGTCCGGTGTGCAGGCTCTGGGACAGATCGAGTTATACCGTTTTTCAAATAATGGTGGACTGAGTTCAGAGGGCGGAAATTTGTACAAGGAAACAGAGGCCAGCGGTACGGCAACTGCCGGCATAGCGGGCGAAAACGGCTACGGGACGATTTTGGCCCAATATCTTGAAAAGGGAAATGTACAGATGGTTAATGAGTTGGTGAATCTGATTACGGCTCAACGGGCGTATGAAATTAACTCCCGCAGTATTCGAGTGGGAGATGAAATGTTGCGGGAACTGAATCAGCTTGTCCGTTAATACAGGTGGATAGAATAATGAACGATAAAAGATGTTTCATTTTGGCGTTGGTTGTCGGAGTTTGTGCTGTTGCGTGCGGCGGCGAAGCGGACGAGTCTCAACAACTCCGCATTTATTTGCCCAGAGACAAAACCATTGCATCGGAGGTGATCGAATTGGGGCAGATCACCGTTATTTTGGGAGATGATTCGATTGTGCCGTTAGCGAATGAGATTCGGCTGGGGCAATTTTCAGTGCCGGGACAGGAAATCATCATTGATCGTAAGACGATTCTCAGTCGTCTGGCCAGTTCCGGAATCAAAGCATCGTCTGTCGTTTTTAACGGTGCCGAAATAATCCGTGTCCGGCGTGATGAGGATATTATCGCGGCGGACCGTTTTGTGGAAACGGCGCGTGATTACTTACGGGAGCAACTTTCAGACGAGCAAATTAAAACCTTAAAACTGATTCGCCCTGTCAAAGATTATCCCCTTGACGATGAGAGTGAATCGGTCACATTAACGGCCTTGATGTCAAGCCGCCGGGGCAATCGCATGAAGCATGTTACGGTGCGGGTCATTCGGGACGGCATTGAATTGGGTCGTCGGGAACTTGTTTTTTCTGTTCAATATCCTTGTCATCGACTGGTTGCGAAGCAGTCATTACCCACCGGGACACAGATTACGCCGGGTAATACGATTATGGAAAAATATATGTCCAATACGCCGGCAGAGGTCTCCGTTTCGTTGGCCTACGGAATGATAGCAAAACGCGATATTTCCGGCGGGACAACAATTACAAAGACAATGACGAAATACAAGGAAGTTCCTGTTTTGATCAGAAAACGACAAAAGGTTGTCCTGAAGTTAGACACAGGAGGGCTTTATGTTTCTGCAACCGGAGAGGCGGCTGAAGATGGGCGAATAGGAGATATTATTCGGGTTCAACGCGGTTCGCGTCAAACCAAAGACCTGAAAATAGTGTTAGGTGAAGTGATGCCGGACGGAACAGTCAGGCCGGTCCTTTGAAAGGGGTAAAGATGAAACGCCACAGGCAGATTAACTATGGACTCATTATGGGTATGATTTTTCTCATGGGGTATGGCTCCGAAGCTGGGGCCGATTCTATCTGGAGTAAACGCAGCCCGAATGCCAGAGACCAGTATGCTGATGACAAGGCCAATCAGATTGGCGATATACTGACCATCGTTATTTCCGAATCGCATAAGACCGACACCAAGACCAAGCGCAGTTTAGAGCGGGACAGTGAGCGAGAGATATCGTTTGACAGTAAAGATATTGCGGTTGGCAGTTTTCATCCCATTCCGGATGTATCCGTCAAGACCGGATCGAATAAAAAAATCGACGGAAAAAGCGACTACAAAGATGAACGAACGATTGAAGACCGAATTTCTGTAATTGTGCAGGATATTCATCCCAACGGCAACCTCGTAGTCATTGGAAGCCGCACACGGGATGTTAACGGTGATAAACAGGTGATTCAGGTCAGCGGGATTGTTCGACCCAGTGACATTTCGTATGGAAACAGCATTCGCAGTGAGCAGGTTGCAAATTTTCAACTTGTCTCGATTAGCGAGGGCGTTAGCGCGGACTATAACAACCCGGGATGGCTGGGTAAGATTTTAGATTTCGTCTGGCCTTTCTAAGTGACAGAAACCAAACTGATACGATGGTGTGAGCAAAATCGATGAAAAAACTATTACTCCTATTATGTTTGATCCTGATATTCCGGGCGAATGGCTCTGCGGCAAAAATCGGGGACATTAGCGATGTTCAGGGAATTCGCAGCAACCCGCTGATGGGAACCGGATTGGTGGTCGGATTAAACGGCACCGGTGACAATTCTCTGCCGAGTGCGCAAATGCTGACCAGCCTGTTAAGGCGCGAGGCGGATACAACATTTTTGTCGCCGATGTTGCAGTCGGCGAATATTGCCGTTGTGATGGTAACAGCGGAACTGGGGGCCTGGGATCGTGAAGGGTCGTTGATCGACATCAATATCTCTGCACTTCAGGACGCGGCCAGTTTACAGGGGGGGATGCTTTTGGCGACCGAGTTAAAGGGGATGGACGGAGAGGTGTATGCGGTGGCACGTGTCGCGGCGATTTCAACCACCTCGTGGACTGTTGAGGGAAATACCGGTTCAAAGATAGCCAAGAATCATCCGACGGTGGGTCGGATTCCAGACGGGGCGCATGTGGAACGATCAGAACTGTCCCGATTCTTTGATGTGGTTGGCCGGCATCGATATTTGACGCTTACCCTGCGGCATGACGATTTTACGACGGCTGAGCGAATCCGGCAGGCCATTGATACGAAATACGCCGATGCGGGCTATGCTCAGGATCCGGGTTCCGTTCGGGTACAAATTCCGAAAGATGTTTCTTCGGGAAATGTGCTGCGTTTTGTGGATTCGATTATGCAGCTTGATGTAGAGCCGCATATGCCGGCGATTGTTGTCATCAATGAACGCACCGGAACAATAGTCGTTGGCGGCAATGTAACCATCACAGAGACGGCGGTGGCTCAGGGCGCACTGGTGGTCAAGATCAAAGAAGAACAACTGGTTTCACAGCCCATTGCGCCCTTTAGCCGGGGTGCGACAACAGCTGTTGTGCCGGATTCGACCGTTATGGTGTCGGAAGGCGAGGGCCGTCTGATTACGGTTCCAACAACGGTAACGGTGGAGGAGTTAGCGAACGCACTGAATGCGATTGGCGCTACGCCTAACGACTTGATTGCGATCTTTGACGCTCTCAACAAGGCCGGTGCTTTGCAAGCCAAATTGGAGATGATGTAGTAAGAGATGTTATTGAATGATAGAAGTGTATAATGAAAATTGATCCGTTATTAACCAGCCCTACCTTTATAAACGGTCTTGAGCCGATGGGCAGTCCTCATTCTGTGGCGAAAGGCAATGGTGCCGTGGCCGCTGCTGAGCAACTCAAGACGGTTGCTAAGGGGTTTGAATCCATCTTTATTAATCAGATTCTTAAACAGATGCAGGAAACGATCAAGAATTCATCATTTGATCCGGACGACAGCTCGAATGAGCAGGTTCATAGTTTGTATTGTACATTTTTGGCCGATTCGGTATCACAAAACGGTGGTTTTGGATTGTGGGAAAAAATCTATGAGCAAATGGCCGACGCGGTAGGATTGAATTCCGGCCCACAGACAGTGACGAATCAGTTGGATCAGAAGGTGTAGTCAGTTATCGGCGAATGATTAAAGGAATGGAATGGTTGCATCAAAAACACAGGTTCCGGATGAATTGATCGTTTTTCTGGATGATCAGATAGCGGGCATTAAGCAAACGCTGCATCGACTGGACCGGCTCCGCGCAGCCGTTGTTCGGCGAGACGAAGGATCACTGGAAGAATTGATGGAAGAGGTCCGAGATGAGGGCCAACGAAAAAAACAGACCGATCTGCGGATGCGGCAATTGCAAATAAATCTTTCTTCTGTCCTAAGATGCTCTCCGGACGATGTGAATATGACGCGGCTGTGTGAGCAACTGACCGGTCAGGACCGCCGGATCATTCAGGAGAAACAGGCAACTTTGCAGCGATTGACCCGTGAACTGGGGAACGAACGCCAGGGCACGGAATTGCTGCTTCGAGAATGCGCAAGATTTACGCGATTACTATTGGGCAGTATGGTTGGCACAAAGAATCAGACACGGACCTATACCGCTCAGGGCCAGGAGCAATGGAGCGTTCATTGCGGCCTAATGAATATCAAGATGTGAAATCAGGAGAGGTCATTTATGGCCGGATACGAAATTGGAATCAGTGGTTTACATGTGGCACAAAAAGCGTTGGATATTATCGGTAATAATATCGCCAATGCCGCGACAGAGGGCTATCACCGTCAGGAGATCGATCTTCGACCGGCGGATGAAGTTTATACCAATGGTCAGATGGTGGGGCAGGGGGTTGAATCCGCCGGTGTTCGACGGTTGGTCGATCAGATTCTCGAAAGCGAATTACTTCGGCAAAATTCCTCCATCGCGGATATTGAGAAACGCCTGAAAACACTTCGGATGATTGAAAACGCCTTTGGAGAGCTATCGAGTGAGGGTCTCAGCACCGCCCTTGACAATTTTTTTGCGTCCTTTAACAATCTGTCACTGCAGCCGGATGATGTCAATCGGCAAAGTTCACTGCTTTCTTCGGCGGAAATATTAGCGAACCATTTTAACAGTTTTGGAACGGTAATTTCGAACATCGAAGATGCGGTATATAGTGAGGCGGTTTCGACAGTGGAGCGGATTAATCTTCTCGCCACACAGATTGCTCGGATGAATACCGAAGTATATACACAGGAAATGCGCGGCAATGACGCAAATAACACCATGGACCAGCGGGACATGCTGATCGCGGAACTCAGTGAGTTGATTGGAATTCGTACTGTTGTCCGGGATACGGGCATGGTTGATATCGCCGCCTCGGACATTTCACTGGTTTCCGGTTCGACTGCTACGAAACTGGAGGCAGGGTTTGTTTTGAACCAGCAGCAATATCAGCTTGGTCTGCGGCCTAAAGAAACTCAAAGCTATGACACAAGTATTTCCGGGGGCGTTTTGGGCGGGCTGTTCAAGCTGAGAAATGAGTTGGTTGACGGCATTAAAACACAGTTGGATTCGTTGGCACAAACCCTGATCTCCCAAACAAATCAACTCCATGCCCAGGGAGTGGGGACTAATGGCTCCTTTACGATGCTGTCAGGGTGGACGATGATTGAAACCGATGTGGCCCAAATGCAACCGCCGGTAACAGATGGCCAAATCCGTATCCGTGTAATCGACCCAACCGGTCAAGTTGTTCGGCATACGGTGTCCGTAACTGCTTCCAGCACAATGTCGTCCATTGCGGCCGACATCGTGGCCATTCCGGGTCTGGATCAGAATACCGGGGTGAATTCGGGGCGATTGCAGATCATCGCGAATTCGGGGTATTCATTCGATTTTCTTGGTGGGACTCTTTCCGTACCCAATATGACGGTCCCCGATCCGCTTGCCGGAGCCGGTGCCGGACCCAGTCAGTTGCCGCCAGCGATTGAGGTGTCAGGTGGCTATACTGGTACTGTTGATGAAACCTATACCTGTACCGTAAAAACGACACCGCCGGGGCAAACAAATGCCATTGGTACGGGGACAATGGAATTGGAAATTCAAAACGCAGCCGGTGCTGTTCTTAAGACGGTGAATATTGGCCAGGGATATGTCGCCGGGACGAGTTTTATTCTGGATAACGGAGTGAAAATACGCTTAGAGGCCAATGGTGTCAGTCCGGGGTATCTCAGCGATGCAGAGCAGTTTACCATTGAGGCATTGGCCAACTCAGACACTTCCGGTTTTCTGGCAGCTGTCGGCATCAACAGCTTTTTTTCCGGAACGGATGCCGACAGTATCGCCGTTTCCGATTTTGTTAGAGATAATGGATCAAATATCGCGGTTTCAAAAACCGTTGAAATGACAGACAATCTAAATGCCGGTGCCATTGCCGCCTTGGGCGATTCGGCTCAGGACGCTTTGGGGAAGTTGTCTCCGAAGGAGTTCTATCGGAAACTGGTGATCGATTTGGGAAATGAAGTCTCTGTTACGGAAATGCAGCATAACAACGCCCAGAGCATCCATCGCTCGCTGGAGCAGCAACGGGACGAGATCAGCGGTGTTGATATCAATGATCAGGCGAGCTTGATGATGCTGTATGAACGGATGTTTCAGGCAATGGCACGGTATATGAACACCATTAACGAGACCTATAAAACGGTCTTAACAATTATTCGGTAGGATTGCTTAGTTTTTTACAAATGAAATGGATCACAAAATTGGCATTAAATTGTTACTGTTTTGAATTTGGGTTATTTGAATTTAAGATTTGTTTCGGATTTAATGCTTCGAGTTTAGAATTTCCGGCTTGTCCGGGTTAGGGGTAAAATAGATGCCTTATTCACTTGACGCTATTTATAAGAACAGCCGCTGGGCGATTGGTCAGAACTCGTCGATACTGGCGGCCCTCCAGCAAAAGGCCGCGACGGGCCAGGAAGTCAATCGCATCTCGGACGACCCGGCTGCTTCCAACCAGATTTTGGCGTTTATAACCGACAGCCGGACCAAAGAACAAACACTGAAGATGCTGGATGAAATTGTCAGTACGCTGGATTTAAGTTCTTCAGTCATTCAGAGTATTACCGGTGAATTCGGAAGAGCCCGTGCTTCCCTGACATCGACCATGTCGGGCACATTGAATACTGAACTGCGACAAACATTGGCGGCGGATTTGGATAATATACTGGAGGAGATGGTGTTGCTGGCAAATACCCAGCGGATGGGACAGAGTTTGTTTGCCGGCGCCAATTCAGAACAGTTGCCATACACTGTGGAGCGGGACGACCAGGGGCACATTATGCGAGTGGACTATCAGGGCAGTCTGGAAGAACGAAAAGTTCAGATAACAGACGGTCTTGAGACATCGGCGGTGTTGGCCGGTCCGGCATTATTTAGCTCCGAGCAGCGGGAGGAACCGGTGTTTTATGGTCAGACAGGAGTCGCGACGGGGACAGGAACCAGCAGTATTCGCGGCGATGTTCAACTCACAATTACAGGCAGTGCGGGAAATTGGCAACTATCCATTGACGGCGGAGCCAATGTCGTTGCTGTCAATGGGACGGAAACGAATGTTGCCGTGGTTCATTCAGAAACAGGCGAAGTGCTGTTCGTAGATGCGACGGGGATTCAGCAGGCGGGTGATGAACCGGTTCGTGTTCCCGGAACATACGATATGTTTAACGCACTGATCAATGCTCGTGATCTGCTGAAGAATGAGCAAAATTATTCAGAGAGTCAATTGCAGTCGATGTTTGCTGATACGATTCATTCTATGGACAAAATAAACCAGCGTCTTGTACAGGCCTTTCCGGTGGTGGGAGGGCGGCTTCAGGTCTTAACGAATTTTAAGGAAAGCATCGGGGATATGAAACTGGCGACCGATGAGGACATCAGCCGGCTTCAGGATACGGATATTACCCAGGTTGCGATCGATTTGGCGCGTTACGAGATGTTGTATCAGATGTCGCTCAATGTTGCGGCTCGGATGTTTAGTATGTCTCTATTAGATTTTATGCGATAAAATAATGTAGCCGAAGCATCTTGCTTCGGAACAACAGCCCGATTGCGTGCGCGAAAGACGCAGGCAACCCCAATTTATCGGCATAATGATGAACTAAAACCTGTGAACCACAAACTACGAACTAATCTAATGACCGATGTGTATTATCAAAAAGGCCTGCAATTCATTCAGTCAGGTCACTGGGAAGAAGGGCTTCGGTGTCTGGATGCGTTTTTGCAACAGAATCCGATTCACGGCCGTTGTTGGAATGATGCGGGAATTGCTTTGCTTCGTCTGGGACGCTGCGAAGAGGCCGTACAGTATTTTCTGCGTTCGATGGATCTGCCGGACCATCCGCCACAGGTGTACAATAACCTCATCGAGGGCTTTGTGTCCTTAGAAAAGCCCGGTTCATCCGTTCGTTGGCTCAAAGCGGCATCTCTTGAGGGAGCATTGGACGAGACAATCTTTTCAAAAATAGCCAAAAGTTTTGAGCGGACTGGCGATGTTGCCTCGGCAATGGATGTTTTGTATCGTGGCAAGGACTATTTTGACCCCGCCCGTATCTTAGATCAGCACATTGAGGCGTTAAAATTAAAACGCGTGAAGATTGCCTTTTTTTGCGGCGGTGACGGACCGACTTTCCTACAGGACATTGTCGAATATACAAAACAACACTACCAAGTTCGCTATTTTGAGGGGAAAACCGCACAGGATGTGTCTGACCTGATGCAGTGGAGCGATATTTCGTGGTTTGAGTGGTGTACGGAACTGGCACGGATTGGAACAAATTTTCCGAAAGTGTGCCGCACGGTCATCCGTCTGCATCGATACGAGGCCCATCTGAATTGGCCCCAGCTAATCAATTGGGACAGCGTAGATATGTTGATGACCGTCGGCAATGAATGGGTGATGCGGGCGGTCCAGCATTGGGTCAGCGATATTAACCAGCGAACATCCGTGGTAACCGTTCCCAATGGAGTGGACCTGAGTTCGATTGATTTCAAGGTGCGCGAACCAGGCAAAAAAATCGCATTTGTGGCAAAACTGAGGATGGTGAAAAATCCAATGCTGCTGGTTCAATGTATGGCCGCGCTTTTGAAAATTGACCCTGAGTACAAGCTTTATGTGGCCGGCGAGGTCGGCGACAGAGATGGTCTGCTTTTAAGGCATTATCTGGAACATATTACCGGAGAATTGGGTATTGCGGACGCCTTTATTTATGATGGTTTTCAGGACGATATAGTAGGTTGGCTGGAAGATAAGAACTTTATTGTTTCAACCAGTGTGATTGAAAGTCAGGGAATGGGAATCTTAGAAGCGATGGCGGCAGGGTTGAAGCCGCTGATACATAATTTTCCCGGAGCCAAAGGTATCTTTGGAGAGAACCCCCTATTTAACACGCCGGAGGAGTTTTGTCAGAAAATCCTCGATGATTCGTACCACTCACACCAATACCGGCAATTTGTCGAGCAGCGATATTCATTAAAACAGCAGCTTTTACGGATCAA
>NBLM01000002.1 GCA_002084585.1 Planctomycetales bacterium 4572_13 | reverse complement strand
TCCTTTCTCTGGTTTTATGGTTTTTGATCGTTTCAACTACCATCGACCAAAGAAAGGACTCTTTTTATCTACTTTTCAAAGTGCGAAAGATATTGTACGTTCTCAATGAATGCAGGGAGCCGGCTCTTTTTCCTTTGCCACTTCTGCTGCCGGATTGGGGTAGCGTCGATCTCTGCTCCTGAAATTGTAATGCTTAATCGCATAGGAAAACAGCTTATGCAATGTCTGCCGCAAGAGATTAACAGTCTTTGGAGACCAGTGATCGTGTTGTTTGCGATGAGAGATAAAGCGATTGATCATCTGGGGTGTAATGTCTTCCAGCAATTCGGCCCTGATATGTTTTCCGGCATATCTATCATGCCCCTTTTTACGCGATCCGCTTTTGGGGTCTTTGCCGCCGACACCGACCTCAAGTGACGAACAGATCGGCCCAAAGAAGATGCGTAGGCGGCTAAAATCGTTCTTGTAGGACTTGGCGGTCCGCGTAGCCTTCAGTTCCTTACAAAACGCCTCCAGGATCGCCGTCAGTGGAAGTTTGCTGGCTACACCCAATTCACCTATGGCCAATTCGTATTCTATTTTCTTAAGCTTGTTACGGGCAATCCGCTCATTTGTAGTCTTAAGTGTTTTTTTGACCTGGGTATTTCCAACATAATAACTTACCCAAAATTGGTTTCCGCGTTTGTAAATACTTGCCATGACAATCTCCTGAATAATATCACAAATATATTCTATCAGAAGCTGTCTGTTTGCCGATTTTGTCTGACTGACACTTGGCTGATGCAAACAACAAGTACAATTTAGGTACAGTTGTCTTTAAGAGACAAAAAACAACCATTTTTAACTTCCTATGGTTGCTTGAGTTATGTAATGGCGGGGACAGGATTCGAACCTGCGACCTCCGGGTTATGAGCCCGACGAGCTACCAGACTGCTCTACCCCGCGATTAGTTTTTTTCTTTATAACAGACACCCTGAATCTTATCAAGTCTGTATTGCCTAAAGCGTTAGATTTCGCCGTATTTTTTCAGCAATCGTATCGGCCTTCCCCTCCGGATACTGAAAAGAAGGCCATTGATTAAATACGCCGTCGTTTTCTTTTCGAGGAATAATGTGAAAATGCATATGCTCGACCACTTGCCCCGCAGATGATCCGTTATTACACAGCACATTATACCCATCTGCAACCATCGCGTCTTTAACTGAACCGGCCAACTTCGGCAGCACTTTGGCGAGTTCCGCCATCTCAAGAGGATCTGTCAGATCCAGTCGTGTCGTGTGTTGTTTCAACACCACCAAGACATGGCCCTCGCTGACCGGACCCGCATCCATAAACGCCAGTACATGTTCGTTTTCATAAATTTTTGTACACGGAACCTGACCGGCAATAATTTTGCAAAAAATACAGCATTGAACATTCACCTAAGGCAACTCCCTTTTACGCCCGAATTCTTCAAAAACTTCCGCTTAGGCATCTGTTTTGTCTTTTGCCTGCTCAACCAACTGTAACAGAACCAACTTGCCGCCGTCACCCAACCGACACTTCGACAGTTTGATAATACGGGTATAACCTCCAGACCGCTCTAAGTAACGAGGTCCGATTTCGCTGAAGAGTTTCCCGACAACCGTACCCTTTTTGACCATTTTACCGTCCTCCTCGGCATAGATCGCACGATTGTTGAGCATGGCGATAGCGCGGCGTCTCGCTGGCAAAGTTCCCTTTTTAGCCAGCGTAATAAGCTTTTCAGCAAATCCACGCACTTCCTTGGCTTTTTGCACTGTCGTAGAGATCGTCTCATGCTCAAACAGCGATGCTACCATATTTCGACGCAACGCAAGGCGATGCTCACTTGTTCTGCTTAAATGCCGTCCGGCCACTCGATGACGCATATTGTAATACCCTTTTTACTGCTTTGGAAATTTCAGTTATTTTACGATTAATCAATATCAGTCATTCCAAGCGACAAGTCCAAGTCTGACAACTTTCTTCGGATCTCTCGCAAGCTTGTTTTACCAAAGCTTCGAATTTTCAGCAATTCCGATTCTGTCATCCTCACCAATGCACCTACCGTCTGGATATGATTCGCTTCAAGACAGTTGTCTGACCGCACGGTTAACTCTAACGATTCAATCGACATTTCAAGTTTAGCGGCCAACTCCTCATCGATGCCGGCGGATTCTGTCTCCTCAGACTGAACCTCCTCTTCAACCGTTTCTTCACCCAATTCTGCATACTGCACAAATGGGTTGATGTACTTGCGAAGAATTTTCGCCGCTTCCACCATGGCCATCTCCGGCGATACTGTTCCATCGGTCCAGACTTCGAGAACCAGTTTGTCATAATTTGTTCGCTGTCCAACACGCGTATCTTCTGTCTTATAACGAACACGAATAACCGGAGAGTAAATCGCATCAACCTCAATAATGCCAAGATCCTGATCAGAACGGCTACTTTCAGCAATCCGCTCAGCAGCGGGCGAATAACCGCGACCGTTACCAATAACCATTTCGATTTCAAAATCAACATCTTCAGTCAATGTTGCCAAAACAAGCTCTTTGTTAACGATTTGGACGGAGGCATCACACTTGATCATCTCCGCGGTTACAGGACCGGCTTTTTTGGCCTTGACTGTAATCGTTTTAGGATCGTCGCCCTGTAAACGAACAACCAGTTTCTTAGTATTCAGGATGATGTCTGTCACATCTTCCTTTACGCCCCGGATAGAAGAAAACTCGTGATCGATGCCGGAAATTTTGACCGATTCCACAGCGCTACCTTCCAATGATGATAGCAAAACACGGCGCAGACTATTACCAATCGTCGTCCCAAAGCCTCGCTCAAACGGTTCGATTTCAAACCGTCCGTAGCTCTCGGTCGAAACCTGCTCGTCCCTGTCAACCCGCGTGGGTAACTCTAAACCTCTCCAGATAATTCTCATATATTTGGCCTCCGCTAATTTAGGCAAATGTTCTCAGCAACTGAATGTATCAGGCCCTGATTCGGTTCAAGCTGCTCTCTGGTATTCACCGTTGTTAATCGTTATATTATCTCGAACAAAACTCCACAACCAACTGTTCTTCAACAGCCAACTGCACATCATCCCGTGTCGGCAATGCGACAATCGTTGCCGCCGGCTTGCCCGCATCCAACTGGAGCCACTCCTGAACAGCATAGTTCGGATTGCTTTCCAACTGTTGCTTAACTATTTTTCGACTTTTGTCCGAATTCTTTAAGGTGATCTTATCACCAATTTTAAGTGTAATATCCGGCACATCAACACGCCGGTCATTTAGATAAATATGACCATGTGTAATCAACTGCCGAGCCGCTTTCCGTGATGGAGCAAAGTTCAGCTTATACACCACATTGTCCAGCCGAGACTCCAACAGTTCAAGCAAGGTTTCCCCCGTATTGCCCGTCCCCCGCGACGCCTTACGAAAATATGACATAAACTGCTTTTCCATCAGACCATAGAAGCGTTTGACTTTTTGTTTTTCACGCAAGCGGACGCCATAGTCGCTTCGGCGACCGCGACGCCAACCGTGCATGCCGGGGGCCATACTGCGCTCTCGTTTTTCAATCGAACATTTGGCAGTCTCACACCGAACGCCTTTGAGCATCAGCTTCATGCCTTCTCGGCGGCAAAGTCTGCATGATGGACCAAGATATCGTGACATCGTTTATTCGTTCCTTAATCAAAATCTAATCGTTTTTTGTACCGCCCTTAGACTCTTCTCCGCTTCGGCGGACGACAGCCATTATGCGGAATTGGAGTTACATCTTCAATTGAAGAAATCCGCAACCCCGCCTGCTGGATCGCTGAAATCGCAGATTCGCGTCCGGAACCCGGCCCATTGACACGAATTTCCACTTCCCGAAGGCCTGACCGCATGGCTGTGCGGGCACATTTGTCCGCCGCTCTCTGTGCGGCAAAGGGGGTGCTTTTGCGAGACCCTTTGAACCCGACAGAACCGCCCGAACCCTGACAGACAACAGCGCCGTCCGTGTCGGAAATCGTTACCAGCGTATTATTGAAAGTCGCCTTAATGTGAACGATCCCACGAACAAGATTTCTTCTAACTTTTCGTTTTGTACTTTTAGCCATTTTCTATTCGTTCCCAAGAATTTCAGTCTTCGTACTATCCGCTGCAGAAAGCAATTAACGCATTTCCTTGACGCCCTTCTTGCCGGCGACGGTTTTCTTTTTACCTTTACGGGTACGGGCGTTACTCTGGGTCTGCTGGCCGCGAACCGGCATCCCGCGACGATGTCGCACGCCTCGATAACAGGCAATGTCTTTCAACCGAACGATGCTCTGTGAAACACGCCGACGAAGCGTCCCCTCAACCTCATAATCCCGGTCAATAATCTGAGCGATGCGGCTGACCTCATCTTCAGACAACTTGCTCGCACGAAGCGTCATATCAACGCCGATCTCGGCAAGAATCTTCTTCGAGCGATGAACACCCACGCCATGGATATAAGTTAACGCAATCCATGCCTGCTTGTTATTTGGAACATCAACACCCACTATACGCGGCATAATAACTCCTGTACTTGTAACATATTATTCATTCTCACCCTTAGCCCTGACGCTGTTTATGTCGCGGATTTGCCGAACAAATCACACGCAAAACGCCCTTGCGACGGATGACTTTGCAACTTTCACAAATTCGTTTTACTGAACTTCTAACTTTCATGACTACACCTTCAACATTCAAGGTTATCTAATTTCTCAATACGATCCGGCCACGGGTCAGATCATACGGACTCATTTCAACCGTTACGGTGTCGCCCGGGAGAATACGAATAAAATGCATCCTCATTTTCCCTGACACATGGGCCAAAATCTGATGACCGTTTTCCAGTTCCACCCGGAACACCGCATTCGGCTTGGCCTCTATGACCTTTGCTTCAAATTTTATTGCGTCTTTACTCGCCATCCGTATTAAGGATCTTTCTTTTTATCGTTATTCTCAAGCCGTCAGAACTTCACAACCGCCGGCGACCACTGCAATCGTATGCTCAAAATGCGCCGAGCATTTTTTATCTTTCGTTACCACTGTCCAGCCATCGGGCAGTGTTCGAACACCGGACTTGCCCATATTAACCATTGGCTCAACAGCCAGAATCATGCCTTCGGTCAGCACGATGTCATCTCTAAGCAATTCTCTGCTGACAAAGTTCGGCACTTTCGGATCCTCATGCATTTCCGTTCCAATACCATGCCCCACATAGTCTTTGACAATAGAAAACCCAGCATCCTTTGCTGCTGCTTCCATCATACCGGCAATCAGACTCCACTTAACACCCGGCGCCATCTGCTCAATCGCAATAGCCAAGAGTCGCTGTGTTATGACCAGCAATTTTTTCCGATCCGGTGCAATCTGCCCAATTCCGACGGTCATCGCTGAATCGCCGCAATAGCCGTTGAGTTTGACACCAAAGTCAACGCTGAGGATGTCGCCCTCTTTGAGAATCACCTTTTTCGAGGGAATCCCATGAACCAACTGCTCATTGACGGAGGCACAAATTCCACCGGGAAACGGTTTGTCCATATAAGGACACGGCACACCCTTGAATAAGGCGATTGCCCCGGCCTGCCGGGTCATTTGCATGGCCGTCTCATCAAGCTCGGCGGTACTGATGCCCGGTTTTGCCTCTTCTTTTAGTTTTGAAAGAACTTTCGCGACCAACAAACCGGCCCTGCGAAGCATTTCTATTTCTCGTCTGCTGCGAAGTGTTATCGGCATCGTCTCACCCGTTCAGGGCGTCGAGTTTATCCAAAACACTCGCCGTAACCTTATCAATCTCCTGATTGGCATCAATATCAAGAATGGTATTGCCTTTTTTCTGATAGTAACCAACCACCGCTGCCGTCTGCTCATGATAGGTCTTGAGCCGGTGAGAAACCACTTCCGGCGTATCGTCCTTTCGTTGAGTCAACGCACCACAGCCGGCATCACACTGACCGTCGATTTTCGGCTTTAAGTTTACAATATGATAAACCGCACCACACTCCGGACAACTCAGGCGGCCCGTCATACGATCCATAATCGGCTCATCGGGAACCTGAAGATTCACAATCGCATCAATCTTTTCGCCTGCTTTTTCCAACGCCGCATCAAGGCCCTCGCCCTGAGCAACCGTTCTCGGAAAACCATCTAAGACATAACCACTCGGTGTCGTTTTGATTGCGGCGATCATCATATCAATAATCAAATCATCCGGCACTAACGCACCGCTGTCCATATAGCTCTGTGCCTTTTGACCCAGTTCGCTGTTGGCTTTGCGTTCCGCACGCAAAATATCCCCACTGGACAGGTGGGCCACGCCGTACTTGTCAATAATGCGCTTGCACTGGGTTCCTTTGCCAGCACCGGGAGGGCCAAGTAGTATCAATTTCATCTAAATGCCCCTTTCACTTTTGAATCACCAAAACCTTCGTAGTTACGCATAATCAGGTTCGCCTCGATCCGCTGAACCAGATCAAGCGAAACACTCACCACGATCAGCAAACCCGTCCCCCCCAGAAACGACGCAACCGCAAACGGTACACCCAGCAACTGTGTAATCAAACTTGGAACCACGGCAATAATCGCAAGGAACGATGCACCGAAGAAAGTGATACGAACCATTACGGTTTCTAAGTATTCCGCCGTACGATGGCCGGGACGCAAACCCGGGATAAAACTGCCCCGGTCCCGCAGGTTCTTGGCCATATCTTTTGGCTGGAACTGAACGGTCGTCCAGAAATATGCGAACAAAAAGATCATCACAACAAAAACAACACTGTAAGTAAATGCCGTCGGTCTAAAGGCCTCTGACAGAAGAGCCAATACGCTCGAATTGACCAATGACGGGATTCTCTCCAATTGCTGTAAAACGATCGGCGGAAACATCATTAAGCTGGAGGCAAAGATAATCGGCATCACACCGCCATGATTAACACGCAGTGGCAGGTAATGTCGTGCGCCACCGTACATCCGCCGGCCTCGCATCTGTTTGGCCTGCTGGATCGGAATCCGGCGCTGGCCCTGTGTAATCAAAATAGCTCCGGCAATGACAAAAATGAATGCGGCGATAAGAAAGACGATTGTCCCCGGACCAAATTTGCCCGCTTCAACACCCACTTTAAGCTCCGTATTTTGCCAAACCTGCATAATCGCCCACGGCATTCGCGACAGGATACCGGCCATAATAATCAAGCTGATACCGTTGCCCATACCATATTCATCAATCTGTTCACCCAGCCACATCAAAAAGAGCGTTCCGGCGGTCATGCCGACAACACCCATAATAATCGCATGAACCTGCATACCCGGATAGACATATCCTTCGCCGCCGGCAAACATCTTCGTGTACATCAACGACTGGACCAAACATAACGGCACCGTCAGATAGCGAGTGTACTCCTGTATCTTCTTATGACCGGTTTGTCCTTCCTGCCGCAATTTCTTTAGAGCCGGAAGAACTTCTCCCAACAACATCAGAATAATAGATGCCGAGATATACGGCATAATCCCCAGCCCGAACACACTGGACTGCTGAAGCGTACCGCCGGTAAACATCTGCATATAATCCGCGGCCCGACCCAGCGGTGAATCCGTATCTCGCTGGCCAGAAACCTTCTGTATCTGCTCGGCGTTATACCCAGGAACCGGAATATGAAATCCTATCCGGTAGATACACAACAGCGCAACCGTAAACAGAATCTTGTTCCTAAGATCCGGCACCTTAAATATGTTTGCAAATGTCCCAAGCATGTTTTCTCTTCCTTAAGTTATGCCTTAAGCGACAACCTTTGCTGAACCGCCGCAACTGGAAATTTTTTCCTGAGCGCTTTTACTGAACTTATGAGCAGATACATCCAGCTTTTTTGTCAGTTCCCCATCACCGAGGATCTTAACTTTGCTACTGGCCGAATCAACCAAACCAGCACCGATGAGTTCATCGAGACCCACCTCTGTCCCATCCGTAAAAAGACGATCCAGTTGAGATACATTGACGACTTCATAACGCATCGCAAATTGAGCATTATTAAATCCGCGTTTAGGCAATCTCCGAAATAGCGGCATCTGTCCGCCTTCATAAGCCAGATGCGTGGACGACCCCGCACGGCTGCCATAGCCCTTATGACCCCGGCCGCAGGTTTTTCCGTGACCCGATCCCCTGCCGCGCCCGACACGATTTCGTTTCGGATCAGCTCCGACAATTGCTGTAATTTCATTGCTTAACATATCGCTATCACCACCTTTTTTCAACTTCGATCTCTACTCCACGCAGAGCTTCGACGGTTTCTTTATCACGAAGTTTCATTAAGCCGTCCATGACCGCTTTGACCACATTCTTTGCGGCACGACTTCCGTTCACTTTGGTCAGTACATTGCGAACACCCGCGTACTCCAGAATCGAGCGAGTGGTCGAACCGGCGATCACACCCGTACCCGGACTGGCCGGCAACAGGGTAACCTGTGTCGCACGACACTTTCCGATAATCGGATGCGGAAGCGTACCGTCCACAAGCGGAATCTGATGCAGATTCTTCTTGGCATCCTTAACCGCTTTTTCAACAGCCGGAGGCACTTCATTCGCCTTCCCATAACCAAAGCCAACCGTCCCATTTCGATCTCCGACGACCACCAATGCGGAAAAGCTGAAACGGCGACCCCCTTTGACCACCTTGGCATTACGGAAAACCTTAACGACCGTATCTTCCAGCGGTTGTTCCGTTTGAATGTCTGTTCTGATTTCTTCAGCCAACTTCTATCTCCGATTCTATCGTTTTCGATTCGTTTCCGTTTAGAATGCCAGTCCGGCCTGGCGTGCCGCATCGGCCAACGATTTTATCCGGCCGTGATACCTGTAACCATTACGGTCGAAACAGACCGCTTTGATCCCAACATCCATCGCCTGCTTGGCAATGGCTGTTCCAACACTTTTCGCGGCATCTTTGTTGCCACCATAAGCAATATCGTCACGCAATACTTTCGCCCGTGTACTTGACGAAGCCAGTGTAACACCCGCCAGGTCGTCGATGACCTGAGCGTACATATGCCGACCGGAACGGAAGACAACCAATCGTGGGCGATCCGGGGTTCCGAATATCTTGCGTCGAGAACGCCAATTGCGTCGCTGACGGGCCTTCATAATCTTTTCTTTTTGCATCGTTACAAAATCCTTATATACAATTAAAAGCTATGCGGCATTGCTGCCGAAACCAAGCGATTCAATCCTCTTAATCAAGCACCCAAGGCCTTGCCCACCTTACGAATGACATACTCGTCGGTGTACCGAATGCCTTTACCCTGATACGGTTCCGGCGGACGCACTTTGCGAATCTCTGCGGCAAACTGTCCCAATTCCTGCTTATTCGGCCCCGAAAGCGTAAAGACCGCCGGCACATCGTTACCACGAGTCGCGGGCGTCTTGATGTCAACCTTGACACTCTTGGGAACTTTCAGCTCCACCGGGTGACAATAGCCAACATTCAGCACAACCTTACCGCCCTGCTCTTTGATATTATAACCGGTTCCAAAAATCTGCATCGGCTTCTCAAAGCCCTTGCTGACACCGACTATCATATTGTTCAGCAAAGCCCGTGCTGTACCGTGCAACGCCCTCTTTCTGCGACTTCCTTCATCAGAATTCGAAACGAGGATATTATTGTCCTCAACTTTCACATCGATTTCAGGATGCGTGTCCAGTTCAAGTGTTCCCTTGGGGCCGGCAATCTTAAAAGAACGACCTTTTAGCTCCACTTTTACGCCACTTGGTACCACAATTGCTTTTTTTCCGATACGACTCATATTAGCTCACCGTACAAATCAGTTCTCCGCCGACATTCTCCTGCCGACATTTTCTATCACTCATTACGCCTTTACTGGTCGAAACGATCGCGACACCCAAGCCGCCCATCACCCGAGGCAAACCGTCTTTTCCGTTATAAACACGGCATCCCGGTTTACTGACGCGGCTAATCGTACCGATAACTGGTTCACCCTCCGAGGTGTACTTCAAAGCAACGCGGAGCAAGCCCTGTTTGCCGTCGTCGATACGGTCATAATCAACGATATACCCCTCGTCTTTGAGTACTTGGGCCACACCCTGACAAACTTTACTTGCCCTGACGCTCACGCTTTCTCTTCCGACACGCGAGGCGTTTCGTATCCTTGTCAGCATATCCGCGATGGGATCACTTAAACTCATTCAACTGCTCCGATTTATATCCACATTCAAACGATTCGATTTATTGATTACCAACTTGCTTTCTTGACACCCGGTATCTTGCCTTCGTTGGCCATTGTTCGGAAACAAATCCGACATATCTTAAATTTGCGATAGACCGCACGGGCGCGCCCACAAATCTGACATCGCGTATAGCCGCGACTTTTGTATTTCGGTTTCTTACGGGCTTTATTTTCAAGTGCCGTTGTTGACATTCACCAACTCCAAAAATTAGTCCTGTTCCGTCGTCTTAAAAGGCATCCCGAACAATTTCAGCATTTCGTATGCCTCATTATCGGTATCCGCCGTCGTTACAAATGTAATATTCATTCCCTGCTGGGTTTCAATCCGGGCCGAATCAATTTCCGGAAAGGCACTTTGCTCATCCATACCCATCGAGTAGTTACCGCGACCGTCGAATCCCTTTGGGTTCAGCCCACGAAAGTCCTTCACTCGCGGAATGGCCAGATTTATCAGCCGATCCAAAAACTCATACATCCGCTCTTTGCGAAGTGTCACTTTCAAGCCGGTCTTGTCGCCCTGGCGAACCTTAAAGTTTGATACGCTTCTTTTAGCCAGACAGACCAGTGGCTTCTGACCGGTGATGACCATAATGTCTTTGAAGGCATTGTCCATGTACTTTTTGTCCTGAACGGCCTTACCAACACCCATCGAAACGACAATCTTTTTCAGCTTCGGCGTCGCCATCGGACTGCCATAAGCAAACTTCTTCTGAAGTTCCGAAGCAACCTTACTTTTATATAAATCTTTTAAGCGAGTCATTTCTAACCTTTATCTTTCGACTCAAATCTCTATTTCTTTGCTGCCTTCGTAACCACACCAATTTCGGTGCCGTCGGTAGCAACGCGTTTCTTATTCCCTTTTGCATCCGTTTCAAAACGAACACGACTTCCGGTAGAGCTTTTCGGGTTAACCGGTTGAACATTGCTCATATGAATCGGTCGTTCTATCCGAATGCGTCCGCCCTGTGGGTTTTTCTGTGTAGGGCGCACATGCTTGAAAGCCAGATTAACACCCTCAACCAGAACACGATCCCGAGCCGGAATAACCTGCATCACTTTACCAGTGGCACCTTTATTTACACCGGCCTTAATTTCCACCGTATCACCTTTTTTTACATGTCTTGCCATTTCGTTCTTCTTTCCGCTATTTCTGACAGCGTTTACACCACTTCGCTGGCCAAAGAGACTATCTTCATAAAATTCTTCTCACGCAACTCACGCGCTACAGCACCAAAGATGCGTGTCCCAACCGGATTTTTGTCCTCATCGATCATCACCGCCGCATTACTGTCAAACCGAACATAGCTGCCGTCCGGACGACGAATCGGATACTTCGTCCGAACGATCACACAACGATGCACCTTTTTGTCGTCCAACTGACAATTCGGAAGATTCTTCTTGATCGCAACACAGACAACATCTCCAACACCTGCGGTCGGCCGCGTATATTTCCCTTTTCGGGATGCGCATTTTCCCAGCACCTTAATACATTGTGCTGTTTTAACGCCGCTGTTGTCAGCAATTTCCAACATGGTTTCTTGTTGAATCAATGGTTCGCCCTTTATTCAGTAACTGCTTTTTTCAATACTTTCACCAACCGCCAGTTTTTCGTCTTACTGATTGGTCTACATTCGGTTATTTCCACTCGATCGCCGATAGCGGCCTGATTCTGAGGATCATGAACACCCAGCTTCGTGCGGCGGCGAATATATTTCCCATATTTCGGGTGCTTAATTTTATAGTCAATCTGGCAGACAACGCTCTTGTCGCCGCTCTTGCTAACCACAACAGCATCTTTACTTTTCTTTATTTTTTGTGTTTCCATGCCTTTACTGGCCCTTTACCTGATCTTGCCTGATAATGGTTTTAATCCGCGCGATGTCGCGTCGAACATTTCGAATCGCATGAAGGTTTTCCAGATTTTCTGTTACGGCCTGACTGCGAAGATCGAATAAGTGCTTTTTCATGTCTCCGAGTTTTTCCTGCCGTTCATCCGGCCTCATATCTCTGATTTCAGAAGATTTCATGACTTCTTATCCTAACGAATGTCTGCGGGTTACAAATCTGCATTTCACGGGCATTTTATGCGCGACACGCAACAGCGCTTCTTTTGCCACTTCTTCCTCAACGCCGCCAATTTCATAAAGCACCGTCCCGGGCTTAACGACAGCAACCCAACCGGCCACTTCGGCCTTTCCTTTACCCATTCGCACTTCAAGGGGCTTGGAGGTGTAAGAATGATCCGGGAAAATCCGAATATGCACTTTACCTTCACGCTTCAAAAAGTGGGTTGCGGCTACACGACCGGCTTCAATCTGTCGGCCCGTAATCCAATGCGGTTCCAGTGCCTGCAAACCAAACTCACCAAAAGCAACAAAGTTTCTCTGCGAGGCGTTCCCTTTATTCTTGCCTCGCATATGCTTACGATATTTCACTCTTTTTGGCATTAACGCCATGGTCGTCGATCCTTATGTTTGTCTATGATTCTTTTTTCTCTGCTGCCGGCTCAGCACTTTTCACAGCACCACCGGCCGGTTTAGCGCCACCCCGACCAACAGAACGAGGGTGTCCGCCGCCACTGCCACCGCGACCGCCCTTAGGACCACCGCGCCGTGGACGCCTCTGGATAATCGGAGTAATTTCTTCGCCGAACTTGCCTTTATAGATCCATACCTTAATACCAATGGCGCCATAGGTCGTACGGGCCGTTGAGGTTCCATAATCAACATTTGCGTCCAATGTATGCAACGGAATACTGCCTTGTTTCTGTACTTCGCTGCGGGCAATTTCGGCACCATTCAAACGGCCGGCGGCAATTATCTTCACGCCGAGAGCACCGGCATTCATTGTATTTTCACACGCCATCTTCATTGCGCGACGATGGCTGGAGCGTTTTTTCAACTGTCCGGCAATATTTTCAGCGACCAGTTTTGCGGCCAGAGCCGGTTCTTTAATTTCAATCACATTAACACTGATCTTTCGATCAATCAATGCTTCAATCTCTTCGCAAAGTTTGTCCACTTCGGCACCGCGCGGTCCAATGACCATACCCGGCCGAGCCGTGTGCAGCGTTACCTTAACCTCATTGCGTGTCCGGGCGATTTCAACCTTGGCAATCCCAACGAAAGGGGGCTGTCGATTGAATTTCGCATCAACAAACTCACGAATCTTATAATCTTCAATCAGGAAATCACCATAGTTGGCCTTGGGAGCGAACCAACTGCTCTGCCATCCAAGCCTTATTCCTGTTCTAAAACCAATTGGAGATGTCTTCTGACCCATAAAGATCCCTGTCTTTCGATTAACCTTCCGATACCGTTACATGAATATGACTGGCTTCTTTGCGAATCGGATGAGCGCGTCCTCGGTCCTTGGGAAACCACGCCTTCGTTCCAATTCGACGCCCCGCCTGATCAACACGCGCCTCAACAACATATAAATTTTCGACATCTGCTTCCTGCTCGTCCGCATTCGCCACGGCGCTTTGCAAAAGCTTCTTGATATGCGGCGCCGCTCGTTTATGCGTAAATGTCAGCAAGTCCAATGCGTCCTGCACATCCCGGCCGGCAATCATCTGCGTTACCAGACGCGCCTTGCTGGCCGACATCGGAGCATAACGATAACTCACACGCCATTCTGAAATCGCACCCGTCTCAACACCCAAAGCCGACACAAGCCGCTCAACATCTTCTTTGCCCGGAGCCGGAATATAAAGTTCCTTTTTCCAGTTACGAACGACACCCAAAGCGTCTTCGGTACTCATGCCGCCGTGAGCAAGATGCTCAGCCAACTGACCATCGCTGATCTTCCGTTCTTTACAAACCTGAGTTAATTTTTTTCCACTAAGCATTTTTCAACCTTTGCCTTCTGGCATCTTATAGAATAGGCAGCTAAATTACCGACTGCCGGAATGACCCTTAAAGGTACGCGTCAATGAGAATTCGCCCAACTTATGGCCCACCATATCTTCTGTTACAAAGACCTTACGAAAGAGCTTGCCATTGTGAACCATAAAAGTATAGCCGACAAATTCAGGGATAATGGTACAAGCGCGAGCCCAAGTCTTAATCGGATCCTTGCTCCCGACATCTATCTGCTTCTGTACCTTCAGGTACAACTTCTCATCCACATACGGGCCTTTTTTTGTCGATCGTCCCATTCAAATTCCTCTATTTTTTCGCTTCTTCCGTTTTGTTTCTATATCAATTTAGAGTACGGTCTGAATCCCTCGGTTGGTTTTCCGCCGACGAATAATGCGTTTACCGGTTGTCTTTCTCGGACTGCGTGTCTTGCCGCCCTTGGCCGGTACACCGGTCGGAGAACAGGGATGTCGCCCACCATTAGAACGGCTCTCGCCGCCCCCCATCGGGTGAGCCACCGGGTTCATCGCCTTGCCGCGAACATGCGGCTTGCGGCCCATGTGTCGTTTTCGACCGGCTTTACCGATCTTTACATTTTTATGATCGCCATTACTGAGCTGGCCAATTGTCGCACGGCATTCCTTACGAACCATTCGCATTTCGCCGCTCGGCAGGATAATCGTTGCCCATCCGCCTTCCTTGGCCATCAGGCGAGCAACACCGCCGGCGCTTCGGACGAGTTTTCCGCCCTGACCGGCATTCATTTCAATATTGTGAATCTCAACACCCACCGGAATCCCCGACAACGGCATTGTATTTCCCGGTTTGGGTTCAACACTTTGGCCGCTTTCGACCCCAGTGCCGATCTTAATACCTTCGGGAGCAAGAATATAGCGTTTCTCGCCATCGGCATACTCAACAAGCGAGATAAAACAATTACGGTTTGGATCATATTCAATGGTCTTGACCGTTGCAACCATATCATCTTTACTTCGTTTGAAATCAATGGCTCGGTAAATCCGACGCGCTCCGCCACCGCGGAACCGAACTGTTACCTTGCCGTGATTATTGCGTCCGCCGTTTTTCTTGATGCGTTTACATAGCGTTTTTTCCGGCTTATCTGTCGTCAAAACGGCCCTGTAATCAATCACCGACATGTTTCGACGGCCGTTTGTCGTTGGTTTATAAACTCGTATTGCCATAATTAAAACTCTCTATTCTTTCCTTGATCGTTCCACTTAGAACAGGTCAATGTGATAATCTTCGTGAAGGACAACAACCGCCTTTTTCCAGCTCTTAGTCATGCCCGTACTTCGGCCGCGACGACGCGGTTTGCCTTTTACATTCGCAGTACGAACATCTGTAACCTTAACATTGTACAACCGTTCAATCGCACCGCGAATCTGAACCTTGTTGGCTTTCTTAGCCACTTCAAAGCTGTATGCATTTTTGGTATTCGCAAAATGCATCCCCTGCTCAGTTACCAACGGCTTAATAATAATGTTATAATCGTCCACGATTTTATCCCGTAATTCTAATTGGTTTTCTTCTTATCCAGCAATGCCAGAAACGCGTCTTTCGTAAAGAGTACATTCTGCTTATTACAGATGTCTCCGGCATTCAGGTCGTTGACTTTCATGACATCGACCTTGTAAATGTTTCTGACTGATTTGTAAACATTGGTATCCGATTCCGGCAGCATAACGAGGCAACTGCGATCAATCTTCAGATTGCCGAGAACGCGTGCAAATTCGGCGGTCTTTGGAGCCTCAAAGCTCAGTTCATCGACAATCATCACACGACCGCTCTGCATCTTAGCCAGCAATGCCGAATCACACGCCAGTCGCCGTTGTTTTTTCGGCATAGCTTTACCGAAATCGCGGGCCACTTTGGCAAATGTTCGACCGCCGCCCACACGAACAGGCGTCCGTATCGAACCGGCACGGGCATTTCCTGTCCCTTTTTGGCGATAAATCTTGCGTGTGGAACCATCAACCATTCCGCGACTCTTGGTCGCGGCCGTTCCAACCCGCTTGTTGGCATGATACATGACTATCGCCTGCTTGAGCAGAGCCGGACGAATTGTACCGCCAAACAGCGACTCGTCCACCCGGAGGTCTTCCAGTTTTTTGCCTTCTCGATTATAGACTTTTATGTCAATCATCTTCAATATCCAATTTTTTTAGTTTTGGGGTCGTGTTCTGGAACTGCAAATTTCAACATAACCACCGGACGGCCCCGGAATGGCACCTTTAACGACCAGCAAGTT
Source organism: Planctomycetales bacterium 4572_13 (assembly GCA_002084585.1). Classification (GTDB taxonomy): domain Bacteria; phylum Planctomycetota; class Phycisphaerae; order Sedimentisphaerales; family Anaerohalosphaeraceae; genus 4572-13. The sequence goes on along the minus strand of NBLM01000002.1, from coordinate 25,012 downwards.
TTGTTCTTCGTCAATAGAAATGAGTTGGTGATGCTTAGTGGTAACACGAGCCCCGCCCATACGACCTGCCATGCGTTTTCCCTTCTTAACATTTCCGCCATGCCCCGCATCGGACGCATGAGAGGAGATTGAACCGGGAGCGCGATGTTTGCGTTCGCAACCGTGTGATGCCGGGAACCCGCCAAAACCGTATCGTTTCATAACGCCGGCGTACCCCTTACCCTTGCTGGTACCAACAACATCAACAAACTTAATCTCAGAAAATTCCGAAACGCTAATTTCGTCTCCAAGCGAATGAACCATCTCTTCCTTGGCACCCAATCGCCATTCACGAATAAACCGTTTAGGGGCACTGTCTGCCTTTTTCGCATGCCCTTCAGCCGGTTTCTTAATCCGGCTTTTCTTGACATCATCATAGCCAATCTGCAGCGCACCGTAACCATCCGTATCCGGAGTCTTGACCTGCAACACCTTGCAGGGGCCTGCCTGGATTACGGTAACCGTTACCATCTTCCCCGATTCATCATAAATCTGGGTCATTCCGATTTTTTTGCCAAGCAACATCGCCATCGTTTCTATTTCCTTACTTTATGCCTTGATCTTAACAAAAACACCCGTCGGAACAACCAGCCGGTTCAGGGCCTCGACCGTACGGGAATTAGCGTCAAAAATATCAATCACTCGTTTATGGGTGCGCATTTCAAACTGCTCACGGGACTTCTTATTCACATGAGGACTGCGAAGCACTGTATAGCGTTCGATCCGGGTCGGCAACGGAACCGGACCACTGACCCTGGCATTGGTACGCCGGGCCTGTTCCACGATTTCCTTGGCCGAACTGTCCAAAGCACGGTGGTCATACGCTTCCATTCTGATTCTGATTCTTTCAGTATCTGCCATTGGTTAACCCTTAATATCTACATAGTGTCGCTATCAAATTATTGAAGCTGGCGACGATACACATCTTTCTTCTTCAAAACAAGAAGAAACCTGCAAAAACAGCACTACCCTAAAGAAAAATAGTGTCTTTTCTTTGCTAAGGCAGGAAAGACATCTATTCGTCTTCCTTAATTTGAGGCCCAACTACAATCGGGCGTTTGGAGCCATCCGGCCCAATTTCACGGGTCAAACCCATAAAAAAACCGGTTTCGGCCCTCGCTACCATTTCTGTACCATCTCATTCGTAGAAATGAACAGCCCAACTCGATACGCGACAAAATCTTTTTGCCGCTCGCTTCGGCTGGAAAACAGTTACAATTACCAAGAAATTAGGGGCTTGTCAATAGCCCATTAAGATTTTTTCTGAAATTTGTTCAGGAACTTTTTCATAACTGAGCGGTTCCATCGAAAAACTGCCGCGGCCGCTGGTTGCGCTGCGAATTTGCCCGGAATAGCCAAACATCTCCGCCAACGGAACTTTAGCGTCAATAACCCTCATATTGCCATGCATATGCGTATCCATCACTTCGCCTCGCTTGGCAATTAAGCTCCCCTGAACAGTTCCGTAATTCGCTTCCGGAACCACCGCCTGAACCCGCATTACCGGCTCAAGCAAAATAGGCCCGGCATTTTGAATCGCATCCTGAGCGGCTAAAACACCCGCCTGCTCAAAGGCGATTTCAGAGGAATCCACCGCGTGAAATGACCCGTCAATAAGCGTAACCTTAGCTCCCACAAGGGGATAACCAGATAAAACGCCGTTTGAAAGCCCCTCTGTAACACCTTTTTCAACAAACGGAATATATTCTTTTGGAATGGCGCCAGCAACAATTGCATTACAAAACTCATTTTTATTCGAATAGTGGCCGTCTTCTTCAAAAAGCGGCTCAATTGTAACCACTACATGTCCATATTGCCCACGACCGCCCGTCTGCCGGATAAATTTCCCCGTCGCCTGAGCCATCTGACTAATCGCCTCCTTGTAAGCCACGCGCGGTTTTCCCACACGGACATCGACTCCTATATCCCGAACCAGCTTATGCTCTAAAACCTCTAAATGCAGTTCTCCCATCCCGCTGATAATGGTTTGGCCGGTTTCTTCGTCATTCTTAAACCCAAATGTTGGGTCCTCCCGCCGAAGAATCATCAGGGCCTCAGACAGTTTCACTCGATCTGCCGCCGAACGCGGCTCAATGGACATACTGATAACGGTTTCCGGAAAAGTAATATTCTCCAGCATAACCGGACTATGTGTATCACACAGCGTATCGCCAGTCAGCGTATCCCTCAAACCAACTGCGGCGACAATATCGCCGGCACTGGCTGAATCCAGAAGTTGACGGCTATCGGCATGCATTTGGAAAATACGGGTCACATTTTCTTTTCGGCCGCGATTTACATTCAGGACACGCATCCCCTTTTTAAGTGTCCCCTGATAAATCCGAATAAAATACAAATCACCGTGCTTATCACTGGTAATCTTAAACGCCAGTCCGACAAACGGCTTTTTCGAATCACAGGCAACTTCAACCTCTTTGTCTTTCTTAAAACCAACAGCAGCAGGCCGTTCCAGCGGAGAAGGCAGAAACAACGGAATCGCATCCAGAAGATGACGAACCCCCGTGTTCTTCAAAGCCGAACCCACCAGAACAGGATTCAACTTACCCAGCAGCGTTCCCTTGCGAAGACCGCTGATGATCTGTTCCGCTGCCAACGGCTCGTCATTGACATAGGCCTCCATAAGCCGCTCATCATATTCGGCAGCCGCCTCGATCATTTCGTGTCGATAGAGTTCCGCCTTCTCTTGCAATTCCTCTGGAATCACTTCTTCCCGAAAACTTGCGGCGGTTTCTTCCTGGTCAAAGAAAAATGCCTTCATCGCTATAAGATCGACAAGGCCCTTCAGCCCAGACTCCGCACCCATCGGAATCTGTACCGGAACCGGATTTGCCAGAAGTTTATCGCGAATGCTATCAACTGACATCTCGAAATCAGCACCGATCTTGTCCATTTTGTTGATAAAGCACAGACACGGAAGATTATATTTCTGCCCCTGTCGCCAGACCGTCTCACTCTGCGCCTGAACCCCCTCAGACGCATCAAAAACCGCTATCGCCCCATCCAAAACCCGCAAAGATCGCTCTACTTCCGCCGTAAAATCAACATGCCCCGGCGTATCGATAAGGTTAATATCATAGCCATTCCAAGGACACTTTGTCGCAGCCGAAGTAATGGTGATACCGCGTTCCTGTTCCTCCTGCATAAAATCCATAACGGCGGTCCCATCATGGACTTCGCCGATTTTATAGGTCTTTCCGCTAAAATAGAGAATCCGCTCGGTTACGGTCGTCTTGCCCGCATCGATATGAGCCATAATGCCGATATTTCGTACTTTGGACAGTTCCGCTGCCATAAAGTCTCTCTGTCTGTATGGAATCTTAGATTCGTCGTCGATAATGCCAAAAAAAACTGCCACGGTTCTTGTATTAAAAACCGTGGCAGTAAAAATACGAATCAATTACCAAGCAAAATGGGCAAATGCCTTATTGGCTTCAGCCATGCGATGAATATTCTCGCGAGTCGTCATCGCGACACCCTCTTTTTTGTAAGCATCCATCAACTCCGACGCCAACCGCAATGACATGGGCTTACCCTTTTTGCCGCGAGCGGCCGCAAGAATCCAGCGGAACGCCAGCGACTGCTGTCGTTTGGGCCTAACCTGCATAGGAACCTGATAACTGGCACCACCAACCCGCTTGCTGCGAACTTCCAGCAACGGCTTCACATTGCCAATCGCCGCCTCAAAAACCTCCAGCGGAGGGACCTCGCTGATCTTTTTGCCAATTTGGTCCATCGCATCATAAAAGACCTTACTGGCGATACTCTTTTTGCCATCCAACATCAGGCAATTGACGAATTTGGAAACCAACTTGCTATTGAACTTGGCATCCGGTTTTAATTGTTGGGCTGACGCTGTAAATTTCTTTGCCATCTGTTTATCCTAAGGGTCTTCTCTATTCTCTCGTTATGATTTCTTCGTGCCGTATTTACTGCGGCTTTGTTTACGATTTGCCGTCCCGGCCGTATCAAGCGTACCGCGAATAACATGATAGCGAACACCGGGAAGGTCTCGAACACGACCGCCGCGAACCGTCACCGTGCTGTGTTCCTGAAGATTGTGATCAATGCCCGGTATGTAAGCACTGATTTCCTTGCCATTTGTCAACCGAACACGAGCGACTTTACGCAACGCGGAGTTCGGCTTCTTAGGCGTCTGGGTCCGAACAATCAGACACACGCCCCGCTTTTGCGGACAACCGGTAATATCCGATATACGCTTCTTTCCCTTTTTACTTCTACCTCGTCGCACTAACTGGTTAATAGTCGGCATAACTTCTCCAAATAACTTCTATCACAAGATTACATCTTTTTTATTAAAGCCCCAGGGCTTCTTTCACGGCCTTATCCGCAGCCGCTTCCGCTTCCTTGACTTCTCGCAACTCTTCAAGCTGCTTGGGAACCGGCGCTTCAACCAAATGCTTCACTTTCATATCCAGATACGGCTTAAATGCCGTACCAGCCGGAATCAAGTGTCCAAGGATGATATTCTCCTTGAGACCACGCAGAGGATCCTTTGTACCAGACAAAGACGCCTCTGTCAAGACCTTTGTTGTTTCCTGGAAACTGGCCGCTGACAGGAAGCTGTCGGACTGCAAAGAGGCCTTGGTGATACCCAAAAGCAAGGTATTCGCTGTGGCGGGCCGTGGTTTCTTGCCCTTGGCAGGTTCACCGCCCAACATTTCCGCCTTTTCGTTGGCCGCTTCGATCTCTTCCCGAGTGGTCATTTGGCCCTCTTGGAGGTCGGTATCGCCCGCATCACTGATTTTCAGGCCTTGAGCTAATGTCGCATTCGCATAACGGAACTTCAACTTATCAACCACTTCGCCCGGCAGGAACGAGCCATCGCCAACATGCTCGATCTCAACCTTATTCATCATTTGCGAGAGAATAACCTCAATGTGCTTATCATTGATCGTTACACTTTGAGCGCGATACACATTCTGAACCTCACGAAGCAGGTATCTCTGCAACGCCTCTTCACCCTTAATACGAAGAATATCATGCGGCACCAGCGGACCGTCCGTCAATGCGTCGCCCGCCTCAACATGGTCGCCGGTATGATAGTTCAGATGGCGATCGCGCGGAACATGGTGATCTTTTTCCATGCCCGTTTCTTCATTTCGAACAATAATCGTCATTTTCCCGCGTCGTTTATCACTTTTCAGTTCCACAACACCAGAAATTTCAGCCATCGCTGCCGGGTTTTTCGGCTTACGAGCTTCAAAAATTTCCGTTACACGCGGCAGACCACCGGTAATATCCTGCGTCCCACCGGATCCACGCGGCAAACGAGCCAATGGAGTGCCAACGCCCACTTCTTGGCCTTCTTCTACCTCAATACGGGCCTTGGCCGGCAGATAGTGAACATCCAAAATCTTGCCTTCGGCATCCTCGACCATAACCTGCGGATGTTTGTCACCCTTATGTTCGATCACAACCGGCTTACCTTTCTGACCCTTCCGCTCTTCTTCCATTCGCATGGTCTCGCCTTCGACCACATCTACCAAGCGGACAAAACCTGGAACTTCGGCCAAAATGGACATACTATGAGCATCCCAAGAGAAGAGCAATTGCCCCTCCTTAACCTTCTTTCCATCTTTAACAATTAAGTTTCCACCATACGGAACCTTAAAGCGTTTGAGTTCACGCCCTCTATCATCCACAAGCGCCAACTCTCCATTTCGGCTCAAAACAATTCCGCCTTTTTGTGTATAAACCCTCTCCAAACCATCTGCCTTGATAGTTGGAGCCAACTTTTCTTTGTCATATACACATTTCAAAGTATCCAAATACTTAACAAATCCGTCGCGAGGCGCTTTCTGGTCAGTTTCGATCAGTGAAACAGAAGCAATACCACCCGTATGGAATGTTCTCATGGTTAACTGTGTACCCGGTTCGCCAATGGACTGGGCGCCGATAATACCAACAGCCATTCCTTCTTCAACCATCTGACTGGTACTCAGGTCCCATCCGTAGCATTTTGCACAAATACCGGTATCACTTTCACAAGTCAGCGGGCTGCGAACACGAATGGCATCCAGTCCCATCCGCTCGATTTTATCTGCCGCTTCCGCCGTAATAACCTCATTTTCGCGAACGATCATCTCGTCGGTCATCAGGTTACGGACATTATCACGGGCCGTACGGCCAACGATCAATTGCTTCAGCGGAATATCAATCGCCTCGCCTTTATAAACCGTCGTCTTGGTAATCCCCTGCAGTGTTCCGCAGTCGATATGGCTGACCATAACATTCTGCGCCACATCAGCCAGTTTTCGCGTCAGGTAACCGGAATCCGCTGTTTTCAGGGCGGTATCGGCCAATCCCTTACGGGCGCCGTGTGTCGAAGTAAAGTATTCCAACACATTCAGCCCCTCACGGAAGTTCGACAAAATCGGCGTTTCCATAACCTCGCCACTCGGCTTGGCCATTAACGCACGCATCCCGGCGAGCTGCTGAATCTGGTCGATGCTGCCTCGCGCACCGGAGTGCCGCATCACCCAGATCGGGTTTAGATACGGCTTGCCGTCGCGAGTATCATTCTTCATCGCATCCATCATCGCGTTGGTTACTTCCACACGAGCGTGTGTCCAGGCATCAATAATCTGGTTGTAGCGTTCGCCCTCGGTCAGAATGCCGTTGTGGTAATTCTTCATGATCTTATCGACACGCTTTTGAGTCTTATCAATGATCCCGAGCTTTTCATCCGGGATTCGCATATCCGTCAGACCAAAACTGATGCCTGCGAGGGCCGCTCGCTTAAAGCCAAGTTCTTTAATATTATCCAGCAGATCAATCGTTTCACTGCTGCCGCACAGCTCAAAGCAATCGTGAATCACCGTGCCGAGCTGCTTTTTACCCATTGTTATGTTGTAAAACGGCATTTTCTCCGACAGAATGTCGTTAAACAAACACCGCCCCGGAGTCGTTTCGACCACATGACCTTTTTCATCCCCATCAGTGTTTCGAGAGACCTTTCCTTCCGGCAAACGCACCTTAACTTTTGCCTGGATATCGACTTTGCCCATATCCATCGCGGTGATGGCCTCAATAGGATCTCGGAAGAGCATCCCTTCGCCCTTCTTGTCCTCTAACATATGCGTAATATAAAAGTTACCAAGCACAATGTCCTGCGAAGGACTCAACATCGGAGCGCCACTGGACGGTGCAAAAATGTTATTCGTCGCCAAAATCAGCGTATGGGCCTCAACCTGGGCCTCAATACTCAGCGGCAGGTGAACCGCCATCTGGTCACCATCAAAGTCAGCGTTAAAACCGCCGCACACCAGGGGGTGCAGTAAAATGGCATTGCCTTCAATCAGCACCGGCTCGAATGCCTGAATACCCATCCGGTGAAGTGTCGGCGCACGGTTCAGCATGACCGGGTGCTGGTGGATCACTTCCTCCAGAATATCCCAGACATGCTCCTCTCGCCGTTCGAGCATTCGTTTGGCACTTTTGATCGTATCGGCTAAACCGCGATCTTTAAGCTTGCGAATAATAAACGGCTGGAACAACTCCAGAGCGATTTTCTTGGGCAGGCCACATTGGTTCAATTTCAAACTGGGACCGACCACAATGACCGACCGAGCCGAATAGTCCACTCGTTTTCCAAGCAGATTTTCACGGAAGCGACCCTGTTTACCCTTAATCATATCCGTCAGCGATTTAAGCGGACGGTTGTTGCTGCCCAGTACCGGACGGCGACAGCGGCTGTTGTCCAGCAATGAATCGACCGCCTGCTGCAACATCCGTTTTTCGTTGCGGATAATGACTTCCGGCGCATTCAGATCAATCAGTTTTTTAAGACGGTTATTCCGGTTGATGATCCGGCGATACAAATCGTTCAGATCACTGGTCGCGAAGTTGCCGCTTTCAAGCATGACCAACGGTCGCAAATCCGGAGGAATCACCGGAGCGACATCCATAATCATCCATTCCGGTTTATTTTCACTGGATCGGATCGCATTGACAATTTTAAGCCGCTTGGTCAGATCTTTGATCTTCTGCTTGCTTTTGGTCTCGTTAATTCCCTGCCGCAGCTCAACAGCAAGTTCGTCCAGGTCCAGTTTATCCAATAACTCTTTAATCGCTTCAGCACCCATGGACGCCTTGAAGCAGTTGCCGTATTTATTCTGGGCATTGCGGTACTCGTCTTCGGTCAAAAGTTGCCTGGGCTTCAGAGGACTCTGGCCGGCATCGGTAACTACATAATCCTGAAAATAAACAATCTTTTCAATGTCCGAGGTTTTCATCCCCAGCAGCGTACTGAGACGACTGGGCAAGGCCTTAAAAAACCAAATATGCACAACGGGAGCCGCTAAGTTGATATGCCCCATGCGCTTGCGGCGAACCCGACTGTGTGTAACCTTGACACCACAGCGATCACAGACGATGCCTTTGAACTTGGTTCCTTTATACTTGCCGCAGGAACACTCCCAGTCCCGTTCAGGACCAAATATGCGTTCACAGAACAGTCCGTCTTTTTCCGGTCGATAGGTTCGATAGTTAATTGTTTCCGGCTTGCGCACCTCGCCGAAAGACCAACTCCGAATATCATTCGGACTTGCCAATGTAATTCGCACCGAACCGTAATCATTTATGCGATCGTAAATTGATTCTACCATTTTCAAACCAACTCCGACTATATGTCGATTTTTATCCCGTCAATTGCGGGCGTTTATAACACGCGTCAATTCTGATTTTATCTTAGATTGGGGCCAAACCGCCAATTCGCTTCTTTTCAAGCTGAATATTCAAGCCAAGCCCGCGAATCTCATTACAAAGCACATCAAAAGAGATCGGCGTACCCGCTTCCAGCGTATTCGTCCCCTTGACCATCGATTCGTAAATCTTCGTGCGACCCTCGATGTCATCACTTTTGACCGTCAACAGTTCCTGCAGGGTATAAGCGGCACCATAGGCCTCCAGTGCCCACACTTCCATCTCACCAAATCGCTGGCCGCCGGTTCGTGCCTTTCCGCCCAGCGGCTGCTGCGTAATCAAACTGTATGGACCGGTTGAACGAGCATGAATTTTCTCATCCACCAAGTGATGCAGCTTTAGCATATAAATATAGCCAATCGTTACATTCTGATCGAACGGTTCACCCGTGCGACCGTCATAGATGCATGTCTTCAACTCCGGCGGAATTACGGCTGCTATTTCATCTGGGGCGAAAGTTGTTTTGTCCCCATAAGTTGATAATTGATAGTTTGCCTCTTCGACAAAACGATCAACAAAATTATTGGCACTACGATCAGAGTTAAAGTGAATGCTCAAGCGTTCAGAAAGATTCTGTTTCCCTTTTCCTGCTATGCCAATATAGCCCTCATTCACTCGATCAGTTAAACGATTTTTGAAGAAATACAAACCCTGACGATTCTGTACCGATTTCAAAGATTCTTTACATGCCGGGAACCACGGCTTACCATCATCGCAACTAATGGCGGCCTTACACTTTCTAAATAACTCTGTCAATTTTTGACTGCTGTCAACTATTTTTCTACACTTTGTAATATCTCCAGCTTTTTTGGGTATTCTGTTAAACCGAGATAAATGCCGCCGATCATCACTGCGAGGTAGACGATCAGGATAGTCACCAATTAGGGCATTTTCTAATGCTTCCAACTCATCAGAAGTAAGTTTACCGTCATCATCGGTATAGACGACCTTAAAAGAACTCAACCAGCAATCAAAACCAATTTCTAAAAGCTTTTTGTGTTCATTATTATTTGCTATTTTCTTTAATGCGTTTAGCTTATCCCGAATAAAGTTAAACTCGAAATTCTCCACTCCCCTCGAAACAAACTCGTTCGCTTCCTCGGTTACATTAAAGATGTCCTCTTCGGTCGCTCCGGCAAAGACCGGCGTCATTGCGTCGAAACCGAGTACCTTGCCCGCCCAGCCGAGATGCGTTTCAAGAATCTGTCCCACATTCATACGGGACGGTACACCCAGCGGATTCAGACAAATATCGACCGGTGTGCCGTCTTCCAAAAACGGCATATCCTCAACCGGCATAATCTTGGCGATGACACCCTTATTACCGTGTCGTCCGGCCATCTTGTCGCCGATCGAGAGGGTTCGTTTGGTCGCGACATAAATTTTAACCATCTCAAGGACGCCGCTGGGCAATTCATCGCCATGCTTCATCGAATCCAACTGCCGCTTTTTCTCTTCCTGAAGATCGACGATTTTTGGCCAGTACTGATCGACGATCTTCTGAGCATCGCCGCGAACTTTCGCGGGCTTGACCCAGGCAATGTCAAATTCTTCGATCTGCTCATAAAGAACATCGTTGTCGTCGCTGACACCGGCTTTCTGTCGTGTCGCCGGGTCCACAACCTCAATGTTCAGAGACTCGTGGATATCCGTCATCATCTGCCTGAACAGATCGCATTCTTTAGCGATAATGTCCGTCTTAACCTGCTGCATCTTATCCTTGAGTGCTTTTCGCTCTTCATCGGTTTCGGCGGCTTTTCGCTTGAAATGGCGGGTCTTGATAACAACACCCTCATAGCCGCTGGGCACTTCCAGCGAGTCGTTTTTCACATCTTCACCTGCACGGCCAAAGATCGCGTGCAGAAGTTTTTCTTCCGGGGTCAGTTCTGTCTTGCTCTTGGGCGAAACCTTGCCCACGAGAATATCATCCGGGCCGACCCGCGTCCCTTCACGAACAATACCTCGTTCGTCAAGATCACTCAGGGCCTTTTCACTGACATTCGGAATGTCGCAGGTAAACTCCTCACGGCCCAATTTGGTTTCACGAACCTCGACGCTGAATTCGTCGATATGAATACTGGTGAAAGCATCCTCTTTGACCAGCTTTTCGCTGAGCAAAATAGCATCCTCAAAGTTGTAACCATCGAAGGGGACAAACGCAACCAGTACATTCCGTCCCAGCGCCAAACGCCCATGGCTGGTTCCGCCGCCGTCAGCGATAATTTCACCCTTTTTGACTTTCTGCCCCAGTTCGATAATGGGTTTCTGGTTCAGACAGGTACGCTCGTTCAGGCCGATAAATTTCTCCAGCAGATATTCATCGGTCTGGTCTATCACAATATGCGTCGCATCCACCGCCGTAATCGTTCCCGACTGGCGGGCCTTAACAACCATACTGGAGTTAGCGGCCACTTCCACTTCCATACCCGTACCGACCAGCGGTGCCTCGGTCTGCAGCAACGGCACCGATTGGCGCTGCATATTCGACCCCATCAACGCACGGTTGGCGTCATCATGCTCCAAAAACGGAATAAGAGCCGCCGAAATACCCACCGTCTGCCGCGGCGACACATCCACGAAGTCAACCTCACTGCTGTCACACTGCGTCAGGTCGCTTTCCTTACGAGCCAGCACCAAACCGTCCCGCAGTTTATTCTTTTCAACATCGACCATGCTCGGCGGCGCAAAGATCGCGTTTATTTCTTCATCCGCTCGCAGATGAACAATTTCATCCTGCAATTTTTTATTTTTTACTTTTCGGTATGGTGTAATCAAAAAACCATACTCATCGACCTTGGAAAACAGCCCCAGCGACACGATCAGGCCGATGTTGGTCCCTTCCGGCGTCTCAATCGGACACACGCGGCCATAATGGCTCAAATGCACATCCCGCACCTCAAAACCCGCTCGTTTACGGTTCAAACCGCCCGGCCCCAAGGCACTCAATCGCCGTTCATGCGTCAACTGGCTCAGGGCATTGGTCTGATCGACCACCTGGCTCAGTTCGCCCCGGCCAAAGAAGAAATCAATACTCGAAGAGACACTCTTGCTGTTGACCAGATCGGCCACGCGCTTAATGTCTTCCGGGCTTTTCATACTCATCCGCTCCTGAACGGTGCGGCGGAGTTTCAGCAACCCCTTGCGAATCTCACTGGCCGCTAACTCATCAACCGTCCGCAGACGGCGATTGCCCAAGTGGTCAATATCATCCGTTTCGCCCTCATTGTTCCGCAGCCCCAAAACATACTTCATCGTACGCAAAAAGTCTTCCGAACACAGCGCCATCTGATCCAAAGGAACATCGGTTCCGAATTTGCGATTCAGGCGGAATCGTCCGACCTTACCCAGACGATAGCGGTTGGTATCATAGAATTTTTCTTCAAAAAGCGTCTTCGCTTTGTCCGCGTGAGCGGGATTACCCGGTCGCAACCGTGCATAAATCCGCATCAAAGCTTCTTCGTGGCTTGTGGCCTTATCCTCAGCCAGCGTCGTCAAAATCAGCGTATCCCCAGCATTAACAACCACTTCCACAGAATCCAACTCACTGGCCTGAATCGTAGCAATGGCGTCACCTAACTGGGCACCTGCTTCGACCATGATTTCGCCGCTCTCGGTATCCACAATCGGACCCACCGACCACATCGTCGGGTCGAGTTTTTTGACTTTGACTTTCTTTGTTTTATAAAACAGGCGAATCAGGTCTTCGGTCTTGCCGTATTTTTCGTCCATCGCCCGCAGAAAAGTCGTCGCGGGAATCTTGCTGGACTGGTCGATCCGAATGACCATCACATCTTTTTTGGTAACGGCGATTTCGATCCAGCTTCCCCGTTCGGGAATGATTCGTGCGCCGTGAAGCACACGGTCGCCGTCTTTGCTGTCAATCCCAAAATCCACACCCGGACTGCGATGAAGCTGATTAACGATGACTCGTTCGGCCCCATTGATGATAAACTCGCCGCCGCCGATCATCACGGGCATCTCGCCCAGATAGATCGCCTGCTCGGCAATATCATCCGCATCCTTCCGTTTAAGCCGACAGTGAACCTTCAGAGGACGACCGTAAGTCAGACGGAGTTCCCGGCACTGTTCAAGCGTAAAACGCGGCTTTTCCAGTTCATAGCCGAGATATTCCAGCTCCATCGTCTTGTCATAGCTGATAATGGGGAAAATTTCCCGGAACAACGCTTCCAAACCCGCGTCTTTGCGTTTATTGAGCGCAGCGTCCAGTTGGATAAACCGGCTATAGCTGTCCAACTGCACCTCGGTCAGGTCCGGTACTTCTATGGCATCATCAATCTTACCAAAATTCCGGATGGTTCGTGACTTCATTCGACCTGTCTCCATTACAACTCGCTTTTTTGTTTTGATCCTGCCCAACAAGCTTATGAAAGCCCAAGGGACAGACCGGAAAATCATCCCGGCCGCCCTATTTTAAGCTTCACTGCCAAATAAGTGTTATACAGGTTCTTTAAGTTCAATGCATCCTATGCAAAATTACTCAATGGCTGCAACAGCACCGGCTGCTTCGAGTGCAGCTCTGGCTTCTTCGGCCTCTTCCTTCGACACACCTTCTTTAACTGCCTTGGGTGCCGCATCGACCACGGCCTTGGCTTCTTTCAGACCCAGACCGGTCAACGCACGGACTTCCTTAATCACCTGGATCTTCTTCTCGCCGATTTCTTTTAGGATCACATCGAAGCTTGTCTTTTCTTCCGCTTCCGCTTCACCGCCGCCTGCCGCGGGGCCGGCCATCATCACAGCACCACCGGCTGCCGGCTCGATACCGTGTTCGTCCTTGAGATAATCCGCCAGTTCCTTGGCCTGCATAAGTGTCAGGGCAACGATCTTATCGCCTAGTTCCTTGGTTTCCGCACTGAATTCTTTTACTGTTGCTTCGTCAGACATTTCATTAACTCCTATCGTTCTAAAGTGTTTCGCGGTAGCCGGACTACGCCGTCCGTTTAACCTCATCAGGACAGCCGCGACAACAAAGTTTATTCTCTAATAACTACAAACCAATCTACGCTGCTTCTTCGAGCTTTTCGACCAAACTCTTGACACAACCGGCAATCACACCACCCGGACCGGCCAACGCGCCAGCCACATTGGAACCTGGCATCAGAGCAAGCTGTACGATCTGACCCTGCAATTCGGCGCGGGTCGGCATCTTGGACAGTTCCTTAACACCGTCAGCAGGCATTAATGTCCCGTCCACATAAGCACCCTTAGGCGAAATTGCCTTAATTGTTTTGGCTTGGTCAATAATTGCTTTGGCGACATCAACAACACTGTCGCCGCCATAGGCAACCGTGCAAGGTCCGGCCGCGAAAATACCACACGCCGCGTCCATCCCCATCTTTTGGAGTGCCATACACATCAGGGAATTCTTGACAACCGTCATACGAATTCCTTTTTCCTTTAACTCACCGCGAAGGATATTGTTGTCAACACCGCTAACCCCGGTCATATCAACAACGACAAACTCACCGACACCGTCAAACAACTTTTCGTATTCGTTTTGAACCAGATTTTTAACAAGATAACTCATCGTTTGCCTCTCTATACAATAAAGCCAACCGGCTTAAGTTTCTTTCACTAAGACGCTACGGACACATCCACCAACACGCTGGGACTCATCGTCGCGGTCAGGCAGATTTTTTTAACATAAATCCCCTTTAACGCCTGAGGTCTCATTTTCGCGATATGCCCAATAAATGCTTTCGCATTACCTTCTAACTTGTCCGCTTCAAAACTGATTTTGCCAACAACGGCGTGAATATTCCCGCCGGAATCATTTCGGAACTCAACCTTACCAGCGGCAAACTCCTTAACAGCTTCAGCCACATTCGGCGTAACGGTTCCGTTTTTCGGCGATGGCATTTTGCCCTGCGGCCCCAGAACGCGACCCAGTTTACCGGCCTTACCCATCACTTTCGGTGCGGCAATCGCCACATCAAAATCCATCCAACCATCCGCAACTTTTTTGATCAGATCATCGCAACCGGCTTCGATCGCTCCAGCCGCCTTGGCCGCTTCAGCATCGGAATCCTCACAAAAGGCGATCACCTTGCGTGCCTTACCGATGCCGTTGGGTAGCGAAATCGCCCCACGAATCATCTGATCGGCCTGTTTAGGGTCAACCCCCAAATGCATCACGCATTCAACCGTTTGGTCAAACTTGGTCGAACCGAATGTCTTTACTTTTTTAATCGCGTCCGCCAAAGACAGCACCTCTACACTGGCTTTTTCCGCATCCGCACCATATCGCTTACTTCTTTTTCTCATAATTTTACCTCGCGAAACAAACTAAACTAATATTTTCGCTCCCACTGCAACGCCGTGGTCAGCAACAATAATTAAAAACGACGAATACCTCGTTACCCTTCAACAACAATCCCCATACTGCGGGCGGTTCCCTCAATAATAAGGTCTGCCTTCTCAAGGTCATAGGCGTTCAGGTCTTTGAACTTCATTTCCACAATTTTACGGATCTGGGCCTTGGTTACCTTGCCGACTTTTTCCTTGTTCGGCTCGCCACTGCCCTTGGCCAACCCGGCTTCGCTTTTGAGCAAAACCGCCGCCGGAGGACTCTTGACGATGAAGTCAAAGCTGCGATCCGCATAGACGCTGATCTCAACCGGAACGGTCATTCCATTCATATCCTTGGTGCGTTCGTTGAACTGCTGAACAAATTGACCGATATTGACGCCATGCTGCCCCAGCGCCGGACCAATCGGAGGAGCCGGAGTGGCCTGCCCGCCGGGCGCCTGTAATTTAATTTTACCTGTAACTTCTTTTGCCATTGTAAGTCTCGCTAATATTTTATTAAAACTGACTCCGCCAAAGGCGAAATCCTTAACTACGAACTACGAACCAAAAACGATGAACTCTTTATACTTTTTCAATCTGCCAATACTCAATATCCAAGGGTGTGCTGCGGCCAAAAATCGCTACGATCACCCGCACCATGCCGCGTTCGCCGTCAATGCCATCGACCACGCCCTCAAAGTTCTCAAACGCCCCTTCGCGAATTTTTACCACATCCCCTTTCTCAAATTCCATTTTGATATTCGGGGTATCTTCGGGTTTTTCAATTTCTTTCAACATCCTGGCCACATCGGTATCCCGCATCGGGGTCGGCACCCCCTCAGTGCCGATGAAGTCGCCCGCACTGATCGTATCCTTAATGATATACCACACATCATCCGGAACCCGTCCGTCCTCTTTGGGTTCGACTTCCATAAAGACATAGCCCGGATACAACTTGCGTTTGAACACGCGTTGTTTACCGGCGCGAACCCGTTTAAGCTGTTCGGTCGGAACCACAATCCGACCCACGCCTTCGACGGCTTCAACCTGTATTTTACGAGCCAGGGCTTCCCTGACCCGCTCTTCTTTATTGGAGGCAACCCGTAAAACGAACCATTGCATAAATGCTATCCCTTCCGCATAACCGCACGCGGTCAATGTTAATACAGATTAACAATTTCGCTAAAGAACAACCGAAAACCAAGATCAACCAAGCCCAATCCGGCCGCCATAATCGCAACGACCGAAATAACGATCAGCGTTGAGTTGACAATCTCCTTCCGGCTGGACCAGCTAACCTTCTTAATCTCGCCTTCAGCAGCAATCAGAAAATCCGCAATCGCTGGTTTATTGCTCAGCCAGTAAATCAGAGCGGCAAACACCGCACAAACCGCCGCCGGAACCAGCGTATACAACCAAGGATTATCCGGGGCAAAAGCCAATAGCTTCCCATGCAACTTCCAACAGCCGACAGCGACAATCAATATTAATGTCATCGCGGTCCATAATCGGGAGTTCTTTCCCTGAGTTCGCTTATAAATTTTCAAATTCATCGTGCTGCCTCGTTCGCTTCAATTATCTTATCCTCAACGGCCCCGCAGGCCTCCATCTCTAAATCAGGCCAGGAGGGAGTCGAACCCGCAACCTTCGGTTTTGGAGACCGATGCTCTGCCAATTGAGCTACTGACCTATAAGGCGACTATTTGCGGCGGACCTTGTGAACCGTATGCTTGCGTTCCCGCTTGCAAAACTTTTTCAGCTCAAACTTGGGAGTCCCGCCCTGCACATTCACCTCAGTACGATAGTTACGGTCTCCGCACTCTTTACACTCCAGCCAGATATATTCTCTTTTTTTTGATTTTGCCATGACAGCCAAGGCCTCTCTGATAAAACACAGCGACCTTTCTGTAATAAACTCATACAGAAAGGACTCAAAAAGACACCGTGTATTTAACACGGTGTCTTATGGATCGAATTAAAAAACTACTCAATAACCTTCGTGATAACACCAGCGCCAACCGTACGGCCACCTTCACGAATCGCGAAACGAAGTCCCTCTTCCATCGCGATACTGGAGATGATTTCACCGGTCATTTCAATATTATCGCCCGGCATACACATCTCAACGGCCTTGCCTTCACGGCTCTTGATCTCAGTGATCGCACCGGTTACATCCGTCGTGCGGAAGAAGAACTGAGGACGATAGCCCGGGAAGAACGGAGTATGTCGTCCGCCCTCCTCTTTCGTCAACACATAAACCTCAGAGGCAAACTTTGTATGAGGTGTAATGGTGCCCGGCTTGGCCATAACCTGACCGCGTTCGAGGTCTTTCTTTTCAATACCACGAACCAGCAGGCCAACATTGTCGCCCGCCTGCCCGTCTTCCAGCGTCTTGTTAAACATCTCAACGCCGGTAATCGTCGTCTTCATTACCTCATCACGCAGACCAACGATTTCGATCTGGTCGCCGATATGAACAACGCCGCGTTCGATACGACCGGTACCGACAGTACCACGACCCTTAATGCTGAACACATCTTCAATCGGCATCAGGAAGTTCTGATCAACCGCTCGTTCCGGAATCGGAATGTATTCATCCACAGCAGCCATCAGTTCGTCAATAGACTTACAGGCCTCATCGTCGCCGCCCTCACATTCCATTGCCGCCAGAGCAGAACCTCTGATGATCGGAATGTCATCGCCGGGGAAGTCGTACTTGTCCAGCAGTTCACGCATTTCCATTTCAACCAATTCGATCAGCTCCGGATCGTCCACCTGGTCCACCTTGTTCAGATAAACAACGATCTTCGGCACATTTACCTGACGCGCCAAAAGAATATGCTCACGCGTCTGGGGCATCGGGCCGTCACTGGCGGCGACCACCAGAATCGCACCATCCATCTGGGCCGCACCGGTGATCATGTTCTTGACATAGTCCGCGTGACCGGGACAGTCCACATGAGCATAGTGACGGTTTTCCGTCTCGTACTCAACATGAGCGGTGTTAATGGTGATGCCGCGTTCCTTTTCTTCCGGGGCATTGTCGATTTCGTCAAACGCCTTTGCGGCCATACCGGACTTCTTTGCCATACGCATCGTAATAGCAGCCGTCAGCGTCGTTTTACCATGGTCAATATGACCAATAGTACCAATGTTTACATGCGGTTTTGTTCGTTCGAATACTGCCTTAGCCATTTGTCAATAACCTCCAGATATTCTCGTTAGTTTGCGAAAATTAATTTTCTCTTATTTACGATTACTCTTTTGTTTTACGCTCTATATATACGGATCCGGCCAACACGGTTGCAGCACTTTTTTAATTGTCAACCACTCTTTATCATTGCCGCTTGCCGGCTATTTCGTCGGCCTCGTTTGCTTACTGAGCTGCTGACGAGATTTGAACTCGTGACCTCGTCCTTACCAAGGACGCGCTCTACCGACTGAGCTACAGCAGCAAATCCGCCAAAAAACACATTATCAACCTTGATAACCCATCTTTCACCAAGTTTCATAACGCACGGCGGCGTAAATAAGGATAGAGAATCTCCAACCTGCCGCAATAGCGAAACAGAGAGTATATATGTCCAAACCAAGAAGTGCAAAGAGAAAAAATGAGATTTTTCAGAAAAAACAAAAAATCTCAGCCCAAAGAATTGTCTATTCGCTCGCACCCCCCTCAGAAACTGCCGATTCCTGAGAACCAGAAAGATTCAACTGGCTGTCCAAATCGCCTATAAAAACAGACCAATTCGGCTTGCCCTCTTTGGGAATTGATGATATCTTCTCGAAAAACAGTGCCTTAGAAGCGTCTTCAATCGTTTTTTCTGAAAAATAACCGTTTATTGCGGCGGTCAAAAGCGAATCCTGCCCTATATCGGACACCTTAAGTTTTCTTTTCATGTACTCGGCCGCCTTTTCAGGCATCCCCCCATATAAATGGATATTGAAAGCTTCAAAGTCCGTTTGATCCGAATAAAGATTTTCAGCCAGCGAATAATTGATGTCGGATAAGTACACCGCCGCCTGTTCCCATGCTTTCCCTTGTACCAACCGGAAAATTATCTGTTCACGAACCCGCACAAGCAGTTCCTGGTCTTTTTCGCCGGCGGCCTTTTGTTCGGCAATATCAAGGATATCACGAATATATTCGCCTTTTGCTGCACCAATATCTTCTAATCTGGGTAGCCAATCCAGCAAAAAACCTACTTCTTGACGCTGACAAATGCTTTTAATCGCCAGCCAGGCACGGTCGGTATGGCCATTATCGGCAAGTAATGCCAAAAGCCATTCCAAGTCTCCCTTACCGCCGGTTTGACCCGCAACATCAACAACAACCTGCTGAACCGCAAGACTTGGATCCCATAGAAGATTATTTTGCTTAAACATCTCAAGCGCCCGGATCTTATCTACATAGGAAAGCCCCTGAACCGCCGCTAAACGCAAGGCGGGATCATTTTCAACGACCATCGCATCCATAAACAGCGGCCCAAACAGGGCACATGCGGAATCTTTTGCCCCGCCCTGCCCGCACAGATGAGCCAAAATACCCAGTAACTCCGCGCGAAGCCCCTCACCCTGAGAAAGCGATTCGGCGTATCTTTCATTGAGAAGCCTAAGATATGACTGCATCGATTCACGGCTTAAATTATTTAATTCCAGTAGCTTACGAATTACTTCGGCGCCTTTTATGCAACCCTCCGCAGATGCGGACCGAAGATACCCCGAAGCAATCTCAAGCGTTTCGAGCTTTATGTTCTCGGACAATTTAATATCCGAACCGGGCGAAAAAGCAAAGAAGCACGCCTCCCCCAAGGCCTCAAACATTGCGAGTTTAACCTCAGCGTCCTCTTCCGACTGCAACCGCTCCAACAACACTGCGGCCGGATTCAGCGAACTCATATTCATTAGTGCTTTTGCGGCTTGAAGACGAACATCCCGTGAGTTGTCCGAAAGCAGGGAAAGCAGTTTTTCGCGATGATCGCCTCCGATGGTCGAGTACTTTGATGCCTTGTCCAAGGCCCAAAGGCGAACCGGAGCCAAATCAGACACCATCATATCCAAAATTACCCCGCCTCGGCTCGGCTCATCTAACGATTCATACTGCTTATCCAGAACGGAAAGATAAAGTTTTTGCCAACGGTCGCGCTCGGCTTGCACCTCTCGCAGCTTCATTTCCTGACGAAGCAGTCGTTCTCTTCTGATGTCTTCAGGACTTTTGAGCCGAAGCTCTTCCAGAATCCCCGCCCAGACCGCTCGACTGGTACCCACCGGAATCCCAAACGCCTCCTGCAAGGCCGTTTCAGCGGCTTTTGCGACCTCCGCGTCCGGATCATCCAGTAGTTTGATCAAACCCCGCAAAGCCGTCGGTTCCGTCCGCAATTGTAAAGCATAGACCGCATTCATACGGACCTGACGATCAAGTTCCTTATCCTGGAGAATTTGACCAATAGAATCGGCAACAACGGGATAATCAAACAACAGCATCGCCTCGGCCGCCAGTTTGGCCTGTTCGACCGATTCCCCCAGCAGAATCCCCAGCAAGGGATCCCGGAAGACCTCAAGAGAATCAATTGTTTGGCTCAAACCGCGACTCTTAATGAGTGCCTTGCACACCGCTTGACGAGATTGCGGGTTTTCCTCTGATTGCAGGGCCGAAAGCAATGCGCCTCGCCCCTGCTCATCGTTTTGCAGTAATAAACCCACCGCCGCATCAACACGAATCTCTTCGCTGCTGCCCTGCTGCAGCGCATCACGATAGATACGAAACTCACGGGCAGACGCTTCGGACTCTGCGGAACCACCCATTGCTGACGCAGGTCGTTTATTTTCCTGACTGCACGCAACTCCGGTTAGAATAAGAAAATAAGAAAAGAAAACACAAACTCGAAAAACACCTGATCTCACAGTTACTCCGTAATATTTTTCTATAATTATGCCAAGTCCTACCACTATTTCGTCAAAACAGGGTTTATATTATCAATAAACTTGCCAAGGTTCAAAATAAGATACGAAAAAAAACAAAAAAAACGAGATTTAATACGACAACACGACTTGAGATTGTCCTCTGGGACCATGGAAACACAAAAAACCCGTAATTACCACATGTTTTTTCTTGACACAGCAAGCGGATATATACTAAATTGGATGTTTTCAAGCTCCTTCTGCCGCCTGTGGCTTAACCCTTAGAAGTTCACCAACTTCTATTCCTCCTTCTGGCCACAGGCGGATTTTTTTGCGCAATTTTGCCGCTCAAATGGACAGATTTTCTTGAATATCGTTGCATCATCCCTATAATGCGACACGCACGCAGAATAATTTGCCAACAAAGTACAGGCCGAGTGGCGGAATGGCAGACGCTGGGGACTTAAAATCCCCTGCCCGTAATGGGCGTGTGGGTTCGACTCCCACCTCGGCTACCACTTTTCACTGCCGAACGCGGGCATCCCGCCCGCACAATGTAGCCGAAGCGTCCCTGCTTCGGAACAATAGCCCGAAGCGCAAGCGCAGGGATGCGACACCCTGTGCCAAACAACTTTTTTCATTTTTTTGTCGCATTCCCGCCCCAGTTCCCCTCTATAATAGTCAATCGACATCTTCAGCCAACCCTTGCCGCCGATGATCCCATCGGTAAACATATCCGCTAATTCATAGTCGGCCTCGGTAATATCCAGACAGTGCCGCAGCACCTGCGTAAAGACAGCCGCCAGCGGTTTGAGTCCACCTTTACGCGCAACAACCGACACATCCTGCCGACCCTGCCGCTGAATCCCCGAAAGCAGATTGATTGTCAAAGCAGGACGACCCTCCCGCTGGAGCTTCGCCAGATCATCCGCTGACCACTGATTCCCCGCATATGAACGCAAACCCGCTCTGCATCGCCGCAAACTCATCGGATAGCCCCGCATCCGCGACGGGTGGGCGGGGTAATTTGGGCTGACAATAAAAACGGATTGTTCTATGAGGGTGGCATGGTCAAGCTGTGCTTGGCCATGGAGGGGCGGCATAATCCACCGCAATTGTATGTGATTCCCATCCCTGCGATCGCGCTCCGGGCTATTGTGCGTGAATATCCAATTCCCCCAGCAGTCGCTGCGTCAGTTCCATCGGCAGCCCCATCACATTGGTAAACGACCCGTCGATGTGGTCCACAAACTCATCCCCGGTTTCCTGAATACCATACGCCCCGGCCTTGCCCTGCCATTGGCCGTTGGTGATATGGTCGGCGATCTGTGCTTCAGTCAGTTGTCGCGGATACACGATTGTTGTATCCGCTTCGACAATCTCGATACCTTTATCAATGCACACCAATGCAAAACCGGTAATGACCTTATGCGGTTTACTGAACAGCTTTCGTGTAATCTCTTCGGCATGGTCGGTGTCATCGGGCTTGCCGATGATCTCACCGTCCAGATCGACCACGGTGTCGGAGCCGATCACAACAGCATTTGGAAATCCAACGGCAACATCATTGGCCTTGGCCAGCGCCAGTATTTGGGTGTGTTCTTCGGAGGTGATTCCATTTGTGTCATAGGCGGACTCATCCACATCAGACGGAACAATCTCGAAGCAGTACCCTGCTTTTCTTAGCAGATCCCGCCGCCGCGGCGACGCCGAAGCCAATATAAGTTGTGATTTTCGCATCATAAGTAAATCTTTATTGTCCACAGATTTATTTACCATGAAGAACTTGAAGGACATGAAGTTTTTTATATATTTTTTTCTTCACGCTCTTCATGTCCTTCATGGTTATTTCAATCTGATTCGATAAACAATCTTTCCGCAAAACTCGCGGTATTCTTTCTCAATCCGGTCAATCTCGCGTTCAATATAATGCGTAAACAATATCGGTGATATCTGCGTGTTCCAGCCGACCGTCAGCGGACGGGTTCGATCCGCCGCCAGAGAAGCAAGGTTCTGCGGCACGGGCCATGACCCGTCAGCGCCGCCCAGCAGCAGTGCGTGATAATTACGCAGGCGAATGCCGTACTGATATTCACGCAGGAACCGCACGAGTGCATAATTCTGTGCGTAAAACGCAACCACCGCGTCATCGCTGCCATGGCCATTGAGAACCTGTCCGGGGTTCAGGACGACTAATTGCCGCAGCGGGATCAGTTGCCGACGCTGGATCGTTCGTTTCAGGGAACCCAGCCGCATCAGGTTCCTCGACGGCTCGAACAAAAATCGCCCCTGGTGATAACGGCAGGTCTCAAACAGCGTCGCGATGCCCTCATCCAGCCAGCTTGGCAAACGATACACAAACAACCGCTGATTGAACTGATGCCATCCCTCATGACCGATGACGGAAAAGGTTTGCTTGCGGCCAATGTTGTAGGCCACCACAATTCCGTTAAGCGTATAAGCGCCGCGCTGGATTTTCAAATAGATCTCGGCATCTGCTCCGGCGGTATCTCGCGTAAACTGCTCCCACTGGCCGCGTGTGGCAAACAGATAAACCTCCAACGGCCGCGTTTTGTTCAGCATCCGCGGCAGTTGGCTCTGGTATGCTTTATAGGCGGACTCCAAAAACGCCGGAAGCTGCCGAAGCATCAACGGTTCCAGCAGTGTGGTACAGACCGTATAGTTTCGGGTCTGGATTTTCAATCCGGGTGCGTAATTGTTCTTCCATATCTGCGCATCTTTGACCGCCGGCTCGCCGCGCATATAAACCGCCATCTGATGAGGCCCGTCCAAAGCACCCGCCGACCCGTTCGACACGCCTTCCGAATGCGACTCCTGACAACCATCCATAAAACAGATCGCAAGCCCGGCAATCAAAAACAAAAGATTAAATTTGTATTCATTCGTGTTCATTCGCGGTTCTTTTTATATGTCATCCCAGTCAGCACCAAAAACATCAGCCGTAAACAAATACACCTCTACGCAGGGATCTGTCTTCCATGCGTCGGGAGCCAGCCCGGCTTTGTGGGCGCAGCAGAAGCTCAAAAAATCTTCTTCATCCCAGCCGGTTTCGGTCGCCACCTGCGGCAGGAAACAACCCGATGTTCGGCCATCTGTAATATAAATACCGTCCACGCCCAGCCGCAGCGAAAGTGGGTCGTCCGCTTTAACCATTGGCGACAGAACCGAGATCTCGACATCCAGATCGGGTAATTCAGCCACCGTAATGCGGTCGCCGCCAAATCGCGGATCGTGCATACAGGACGAAACCGCCATCTGACAAACCATCTCAATCAGCGGCTTATCCGCCGTAAACTGCCCAATACACCCGCGCAACTGCTCGCCGTTCTTCAGTGTCACAAAACACCCCACCTCTGCCAGCAACACCGGATCATCCGTTGTCGACTCACAGACCGGTTTGCCGCCAACCGCTGCCGTAACCGTATCCTTAGCCACCTTCAACAAGACATTTTTCTGTTCTGCGTTCATTTTTTTTAGCCACAGATTTTACACAGATTATTTTATGATTCTTTCGTACTCCAATTTTCTGGGAGCAAAGTTTATCAATAAACCCAACCGAATTTTGGTTGCTTTTAAGTAGTTCAACAATTGTGCGGTGTGGGTATTTGCGGTTCTTTCAATCGCCTTAAGCTCAATCAGAACTTTATCTTCAACTAATATGTCGGCGAAATACTCACCGACAACCTTATTTTCAAAATACACCGAAATCGGATATTGCTGTCTGGCTTTTATCCCCTCTTCTTCCAACAACACCATCAATGCGTTCTCAAGAAAACCGTATCCAAGCTCACGATGCACCTTCATCGCATACCCAATAATCTTGTAGGTCAGTTCCTTGTGAATAAAATTATCTTCCTGAGTCATTTCATTCTCTTAAAAAATCTGTGGTTATCTGTAATACAATCTTGTATTTCTTTGTTTTTTATGCGCGTTTTTCATGCTGCAATATTTGTAAGTCCTTTTATATCAACGGCTGAGGCGGACATTAACGCAGTGG
>NBLM01000072.1 GCA_002084585.1 Planctomycetales bacterium 4572_13 | reverse complement strand
TTTCTATTTGTTAGTGTTGACAAAATAAGGATACTACTATTTTACTTCTGTAATCTCAATCGTTCTATTTGGTTGCGGCTTGACCGCCCTAAGGTCATTCGTGGCTCCCTTGTCCGTTGGTCCGGCGTTGGGGGCTTCAAAGATACGGGCCAAAAGAGAGTCGGTTTCGATCGCGGCCTCACTGATGAACGCTTCAATCCGCGTCTGAAACATCCCGTAGAAAAACAATGCCGGAATCCCCACCAGCAAACCCCAGAGCGTCGTAACAAGGGCGACAGAGATCGCATCGGCCAGCAGTTCGTATCGCGGGCCTTCACCGCCCTGACCCAGCAGGTTAAACGCCCGAATCATCCCGAACACCGTGCCGAACAAGCCGACCATCGGAGCTACCGAGCCGATGATCTGACACCACTGCGTTTTTCGCATCAACTGCAAGCCCCGCTCCTGCAATGCCTCGGCGGCAACCTGCCGCGTGGACTCTACCGAACCGCCAAGCTGGCGCCGCTGGTCAATCGAACGCAAAACCGCCCGGCTGATCAGGTCCGTCTGGCCCGCCAAACGGGCAAACAACGAATTCACACCGTGCCGCATCGCGCCGGTAGCAATCTCACTGCTGGTCCCCGGCGGCAGCAAACGACTCCGGCGGATGGTAACCAGCAGATCAATTGCAAGGTAAACGGTCATCACTGACATCGGCAGCAGCACAAACCACACAATCGGCCCCCCGGCCACAAAGAATTGGTAATAAAATGTCCCCGCCGCATCAGACCCCGGCCCCTGAGCAAAAGCCCCACAGGAACAGGCAAGAAACACCCCCGGAAACAGAATTTTATATGTCGTGTTAAATCTTTTCATTATGATAATACTTAAACTCCCAAACACACTTATAACGAAGCAAAACGAGCTTCCATATGCAATAACTCGTTTGACGCATTTTCATTTTGAATTAAATCATTTTCCATCTGGGACATCGATTCAATAATCTCCCTTGCAACAACCTCCCCGAATACTGGAGGAACAGCATTCCCTATTTGCAGATTTTTGGATGTTTTGCTGCCAAAAAACCGATACGAATCAGGAAACCCCTGCAATCTCGCACCCTCACGAGTACTCAATGCCCTGTTCTGGTATGGATGTACACAACGAGAAGAGGAGGGTGTGCCAAAATTTCGGGTTATGGTAGGAGATAGGCGATTCGGATGCAAACGGGCATAAGTATTAGAAAAATATTTTTTAGGCCTCAATCGTTCAGGCAAATCGTTTACGCTGCCAAACTCGGGGATCAGTGATAATATCTCTTTCATTTTGTCGCCGTAATTTGAGCTGTTATGCTCGGTCAGAGTTTTGGCATTCCCTCTTAATTTTTCTTGATATTCATTCATAGGAAGTGTTGCGTATCGATTATTTGAATCATTAGCCCCTAACGGCGGCAAATCAGAAATCGCATCCATCAAACTCAACTTCAACGGTCGCCCAAATAAATTTGAGCTGTCAGCATGTGTGGGAACAGGAAGTGAAACCTCGCTCAAGTGTTTTTTCCATCCTATAACAATTGTTCTTTGTCTTATTTGAGGCAACCCAAAATCTGAGGCCTCAAGAATATCCGAATGAGTAGAGTACCCCAAAATGTCTAATTCGTTTAACAATCCATGATATG
The DNA here is from genome assembly GCA_002084585.1 of Planctomycetales bacterium 4572_13. Classification (GTDB taxonomy): domain Bacteria; phylum Planctomycetota; class Phycisphaerae; order Sedimentisphaerales; family Anaerohalosphaeraceae; genus 4572-13. The sequence goes on along the minus strand of NBLM01000072.1, from coordinate 7,294 downwards.
CTTCCCCGTTGTACATTCTTTTAAATCCGGAAACATTTTCAAAAATCACATAGTCCGGGTCGATTTCCTTAACGGCTCTTAAGTACTCATAAAACAAGCTATTTCTTGGGTCTTTTCTGTTTTTTGAGCCGACGGTACTAAACCCCTGACAAGGCGGGCCGCCGGAAACAAGAGAAACTTTTTTAAGCCCAAGGCATCTTATCTCTTCTTGAAAATCAATCGAGTGAATATCCGCACACAACACTTTCGTGTCAGGATGGTTTAAGCAAAAAGTTTCAGCAAAATCGTTCTCAATTTCATTCGCTAAGATGATATTAAAGCCCGCCTGTTCGAGTCCGATGCTAAGCCCGCCTGCACCCGAAAAAAGTTCTATCGCAGTCATCTCAGGGGATTTCATAACTCAAGCTCCAAATCAGCAAACGACGGAAGTTCATCAAGAAGATGCCATTTGAAATAGTTTTGGTCAATAGAGAAGACAGTTTGCCCCTCCATTTGTTGGCGCGTTACCCAGTTCACATCATTTCCCTGAATAGTGTCTAATTGAACGACCGCAACCTGCCCGTTAAACAAATCGATATGAATGCAAATCGTCCTACACTGCGTATCTTCATAAACTCTCCGGGCTTCTCTGACCTTGTGTTCCTTAATATCGTTGACACCCTGAAATCCCGATTGAACTTCTACTCTAAGCAATTTCCCATTTTTCTCAATCTCTAAGTCTGCTTTTGGACTCCGCCTGAATGTTTCAATGCTCCTTAAATCATCGTCGCCTATTTGGGTTATTGAACTTAATTTAACATCAAATATTTTAGAAAATGCGGGCGTAAAATACTCCGCAACAGTATATCCTCGAAGCCAGGAAAAAAGGACTGATTCAGGTCTTCTGCCCTGATTATTCAGACGGGGCAATAAACCGGATGATTTGATGATATTATAAGGGGTGCAAATGAAATCCTCTGCAAATTTGGATAAGTCACTCCGTTTGTAACTGCTATCCGCTACCGCGTTGATCTTTCCAATAATTCCCTCAATTCTTTTATTGAGACCGTTAATATAATTGAAATCAATCGCCGGCGTAACATCTTTTCCGGCAAGATATTGCTTAGCATCATTTTGGCTTAAAAAACCAATGGATGATCTGTATTTCTTGAAGTATTGGGCCGGATTTTCGCTCAATTTCACTCCTACACCTTAAATTTGTATTCCATCTGGCTAACAATGATAATTTACCGATGCATTATAACCCATAATAGCGTGATGTAAAGCTGAAATGATGCGTGTTTCTATGCGTGGCGACGGGTTTCGCCGGGGAATTTGTGCAAGCGACACTTGCACCATTCCAAATATGGCTTTGAGGCGGTTTAGTTGATCTCGATGAATGCGCCGCCGGTGTTTTGGGCGAGGTGTTTTAGCATCTGACGGTCTTGCGGCTGGGGGGCGAAGCCGATGGTGTGTAGAATTGCGGCGGGAGCGTGTTGGCTTCGCAGGCGGTTGACCTTTTCGACGAATGCCCGTGAACTGGCCGGGTCCAGATCGAACCCATCGGTCAGAAAATAGATCACCTCGGGCCCTTTGCCGGAGGCGTCTTTTAGCCGCATCGCCATTTGCAGGGCATGTCCGGCATCGGTCGAACCGCATGGCCGCACCGACTCGATCAGCTCCAAGGCCGCCGACTTGGCCCCTGCGGTCGCCGGAGTGAGTGTCTCGCCGCCGCTGGTTACGATTGTTTGTCCCTCCATAAAAAACACAACGAAAAATCCCTGTCGGGAATTAAGCTTGAGGATCGATTCTTTCAACTGCTCCCGCACCAGATACATCCGCCCATACATACTCCCCGAACAGTCCACCACATAACAGACCCGCTGCACCCTGCTTTTCTGGCCGAAAAACTCCACCTCATCCGATTGCGGCGTGGTTTCAACAACCGGTTTGCTTGCCTCTGAGATCGACTCCGGCGGACTATCAGCCACAACCGGTTCGGGCCTTGGCTCGGCCACAATCGCCGGCTGTTTCGATTCGGGCCGGACAATCGGCTCGACACGGGGCTTGGGCTTGGCAACCGGCTCGGCCACAACCCGTTCGATCATCTGCAGGCGAAGTGCCGGCTGCGACGAGACCTCTTCCCCGCCCCGGCCGGACAGTTTAACGCCCGTAAAGACCGCCAGTGTAACCGAATGTGCCGCCACCGAAAATATCAGCGCCCAGTAGCACACCTTTCCATGTCGAAGATCCATCTTCATCATTTGCAATGCCCGCTTACCGAATTCGTATCGGCAAGTCCCATTATTTTTTTTGCGAGCTTTTACAGCCCGCACTAATCCATTATCACCACTTCAGAAATGCCGCCATACAGCAGATTGTAAACTTCGAGTGCATCGCCGTTAAAGAGCCGAATGCAGCCGCGCGACGAGCGTGTCCCGATGGAGTCGGGATCCTTGGTTCCGTGAATCGCAAAACCCGTCCGCCCCTTGGCATCGCCTTCAAGCCCTGTCAGAGCAATCCAACGAGACCCCAGCGGATAATCGGGATCGCTGCCGACATAGGTTTTGCCCGTGTCCGGATCCGTCCAGGTTGGCTTGATTAGTTTGCCGCCACTTTCGGCCTGCCAGCGACCGCTGGGTGTTTCGTATTCAACCTTGCCAAGCCCGACGCGATAGGTCTTAATATACTTGTTTTGCAAATACATATCCATTGTAAAATTGCTTTTGTAGATAACCACATTGAACGGGCCTTTGATCACTTTGATGTGCTGACCGGCCCGCAGCAGTTCCGGGCGATCAATGCCGTTGATCTGCATCAATATCTCATACGGAACCTTGTATTTTTTGGCAATCCGTTCCAGATGGTCGCCCTGTTGAACCTGATAGCGGCTGGTCAGTTTGTCGCCACCGAACACCTCAGCGGAAAACAGCCATTGTTCCGCCAACTTGGTCAATTGAAACTTGACCGCCGACCGAAGATTGGGACTCAGCTTTTCGTTGAGCGTATCATTGAGCAGTTCCCTGGCTTCAATGATCTTACCGGCATCACGAAGTTTCAGTGCTGTTTCGACGGCCTCTTTGGCCTGGGGGCTGCTTTGGTCGTCCTGGGTGTCCGCCCCAACAAGCGGTTCGACGACAACAGGCTGAACCGCCGGCTTCGGTGCGACGGGGGCAGGTGCTTCTTCAACCGGCTCGGGTGTAGGAACCGGCTGCGGTTTGGGCGTTGGCTCTGCGGCAGCAACGGCAGGGTTCAACACGATGATCGGCCCCGAATCGGTCGTCGGTTTCGCTGTTCTCGAAGGCAGTATCTCACTGAGCGAGACGGTCGGCTCATTGACCTGCTCGGCGACAGGCGTCCTTTTGTAAGTGCGGTTAAAAATCACAACCACAACGATCAATCCGATCAACACCATGCCAACATTGCGCATCCGGCGGCTTTTCTGCTGTTTTCGTGCGGGATAGGGTTTGTATTTTCGTGTGGCCAAAAGTCTGCCTCCGTCTTAATTCTTTTTACAGATTATTATTTCATTTTCCGTTACGACCGCATCAACCGGAACATCGCTGTCATCGTGCGGGATGTCATCACAGACCTGTGGACTGAACGCAACGGCCCACCGGGCGGCGGTTATTTTTTGATGCTTGAAAAAATTGTCATAGAAAGCCCCGCCGCGACCTAAGCGGTTGCCCTTTTTGTCAAAGCCCAGCCCCGGCGTAATGACCAGATCAATGTCATCAAAGGGAACAGGCACACCATTTGCGGGAGTTCGCAACCCCATTTGCTCGGTTTTCAGGCCGGTTTCAAGCGAGCTTAACTCCACCGGAATCATATGCCGCTGTTGCCATGAGACTTTGGGGACCGCCACCGTTTTGCCTTGCTGCCAGGCCGAAAGAATCAGCGGAGTCGTATCCACCTCATGGGGTAGCGACAGAAACATCATCACCACCGATGCACTTTGAAAAATTTCCGAGCCAGTCACCAAGCTGCAGATTTGCTTGCTTTGGGCAACTCTGTCTTCTCTGCTGATCTTCTCAAGTCGTTGCTTGAGCGTATGTCGCAGTGCCTTTTTTTCCATCCCGCAAAACCTTACTTAGGAATCCGATTCCGTTTTCCGCTGATCCTGTTTTACCTGATTTTTGAGCTGTTGTAAATATTCGGCGACGCGTTTTTCTCTGCCGACATTCTTGGGCTTGTAATACGGCTTTTCAAGTTGCACACCCAGATAATCCTGCTCTATATACCCTATCGGCGATTTGTGCGGATATTCATAATTCAAACCGTGACCCCGTTTTTTAGCCCCCGCATAGTGGGAATCCCGCAGGTGGGCCGGCACCGGAATCGTCCGCCCGGACCGCACGACCGAGCAGGCATCCCACACCGCATTGGCACAGGCGTTGGACTTGGGCGCACAGGCGATATAGATCGCCGCCTGCGCCAGCGGCAGCTGTGCCTCGGGAAAACCGACAAATTCGGCAATCTGCACCGCCGAAGCGGCCAATATCGTCGCCATCGGGTCGGCATTACCCACATCTTCGGCCGCACAAACCGCGATCCGCCGGGCAATAAACCGCAAATCCTCACCCCCAACGATCATCCGCGCCAGCCAATACACCGTCGCGTCCGGGTCCGAGCCGCGCATCGATTTCTGCAAAGCGCTGGCCAGATCGTAGTGCGTATCGCCGGTGCCGTCATATTGAATCGCTTTTCGCTGGACGGATTCTTTGGCGATTTCCAATGTCAGTTTAATCGCCTTTCTTTTGTTGGGTGGCACGGTCAAGCTGTGCTTGGCCGTGGGGGATGCTGTGTGTAAATCGGTACACACAGGGTCACGCAATCGGGGGGCTTGCGCCCCCGCGCTTTTGCCTTTGGCTTGCGATAACACCGCTACTTCCAGCGCCGTCAAAGCTCTGCGGGCGTCACCGTCGCAGATTTCCGCCAAAAACTCCAGTGCTTTCGGGTCGGTGTCGATCTTCATTGCGCCAAGGCCTTTTTCGCTATCCGTCAAAGCTCGATTCAGCACAGCCAGAATATCATCCTTGCTGAGCGACTCAAACGCGAACACCGTACTGCGGCTGATAAGCGGGCTGTTGATACTAAAATACGGGTTTTCCGTCGTCGCGCCGATCAGCGTAATGATCCCGTTTTCGACATCATCCAGCAGTACATCCTGCTGGGCGCGGTTGAAGCGGTGAATTTCGTCGATAAACAGCAGCGTTTTTGCCCCGCCGGTAATGAGCCGATCCTTCGCTCCGGCGATGATCTCGCGGACATCCTTCACCGACGCCGCCGGTGCGCTGAGATAGTGGAATTTCGCCTGAATCGCTCCGGCGACGATCCGCGCCAGCGTAGTCTTACCCGTCCCCGGCGGGCCGTGAAAGATCAAGCTGGTGATGTTGCCCGCCTCGACCATCCGCCGCAGCAGCTTGCCCTCACCGGCGAAATGCTCCTGCCCGACAAAGCCGTCTAATGTTTCCGGCCGCATCCGAACCGCCAGCGGAGCATGCGCAGCCAACCGCTCTCGCTCACCCTGACTAAACAGATTCTCTTTCTCATTCGCCATCAAGGGCCATTATACGCCCGGCTGCTCTCAAAAACAAGTATCCACTGTCAAGCCCGTAGGGCTTAAATGAGGATAGCCGCGGGTGCAGAGTGAATTAAAGAAACTATGAAAGCCAGATACTCGGGGGCGAAAGTGAATTAAAGAAACTATGAAAGCCAGATACTCGGGGGCGAAAGTGTTATAATCGCCCCCAAAGGTGCTCGTCGCAGTGACGGCACAAAATTTATTCCCGTAAATTTTTTAGGAGTATCTGGCATGGACACTATTTTAGCGATTGATCTGGGTAAATACAAGAGCGTCTTTTGTGAATTGGATCGTGGTTCTTTAAAAACTCAATATCGTACCGTTCGTACGCAACCGGAGGTATTTCACGATATTTTCGTGGAGTTGGATGCAAACCGGTCAATCGTACTGTTTGAAACCGGCAGTCAGGCCGGCTGGGTTTCGGACATGCTTGGAAGCATGGGTCTGGAGTCCAAGGTTGCCAACACCAATGATCCGGCGTGGAAATGGGCCAACAATCCCACCAAGAGCGACAAAAAAGACGCTCATCGTCTGGCGATGATGTACCACCACGGTTTCTTTCCGGAATCCCTGAAAAACAAGTGCGTCAAAAACGCTCGCTGATTTACTATCGCCAAAAGATTGTCGGTCGTATGACACAAGTCAAAAACAGCATCCGGTCTTTAATGTGATGTGTACAATGGCCATTGATATACCGACCGGCCGTAACTGCTGGACAAAAAAGCATCTCAAGGTATTGGCCGAGTATGCAACCGGCTTTGAATCTGTCGATGANATGTGTACAATGGCCATTGATATACCGACCGGCCGTAACTGCTGGACAAAAAAGCATCTCAAGGTATTGGCCGAGTATGCAACCGGCTTTGAATCTGTCGATGATGCCTGTGAATTATGGCGAGGACAGTTGTCTGTTGAATTGCAGCAGTACACCGTATTAACCGAACAGTTGGATACTGTCACCGTCAAACTTGACGCACTCAATAAACAACAAACGGCTGTTGCCTTGCTGCAAACGGTTCCGGGCGTTGGCCCCCGCACGGCTGAAGCATTAGTAGCGGTGATTGACGATCCGCATCGCTTCAAGAGCTGTCGGCAGGTCTGCAACTATGTCGGTTTTACGCCCCGGCGGTATCAATCCGGCGAAATGGAACGCTCCGGCCGCATCAGTAAACGCGGCAATCCGTTGCTGCGGATGTTGCTGGTTCAGGCCGGTTGGGCATCGTTGCGGTATGCGTGGGCCCGGGATATTTATCAGCGGGTCGGTCGCGGCAGTGCCAAGCGGCGGAAGATAGCGATTATCGCTGTGGCCCGACATATCCTGATGCGTTGCTGGGCGATGCTGAGAGATGACAAACCGTGGCGATACAATACGGTAAAAGCGGTATCCATGTAACGGATTTCATTTTTTATTTTTCACCCGTTTTCGGGTGGAGGGTAAAAAACAAAAAATGAATTTGATGATTGAAGCTCTAATGTGATCGAGATCGAAATAAGGTCGAGCCTGACGGACACCTTGGGTGTTGGATAAGCCCGTACTAAAGAATAGGCCGACTGCCGTATAAGTTTAATAGGACTGCGAACAAAGACAAAAACATCGCAGCACCCTGAATAGGAGTATGAGACGACCGATCATAATGAGTGACAGAGGTGGTCTGTAAAATGAAAAAATGAAATTACAAAAAACTAAAAATAACCGTTGACATATCTGGCTTCATAGGAGGTGTCCGGTAC
>NBLM01000071.1 GCA_002084585.1 Planctomycetales bacterium 4572_13 | reverse complement strand
AACTGCCACTGCGTTGAAACTGCGCGAAATGTATATCATCCCGTCGCTGAGAGGCGTACTTGCATGATGAATTATATTTTATGACCATTTTGCGATCAATTTTACTTGTAAAAGACTAACTTTGCAAAAGTTCAGTTTGTAATCAAAACCTGCATGATCAGAAGCAACCAGGTTTTATGCAGTTCGGCCGGTTCGAGGGTCCACTCGGCTTGTTTGGCCTTGTTCTCGGCCGCGTTCAGATCCCACAGTTGGATATTAACCTTGCCAACGGCTTTGGTGTAATCCTGCGCGGAGTCCAGCGGTTCAAGATAGACCACGAGCGTTTCGTTCGTACCATCGTCGTCTTTATCATAGAAGCCGGTGTGTTTGCCGATGCGGATTTTTTCGAGCGTATCCAGTGCTTCCAGTCGGGCCGCCGCGTCAAGGGTCGAAAGCGTATTGACCTGCTCGGTGAGTTGGGTGTTTTCGGATTCCAGACGCTGGACCTGCATGGATAGCTCGGTGTTTTCTTGTTTACAATTCTTGAGAGTGTCCCACTGCCGCTGTTTTCCGCTACCGCATCCAGTTAGCATCGCGGCCAAGATAATAAGAATGAAAATATCGATCCGTCGTTTCATTTTGTTCTCCATAGATCCAGGAAATTCTAAATTCTAAGCACTAAATCCGAAAACAAATTCAAAATTCTAATGACCAAAATTCAAAACATTACCCACAGCAAAGCCATCGCTGTTTATCATTTTTGATTTTCGAAAATTAGAATTTGTTTCGGATTTCGAGTTTAGAATTCATTTTTTCTCTTTTGCAACATGCGGGGCTTTTTGCAGGATTTTGTCGGCGAGTCCGTACTTAATGGATTCGTCGGCTTCCAGCCACAGGTTGCGGTCGCAGTCTTTCTCGATGTCCTTGGCGTCTTTGCCCGTGTGTTTGGACAAAATATCATAAAGCCGTTCCCGCAGTCGCAGGATTTCTTTCGCTTCGATCTCCAGATCGGTAGCCGGCCCCTGCATCACGCCTGAAATCAGCGGCTGGTGCAACAGGATTCGGCTGTTGGGCAGCATAAAGCGTTTGTCTTTGGTGCCGCCGGCAAACAGTACCGACCCCATGCTTGCGGCCTGACCGACGCAATAAGTCGATACATCGCATCGCAAAAACTGCATCGTGTCATAGATGGCCAGCCCGGAGGTGATTACGCCGCCGGGGGAGTTGATGTAAAAATGAATGTCGGCCTCATCGTTTTCATTGCTCAAAAACAGCATCTGAGCGATAATCAGATTGGCGACATCATCATCGACCCCGCCGCCGAGAAAAATAATCCGGTCTTTCAGCAGCCGGGAGAAAATATCATAGGCCCGTTCGCCGCGGCCGCTTTGTTCGATTACAATCGGTACTAAATGACTATTCAATGTCATAACAATTCCTCGCAGGAGTTATTTTTTCTTTTCTTTTTTCTCTTTGGACTTTTTCTTGTCTTCTTCCGGCTCGACCAACACCTCGTCGATCAGGCCGTACGCTTTGGCCTCTTCGGCGGTCATGTATTTATCGCGTTCGGTTTCTTCGGCGATTTGTTCAGGGGTCAGACCGGTATGCTTGGCCAGTAGTTCGTTGATGGCTTGTTTGGCTTTGAGGATTTCCTCGGCCTGAATGCGAATGTCTTCCGCCTGTCCTGTGATGCCGCCCCAGGGTTGGTGCAGCATCACCTTCGCGTGTGGCAGGGCATGTCGGCGGCCTTCGGCACCTGCGGCCAGAACGACCGCTGCGCCGGACTGGACACGGCCAATGCAGAAAGTAGCTACGGGTGAGCCGATAAAGCGGATCGTGTCATAGATGGCCATCGTGTCATCGACGCTGCCGCCGGGGGAGTTGATGTACAAATTGATCTCGATGCCGCGTTTGAGGTTGTCCAGATATAGCAACTTCATAATGACCTCGGTGGCCATGCGGTAGTTGATTTCGCCGATCATAAAAACGATTCGATTATCCAGCAGCAGATCATCCAGCGTCATCTCCCGCATCCGCTGATAGCCCGGTTGCTGCATTCGTGGCTGAATCGCGTCGTTAAGTTCTTCCTGCCGTTCGCCAATCAATGGGTAGTGCATAGGGTTTAATCCTTAGTTAATAGTTGTTAATGCTTGCATTCTTGGGTTCATATCGGCGTTTTTGAGCTTGCAATCCACATAAACCCCGTTGTTTTATCCAAAATCATCTCACTCTATTCAAAATTTTACCCGTTTATTCCCCCGTTTTCAATAACAATCTGCTCTTTCCCGCCGGCATCGCGGTGTCAAAAAAAAATGTCCTAAATATCCTATATTTATGGTCAACAAATAGCTATAATGAGCGTATAGAATATTGATGGAAAAAATAGTGTAGCATTTCACACTTTGGAAAGGAGCGGATTATGTTTGAGGCATTGGATAAGGTTTTGTTGGCCGGACTTGGCGCGATGAGTATGACCAGGGAAAAGGCCGAGTCGATTTTCGATGAGTATGTCGAAAAAGGAAAGGCCCAAAAGGAGCATCGTGAGGGGTTTGTCAAGGATGTGATGGATCAGGCCGAAAAGACCAAAACCGACCTGGAAAAAGTTATTTCCGAGCAGCTTGAAAAGGCGATGGGCAAGCAGCCGATGGCGACCAAAGACGACATTAAACGCATCGAGGCCAAGCTGGATCAGTTGTTGGCCAAGTAGGAACAGATCTTATGCGAAATCCGTTTTTTCGAGTTAAGCGGACTTATACGCATTTGGTGCGCTATCGCCGCATGATGGGCGTGCTGATGCGATATGGCTTTGAGGAGGTGGCCGGGGTGTTCGCCCGACGCCTGAAGGTCGGGCTTGGCTCGAAAGGGTTGCCGACATCGCGAATGCAGAATCTCGCCCAGACCTCGCTGCCGCAGCGGGTACGGATGGCGGCGGAAGAACTGGGGCCGACCTTTATCAAGCTGGGCCAGATGCTCAGCACCCGCCCGGACCTTATCGGTCATGAATATATCAGCGAACTGGAGAAGCTGCAGGACAGCGTGGCACCGGAAAAGTTCGAGCATATCCGCAACGCCGTTAAGCAGCAGTTGGGGGCGTTTCCTGAGGATATTTTTGAGACATTTGATTCCGCACCGCTCGCTGCGGCCAGCATTGCTCAGGTGCATCGGGCCCGCACGAAGGAAGGTCACGAGGTTGTTGTCAAGATTCGTCGTCCGGGTATCGTCAAAACCATCCATACGGATATGGAGATGATTCAGGATATTGCGGCCCTGGTGAAGTTGCGTCTGGGCAGGCAGAGTACGATTGATCCGGTGCGTATGGTCAGTGAGTTTACCCAGGCCGTAGCAAAAGAAGTGGATTTCGCCAATGAACGCCGTAACCAGCAGCGATTTATCAACAACTTCGCTGATGACTCAACGGTGCATGTTCCGGAAGTATATGAGCCGTATTCATCCGAGGGTATCCTCACGATGGAGTTTATCGATGGGATCAAACCAAGCAATATCGATCAATTGAAAACCGCCGGATTGGATCCGACGACCATTGCCTCGCGTGGGGCCGATTTTGTACTCAAGCAGGTTTTTGAGGATGGTTTTTTCCATACCGACCCGCATCCCGGAAACTTTTTGATTCTGCCGGACAATGTTCTGGCACCGCTGGATTTTGGACAGGTCGGACGACTGACCCGGCAGGACCGAATGCTTTTGCAGTATATCGTGCTGTCAATCGTCGATGGCGACGCCGGCAAGATCATTCAGGGTCTTGAACGGGCAGAAATGCTGGCTGACGAGACGGATATGGCCGAGCTGACACGCGATCTCGAAGAGATTCTCAGCGACTACACGAACCTTCCGCTCAAGGATATTCCATTTGGTGAGGCATTGCGTCGGGGCTTCGATGTGATTCGCCAACACCATATCGAGCCGCCGCGGGATTTTACGCTGATGCTCAAGAGTTTGATGACGATCGAGTCGTTCGCGACGGATCTGGATACGGAGTTTCAGATTATCGACAGCTTAAAGCCCTATGCCCGCAAGTTCACCCTTGAGCAGATCAGCCCGGAGAATCTGTTTCGCCAACTGCGCAAAGCGACACAAGGCGCCGGTGAGTTGGCCGCCCGGTTCCCGGAGGATGCCGCCGCGATCATCGGTAAATTTCGCCGGGGCAATTTCAAGATGCATATCTATCACGACCATCTTGAAGAACTGGAACAGACGCTGGACAACAGCTCCAACCGTATTTCATTTGCGGTTATCATCGCGGCGTTGTTGATCGCGTCAAGTTTATTGGTGCCGCAAGCCGGCGATATTCTTGGAATTGTCAGTCTGCAGACGCTGGGCATTGCCGGATACCTGACCGCAGCGGTCATGGGCGTTTGGCTGCTGGCATCCATCATCCGCCATCGTCGATTTTGATCCTTTCAAAATGGGGCGTTCTTTTATTTCAAGGTTCAACCGGGATCAGTCCACTCAGTTCCGCAGCTCGTCTTTCTGTGCAAGAGGGTGTGCAATTTCGTCTTATAATGTCCGATAAGTCTTTGAAAAACGGTGCAGGGGGAAATTTTGTAAAAATATTCTTCGGCCTCTACATCTTGTGTGCCCCCTATCTTTTCTATGTTTACATTTGGCCGGATTAAATTGGACCGGTTAGGTATTTCAGGATGCGGGTTTATAGCCCTATAAACCTTGTTTTCCATTAAATCAAACGCAACCCTTTACAAATATAGCACTTAAGGAAACTTAAGAGAATTCTGAAAAAAACTTAAGGAATGCCAATACCCCTGTCGATATCAATAGTGTAAAGGGCGAAACAGCCCAAGAGGCCGGAAACAAAGACACACAACATATAGTGGCTGAGGGTTAAGGCAGGCCTTAAGAATGTTTAATTATGGAACCTCCGAAATGGATTCGGGGGCAACGACAACAAGAGGCAATTGTGGTCTAACAGCCCCGGTTGCTGGGCGGCAGATCGAGGCAGGATGCTTTTGAACTGACTGGCCATGCTTTCAGGTGGATAAAATGAATACGACGAAAGACACACAAACGGACAATGTAAACAGGTACGAAGAAGTTCTCAGGGTTGCGGACAGGATGGATTTTTCTTTCCTGGAAGAGACGGAAACCGATGTCCTCGTGGAAAAGCTTTTTGATAGTATGCAGTGCAGTCCGCTGGGCCGATTACTGAAAGTTATTTCTTCGTTGCCAGAAGTTCGGGCCGAGAAGGTCGAACACGCCCGGCGGCAGATTGAGCAACCGGACGAATGTCTGGAGTCCAAAATGGACCTTGCTCTGGACCGCGTTCTCGAAGAATTGATCTAAGCAACAACTTCCTCACACGGGGTTTACCGCTGCCACGCTCGGACTGTATCCCTATCAGCGCGACTGCGTCGAGAGAGGTTCTTCAACATCTCCGTTAATGGTCGCCGTGCGAAGCGCCCTCATCATCCAGTTCAACCGGTTTGTAGTCCGGATGTTGCGAGCGGTCTAACTCTTCATTAAACGCTACGATGACCGTCTCCTGGATTCTCTTTCGGCACGATGCGTTGATCGGGTGGGCAATATCGGCATGTAGCTTCAGATGCCCGTGAGCATCCGGTTTGACGCGGTTTTCCGGCAAGTTGGATCCGCAGTTACTGCAGAATTTTGCTCGGAGGTGATTTTTGCTGCCGCACTTGCCGCAATGGTCGCTCATCTTCCGAGAGGGCATTGCAACAAACAACCCGCCGGTGCCTTCGATGATCTTGACATCCCGAACGACAAACTCGTTGTCGAGGGTCATCGAGCAGAACGCTTTGAGCCGATCATCCTGATTGGCTACCAGTTTGACTCTGACTTCGCTGATTTCCATTTTGACTGCCTCATGAAAAAATTACCATCTGTTGTTGTAGATAACTCTGCTTTCGCAGTTGTATTTTTTCGTTACATAGTCCCGCACTTGCAGGAACTTTTCAAGCGGCTCTGGGATCAGCATATACATCGCCGATCCACTGCCGCTGAGGCAAACTTTCGAATCACAAAATCGTTCGCAGTCCTGTTTGATCCGTTCCAGTTGAGGGTACAGGCCGAAACAGCTTTCTGCTAACATATTTGCGCATATTTTGGCTACAGAATCAACGCTCTTTTTTTGCAAAAGAGGATTTATCTTCTCAGAAAGGCCATTATATGTCTGTTTATTGTGCGTGTAGTTCCCATAAACATCTTTTGTTAATACACTTATGTTTGGCATCAGCAGGATTGCCGAAAAGTCGCATTTTTTATAGATTTGTTCGATTTTTTCGCCCCGACCGGTGCAATAAGCCAGCGGTCCGGCGAGAAAGAAGTTAATGTCGCTGCCGAGGGAGGCACAGATTTCGTTAAGGACCGAGTCGGGTTGGTTGAGATTGGCGAATTGGTTCAGGCCCATCAACGCCGCGGCGGCATCCGAACTGGCACTGCCGAGGCCGGTTCCGGCGGGGATATTTTTTGTTAAGGTTACGCGAACCGCAGGCGTTTTTCCGGCCCGTTCGTACAACATTTTGCAGGCGCGATAGACCAGATTTTCCTCACCGTCCGGTGCCCAGTGCGGGCCGGTACAGATCAGGTCAATACCGTTTGTTTGCGCCGGTTCAAATAACAACTCGTCGTACCAGTTGATTTTAGCCATGAGCGTTTCGATGCCATGGAAGCCGTCCGGGCGTTTTCCGCGGATTAGTAATGATAGATTGATCTTGGCGGGCGCACGAACAAGCAGGCCGTTGGGTGTGTTTTCAAATTGGTCCAGCATCTTGATCGGTTTCATAACGGGAATCTGGAATCCTTGACTTTAACGAGTGTTAACTATATCATCGAATACTGTTGAAAATCAACATCTTTTCTCAAAGGCGGATATGGCGGAACAGACACATGAGCAGGTTACCTGGTGGCATTGGCATCGGCGGCTTTATAACTGGGTGATTCATTTTGCCGATACGCCGCATGGAGAGCGGGCATTGTTTTTGCTGAGTTTCGCCGAATCCAGCTTTTTCCCCGTCCCGCCGGATGTACTGCTGGCGCCGCTGACACTGGGCGCACCAAAAAAATGGTTCCGGTTTGCCCTGTCGTGCTCGATCGCATCAGTCCTCGGCGGGGTATTGGGTTATTTCATAGGAGTGTTTCTCTGGGAGCAAATCGCCGGATGGGTCTTCGCCCACCTGGGGGCTATCGGTTTTACGCCGGAAAATTTTGATGCTTTTCAGGACGGCTACAACAAATATGGTTTCTGGATTGTATTTACCTGCGGTTTCACGCCGCTGCCGTATAAGGTCTGCACTATTACCGCCGGCGTAGCGGGGATTTTCTTCCCCGGATTTCTGATTGCCTCGGCGATCAGCCGTTCAGCACGGTTTTTTATTGTCGCGGGTCTGTTCGGCTGGAAAGGCGAAGCGATCCGCCCGTTCATCGAGAAATACTTCAACTGGCTGTCGTTGGCCTTTGTGATCTTACTGGTCGGCGGTTTTGCGGTACTGAAACTGCTACATCATTGATTTTTTTAGCCACAGATTAACTTAGGGCGGTCAAGCCGCAACCAAATAGAACGATTGAAGCCGCAACCAAATAGAACGATTGAGATTACAGAAGTAAAATAGTAGTATCCTTATTTTGTCAACACTAACAAATAGAAAGGATACCACTATGAAACTGTTAGTCTTTTACAAATAAAATTGATCGCAAAATGGTCATAAAATATAATTCATCATGCAAGTACGCCTCTCAGCGACGGGATGATATACATTTCGCGCAGTT
>NBLM01000070.1 GCA_002084585.1 Planctomycetales bacterium 4572_13 | reverse complement strand
ATCCGCGATTGAGGGTGGAAACGCCTAAAGGTGGTCAAAGCCCTGCGGGGTTAACCGCTCAACCTGCCCATTGGATAATTTTATTCCCATACAGCCACCACCTGTTATTTCCCCGATTTTCGTTATCGGGGCCGTCTTTAATCGCGGCAGCTTTTCAAACTCCTGCGGCGAAAGCGTAAACAGCAACTCAAAATCCTCACCGTCGCACAATGCCGCATCTAACCCGTAGGGTGGGCCATGCCCACGCTGATTAACCGCAACATCCGAAACAGGAATACGATCGGAAAAAACAACCGCCCCGACCCCGCTTTGTTTGCAGATACGATTCAAATCGGTACTCAATCCGTCGGTAATATCCATCATCGCATTGACCTTAGCGTCCCTTGTAATCGCAAGCGCCTCATCCACTCGCGGCGTAAAATCCAGATGCTTACCGGCAATCGATCCACCCAGTGTACCGGTTACACAAATACAATCACCAACCTTGGCCCCGTTTCGCCGCACCGGCGGATGATACCCGCTGGGCTTGCTCAGCATCGTTACATTGATCGCCAGCCGCCCGTCTGTGTGCCGCCATTTGGTCATATCGCCGCCGATCAGTTCACAGCCATATCGCCGCCCAACCGCAACCAACCCAGCGTGCAGCTCTTTGAGCTTTCCTTCGCCAAACCCCTCCGGCAACCCCACCGCACAAACCGCACAAACCGGCACCGTCGCCATCGCCGCACAATCACTCAAACTCGCCGCCATCGCCTTATAGGCCGCCTGCTCCAAACTGCACTGAGCCAAGTCAAAATGCGCCCCATCCAGCAGCATATCCGTCGTAATCAGCACCGTCCCATCATCACCGCCTCGCACCTGCGCCATATCGTCACCGATGCCAATCGGAAAAATGTTGGCATCGGCGGTGCTTTGTGAAGCAAACCAGTTTGTGATTTCGTCTTCTTTGCTCATAGTTAAAGTATATAAGTATACAGGTATAAAAGTATGTAAGTGTTGCTGTTATCTGAAGTCCTCAATTTTTCTATAGTATAGCGTCAACAGTTTACCAGCCTCTTCGGCTAAACCCCGCATTTCCATTGTATCGCAATAGCCAAGATCTTGCGATACAATAAAATGATACCGAGTTTCTTCAAGTGAAGCATGGGCGATTGTGAGATACCTTTGTTTTTCTGCTTTTGTTCGTTTTCTGTATCCCTCAGCAATATTGGCAGGCACTGAAACGGCAGCGCGTCTGATTTGCGAAACCAGACCGTATAATTCATCTTTCGGAAAATTTTTCGTCGCTTTATAAACCTGCAAGACCAATTGATGCGCCTTTTGCCATACAAACAAATCTTCAAATCGCTCAACTTTTTTCCAAGCCATCCATTATTCCCTTCCAGCGTAATTTCCATATACTCGTATACCTACATACTTAATTTACTGTTCTTTCAACTTCCCTTTCCAATACTTAATCTGCGCCTCCGCATCCTGCGGCCCTGCGGCTCCTTTTGACTGATACGACCGACAGACACCTGTTGGGTCAAGTGTCTGGAATACATCGGCATCGATTTTGTCACAAGCCGCTCTGAATTGGTCAATGGCCAACTCACTAAGCTTTTTCTTGCCCTCCGCTTCACATTGCGTCACCAATCCACCAACAATCCCATGCGCTTCTCGAAACGGAACGCCCTTTCGCACGAGGTATTCGGCCAGTGCCGTCGCATCGAGGAAGCCCTCGTCGAGCCCATCGGCGATTCGCTTTGTATTAAACTTCGTATGGCCGACAATCGCTTCCGTCATCTGCAGACACGCATCAATCGTATCCGACGCGGCGAAGGTATGGAACTTATCCTCCTGCAAATCCCGATTATAAGTCGATGGCTGGGCCTTGAGAATTGTCAGAATCGCCGTTAACGACCCATAAACCGTACCCGTCTTGCCCCGAATCAGCTCCAGCATATCGGGATTTCGCTTTTGCGGCATCATACTCGAACTGGTGCAGTAGGCATCATCGGTGGTAATAAATGAAAACTCGCCGCTGGTGTAGATAATCCAATCCTCCGCCAACCGCGACAGATGCGCCGAAACCAGCGAACAGCAAAAAATGAACTCCGCACAGAAGTCCCGATCCGCCACCGCGTCGATGCTGTTATATTTGATATCCCGAAATCCCAGGTTCTTCGCCGTCATCTCCCGATCCAGCGGCAATGTTGACCCCGCCACCGCTCCACTGCCCAACGGACACACATTGAGACGGTCCCTGCAATCCTTGAACCGGCTGTAATCCCGCGCGAGCATCTCGACAAAGCTCAGCAGATACGACGCGATCGTTACCGGTTGCGCCCGCTGCAAGTGGGTATAGCTCGGCATAATGTCGTCGGTGTATTGGGCGGCTGATTTAACAAACGCAATTTGCAACTGCGTGATCCGTGTCAGCAGAACCTCAATCTCATCCCGCATCCACAGCCGAATATCCGTCGCCACCTGATCGTTTCGACTCCGGCCGGTATGCAGCTTTTTCCCCGCCTCGCCGATTTTTTTGATCAACGCCGATTCAATGGCCATATGGATATCTTCCAGCGTCTTGTCAAATTTGAATTTGCCTGCGGCGATCTGGTCGCCGATCTCCAGCAGTCCCTTTTTGATCTCGGCCGCTTCGGCTTTGGTGATGATCTTGACCGCCGCCAGCATCTCGGCATGCGCGATTGACCCGGCAATATCATATTTATACAGCCGCCGGTCGTACGACAACGACTCCACAAAATCCACCGCCAGTTCGTCCACTGAACCGCTCAACCGTTTTTCCCAACTCTTTTCCTGTTTGCTCATGATTGTTCCTCGCACAACTGTCTTTTTTACACAAACTTAAAATACTACAGGGGAAAATTATCTTTCCTTTTTGGGCGGCGGCGACCGGCGGTGTCATCAAAACCTGACCTATCCACCAGTGGGCCTGCGATTCGCTTCCTTGCCGGTGTTGTCCTCGCTCGCAAAAAGCGACCTTCTTTATAAGCCCTTATGTCTCAATAACAGGGCCATATTCGTCGCCTAATTTTTTGGTGCCGCTCAGCTTTGTGCCGCCGGCCTTTTCTTCCGCTTTTTTGAGCATATCACCTGGATTTCTCGCCTTATCGAGAAGCTCTTCAAGCTCAATTAAGTCTTTGTCATACAATTCCCAAAGGTGGTCATCCAAAAGCTGCATCCCCAATTTTTTACCAATCTGAATACTTGACTCGATACGGTAGACTTTGTTTTCACGAATTAAATTCGAAATCGCAGGCGTTACAACCATAAACTCATAGGCCGCAACACGGCCGCGGGGTTTTCTGGGACACAGCGTCTGGCTGAGTACCGCAATCAGGTTTGTACTGAGCTGTACGCGAATCATTTCCTGCTGACTAACCGGAAACGCATCAATAATTCGGTTGATAGTTCCCTGACAGCCCGTCGTATGAAGCGTCCCAAACACAAGGTGTCCGGTTTCAGCGGCCGTGATAGCCGCCTCCATCGTTTCCAGATCCCGCAATTCACCCACTAAAATAACATCCGGATCCTGACGCAACGCTCGTTTTAAGGATTCTGAAAAAGAAGTAACATCCAGACCCACTTCCCGCTGATTGATAATTGATTTTTTATGGTTGTGGTAATACTCAATCGGCTCTTCCACTGTGATAATATGGCGATCCAGATTCTCGTTGATATAGTTAATCATACTGGCCAATGTCGTTGTTTTACCACTACCGGTCGGACCGGTAACCAAAAACAACCCTCTTGGACGACGACACAAAGCCGAACACAAACCGGGAAGACCAATTTGTTCAAAACTCAATAATTCCGACGGAATCAAGCGGAGTACCATTGAAATATGACCTCGTTGCTTGAACACGGCCGTCCTGAATCGCCCCGCGTCGCCAAATGCAAAACCGTAATCCGTGCTTCCGACTTCCTGCAATTCCTCCTGGTTTCGTTCCGGGGTAATACTTTTCATCAGCGATGTCGTATCCTCCGGTTCAAGAACCTTTGTATCCAATGAACGCAAACGGCCGGAAATACGCAGGACCGGCGGTCGCCCGACAACAATGTGTAAATCCGACCCTCCCATCTTAATACACGCTTCCAGCAACCGATCAATATTCAAACTGGCCATTATTCAATCCCCAAAAAAAACTTTATCAACAAGTTCTATGCATCCATAACCAGGCCCTCGACCTGAGCCACACGCGAGACTTCAGCAGGCGTCGTAATCCCACTGAACACTTTCTTTTTTCCATCGGCTAACAAGGAGTTCATGCCGGTTGCCAGTGCGATCTTTCGTAATTCACTCGCCGGTGCCCGACTCAGGGCCAGTTCACGCAACTGATTATTCATTTCCAACATCTCGAAAATCGCGATCCGTCCCTTAAATCCCGTTCCTTCGCAACGATTGCAACCGGCCCCCTTGTAAATGGGATGTTTACGCATATCGTCCGGTTTAATACTGAGCAGTCGCAGGAAATGCGGATCCGGTGATTCATCGACCACCTTGCATTCGGTACAAATAGTCCGCACCAGTCGTTGAGCCATAATCGCCTGAATGGAGCTGGCCACCAAAAACGGCTTGACACCCATATCAATCAAACGCGTAACCGCACTCGGTGCGTCGTTGGTATGCAAGGTGCTGAACACCAAGTGGCCCGTTAGTGCCGCCTGAATTGCAATATCGGCAACTTCCCCATCACGAATTTCACCAATCAGAATGATATTGGGGGCCTGACGCAGCATGGATCGAAGAATAGTTGGGAATGTCAAGCCGATGTCGGATCGCACCTGGCACTGATTAATACCGGCGATATTATACTCAACCGGATCCTCAGCGGTGATGATCTTCTTATCCGGACGGTTCAACTCCTGAAGCGCTGAGTAGAGTGTCGTCGTTTTACCCGAACCCGTCGGCCCGGTTACCAGAAAAATGCCATTGGGCCGTTTGATGATCTTTGTAAACCGTTCATAGTCCTCGGCATCAAAACCGATGGCCTGAATACCGATATTGACCGATTCCGGACGCAAAATACGAAGAACCGTACTTTCACCATGATAGCCCGGCAGGCAGGAGGCACGGAAATCAATATCCTGATCGTCAATTTGGCGTTTAATACGGCCATCCTGCGGGAGCCGGCGTTCTCCGATGTCCATTCCGGATAAAATCTTAAAACGAGCCAAAAGGGGTGCTTGCATGTTTTTGGGGATATTATCCCGCTCGACGCAAACCCCATCGACACGATATCGAATCCGAACACGGTCGGCCATGGGTTCAATATGAATGTCACTGGCCCCCATGCGTACGGCCTCGTCGATAACTAAGTTTGCAAGCCGAACAATCGGACCATCGTCCGTTTCATCACCGGTTGCCTGGGCTTTTCGCACCTCGGCCTCAATGGCATGCCCCATCGCCCGTAATTCCTCGGCTGTCTGGTCAATACTGCGGCGGTATTCGTCCGTGCTTTCCTGAGCGGCGCTTGCGCCCTGAATATAATTATCTATCTTTGTCGGACTTGCCAGACAGCAACGCATCTCCATATTGAGCCGGAAACGGAGCAAGTCCATCGTATCCAGGTCCATCGGATCCTTAATAATAACCCTTAATTCACCGTTGTCCTGGCTGAGGGGGATGATTCCATGTTTTTTGGTGATGTCTTCGGGGACTAATTTGGCAACATCAGAGGGAATATCGACTTTGTCCAAATCGACAAATTCAAAACCAAACTGCTTGGCCAGTGCCTTAAAAACCTGATCTTCAGTAGCCAGTCCATCGGCAACGAGCACTTCACCCAATCGCTTTTTGGTCTTCTTTCCCTTTTTGATCGCCGCAATGAGCTTTTCCTTGCCGACATATCCCTTTTTATAAAGGATTTCGCCCAGTCGTCTTTTCGATTTTGACATCCGCTCTCACTTCTCGATCAAAAAAATATAACAATGCCTGAATATACGAATCATACAGTATACCAAAAAAACATCAATTCGTCAAACGGCCAATCGCAAACGGACGAGATTTAGTGCTGTCAGAGCCGACCGCAACCGTACCCAATGGCGGTTTACGGGTGGAAATCGGCATTCTTCGACCCTGCAATCACCACCAACCACCACGGCAATATAAACTAATCCAACCGGTTTTTGGTCCGTCCCGCCGCCGGGGCCGGCGATTCCCGTTATTGACACGGAAATGTCAGCACCGGACTTTTGAGCCGCCTGCTGCGCCATCATGCGGGCTACCGGTTCACTGACAGCCCCAAAATCGGCAATAACCTCCTGTGAAAGACCCAATTGGTTTGTCTTGGCCTCATTGCAATAAGTTATCCAGCCGGCCCGCACATAATCGCTGGCTCCCGGAATTTCGGTCAGCATTTGAGACAGTAACCCGCCGGTGCAAGACTCAGCCAAAGCGATTGTCTTATGACGGGCTTTCAATAAATCTCCCACAACCGCAGCGAGCGTCTGATCATCTTCTCCATAAACCCAATCGCCCAGACATTGACGCAACAATATCTTATCCTTTTGGATCATTGCCTGAGCCGTTTTTTTGTCTTCCGCCGTCGCAATAATATGCAAAACAATCTCACCGGACCCACAGGTACAGTTAATCAACGGGTTTCGCCCCCGTTTCATCAAATCCCCCAATTTCTGTGCGATATCGGATTCACCCGCTCCAAAGCACCGCAGTTGACCAGAGGCAACGACAGATTCTTCAGCGGAACGGGCGATTCGTGGGACCACCTGATCGACAAACATTCGTTTCATCTCGACGGGTACTCCGGGCATCACCGCCAAATGGACAGGGTCTTTGTGAAACCAAAGGCCTGGAGCCGTCCCTATTGGATTACCCAAAGCCATCATTCCGGCGGGGATATAGGCCTGAGAACGATTGTTGGGGGCCATTTTTTTGCCTCGTTTTTCAAAAAAATCGCTGATTTGAGCCAATAATTCGGGTTGAAACTCAAGGGCAACATCCCAATAATCCGCAACCGCCCGTCTTGTCAGATCGTCTTTTGTCGGCCCCAATCCCCCTGTGATAAGGATAAGGTTGCCGTCCTGTGATGCCTGACGAATCGCGGCGAGAATGCGGGGTTGTTCGTCCGGAACCACCCAACTGCCTGTGGTGACAATCCCTATCTCAAACAATTTCCCCGAAAGCCAGGTGGCATTTGTATCAACCGTCTGGCCGCTCAACAATTCGTTGCCGATGCTGATAATACATGCTTTCATCGTTAGACCTTTATGAGTGCCTTGACAACCCCGTCTTTGTAGCCGGCGACAAGATCAAATGCCGCTTTTGATTGATCCAAATTGTAATGATGCGTCATCATAAAGTCCAGATTCACTTTTCCCTGCCCCATCAGATCAATCGCCCGCTGGGTACAATGATTCTGCCGACGAACATTAATGATTGATATTTCCTTTCGACGAATCAAATCCGGACTAAAACGGACC
>NBLM01000069.1 GCA_002084585.1 Planctomycetales bacterium 4572_13 | reverse complement strand
TACGAGATTGGGTTAACAGACTTTCAGAATGTACTGGATATGCAGCGATCCCTTGTCGACCAAGAGGACGAGATGGCGACGAGTCGAGGGTTGGTTGCAAAGGCCTTAGCACGCATCTACACAACACTGGGGGGGGGGTGGTCGGTTGATGCAACCCAAACAGAAGTTCCGGAATCCGCCCAGCAGACATCAAACACTGAACAATAAAGACATTGAATTGGAGAGATAGTTATGGTTTTAAAAATAAAATCTAAAACAGTACGATGGATTGTTGGTACGATAGTCCTTGTTTGTGTTATTGGTGGAATTTTTTTGGTGGATTTTGGTGGGGAGGCCGTTGAGGAACTTCAGCCGGTTCGTCCGTTAAAGATGTTCACAGTCGGAAAAGTATCACAGCCCGCCGTTCGTGATTACCCTGGCAAAGTGGCTGCCAAAAACAAAGCCATTCTGGCATTTCAAGTTAGCAGATTCTCGCAAAGCTGGACGACCGTGATTTTCGCAATCGTCGCAATGCCGCCAAGGCGGCCTATGACCAGGCCGAGATTTATTTACAGCGTATCCGGAAGGCCGTTGAGACCGGTGCTGTTTCTAGGACAGACCTGACAAATGCCCAGTCCGCCTATGACCAGGCCGACGCCAATCTTAATATCGCTGGTAAGGATTTGGAAGATACCGTTTTGAAAGCCCCTTATGATGCGATTATTTCCGATACTTTTATCGAAGAGTATGAAACAATAACCCGCAAAGAACCCATCTTGGGGATTCAGGATGTGCATTATATTGAAGTCGAAGCTTCCGTTCCACAGGAGCGGCTTCTTAGGGACAGAGAGTCGAAAGGAAAGTTCCGTCATACGGTTACTTTTGACCCATTGCCGGATACAGAGTTTGATGTTGAGGTGAGGGAGTACACCACCAAGGCTGATCCCAAGACGCAAACCTATACTGTTACTTTCACAATGCCGGTTCAGGATAAGTATAATATTTTGCCCGGTATGACGGCGACGCTGCGGGAGTATCCAATTAAAGAGGCCTTTTCAGGAACCGGTCATGTTGTGGTGCCGATTGATAGGGTGCCCATTGACGGACAGGGGCAGTACTATGTCTGGAAAATTCAAAAAAAGGGTGATGTACTAGTGGTTCATCGGCAGGATGTAACTATTGGAGAGACCATAGGCGACGATGTCGAGATTCTTAATGGACTCAACAGCGGCGACCGGATTGCGGCCCAAGGTGTCCACTTGCTCAGCGAGGGCCAGCAGGTTCGGGAATACAAGCTTATTGAAAACAAACAGGAGAAGAACTAATGAATATCGCGCAAGTTGCGATTGACAAAAAAGTTATCACGATTGTGATAACACTGTTACTGTTTTTTGGTGGCATAAAATCCTACAACAAATTAGGTCGTCTAGAGGACCCGGAGTTTACCGTTAAGACAGCAAGGGTTATTACCTACTACCCTGGGGCTACGGCTATGGAAGTTTCCGATGAGGTGACAGACAAAGTTGAAATAGCCATTCAGAAGCTGGGTCAGCTCAAGTATATCACAAGTCTGTCGATGCCGGGTTTTTCATCGATTGAAGTGGAGATCGAGGATAAGTATACGGCTGACGATTTGCCGCAGGTTTGGGATGAACTACGCCGTAAAGTCAATGATGTGCAGGACGATTTGCCGCCCGGCACTTCAACCTCGTTGGTCTGGGATGATTTTGGTGATGTGTATGGTATCTTTTTTGCCATCTACGGTGATGGCTACACAGACAAAGAAATTTATGAATACAGTAAACTGCTTCGCCGGGAACTCCTTTTGGTTCAGGATGTTGCGGATATAACGCTCTTTGGTGTTCGGCAGGAGCGGGTGTATGTGGAAATACCGAGGGAGCGAATTGCTCAGTTGGGAATTTCTCCGAAACTTATTTATGCATCTTTGGCCGGTCAGAATATGGTTTCGGATGCAGGAAATATTGAAGTTGGCAGTCAGTATGTGCGTATTTTCCCTACCGGTGAGCTGACTTCAATCGAGGACATCGGAAATGTTTCACTGCTGGCAGCAGATGGAGAAACAAAGCTGTTTTTAAGAGACATTGCGACCATTCGTCGCGGTTATGTGGACCCTCCCGGAGTGATTCTTCGGTTTAACGGCATGCGGTCGGTCGGATTGGGCATTTCGACAGCTGCGGGAGGCAATGTGGTTACGATGGGCCAGGCAGTCAGCCAGCGACTCAAGGAATTGCAGGCCGAAACCCCTATCGGAATGGAAATTGGCATCGTTTCCCATCAGGGTGATAGCGTTACCGATTCAATTGGCAGTTTTGTGGTTAATCTGGTTGAGGCGATAATTATTGTTGTCGTCGTATTGGTTTTCGCGATGGGGTTTCGCAGTGGTATTTTAATTGGGGGCGTTTTGCTTCTGACCATTCTGGCGACTTTCGTCATGATGTCCATCAAGAATGTGATGCTTGAGCGTATCAGCTTGGGGGCTTTGATTATTGCCTTAGGAATGTTGGTGGATAATGCCATTGTAATTGCGGATGGTATCCTGATTGGTGCTCAAAAGGGAATGAGCAAAAAAGATGCGGCGGTAGACATTGTCCAGCAGACGATGTGGCCGTTGTTTGGAGCGACCTGTGTGGCGATTCTGGCATTTGCGGCGATTGGAACTTCAAAGGACAGTACAGGCGAGTATTGCCGTTCACTTTATCAGGTGCTTTTGTATTCACTCATGTTGAGCTGGGTACTGGCGATTACGGTAACACCGTTGGCGGCTTCTTCTTTTTTGAAAGTTAAAAAGCTTGAAGGTGATGAGGACCCTTACGGCGGAGTGTTTTATCAAAGCTATCGAAAACTGCTGGTCGCCTGTATGCGAAGGCGTTATCTGGTAATTGTTATTTTAGTGGGTTTTTTGGCACTATCGGTGTACGGATTTGGTTTCGTGAAGAAAAGTTTCTTTCCCGACTCAACGCGACCCCAGTTCATGGTGCATTTCTGGATGCCGCAGGGAACACATATTAAAAAGACCGAGAAACATGTTGAGATTTTTGAAAAATGGGTCCATCAA
Organism: Planctomycetales bacterium 4572_13; assembly: GCA_002084585.1. Taxonomy (GTDB): domain Bacteria; phylum Planctomycetota; class Phycisphaerae; order Sedimentisphaerales; family Anaerohalosphaeraceae; genus 4572-13. The sequence goes on along the minus strand of NBLM01000069.1, from coordinate 8,550 downwards.
CAGGAGGGCGTAACAGACATCAGCTCGATCATTGGCCAGGGAGCCATACGATTTCTTCTGACCTATACGCCGGAGGAGTCAAATTCGGCGTACGGTTTGGTCTTGGTTTCAGTTGAGGACTACCGCCTTGTTGACGATCTAATGGCCAAGTGCGACATATTTCTCAAGGAAAATTGCCCTGAGGCCCAAGCTTTCTGCAGACGCTTTATGCTGGGGCCGGGTGAAGCCAATAAAATACAAGTTCGTTTGCGGGGTTCTGATCCAGATGTTCTGCGTGATTTGTCCGATAAAGTCCAGCAGATTATGCGAGATGAACCGAGCGCAGTGGATATCAATACAGATTGGTGTCAACGGGTTCCCTTATTGCGGCCGATTGTTTCTGATACAGCCGCCCGTAATGCTGGGTTGACACGCAAAGATATTGCACGAGCACTTCAGACCGTGACGGACGGAACGGCGGTTGGCTATTATCGTGAGCGGGACGAGTTGATTCCGATTATGTACCGTAATCCGGAATCGGAACGGGCTGATGCTCGTGAATTGGCCAATATACAGATATACAGTCCGATTGCTCGTGGATTTATTCCGATTCAGCAGGTCGTAACCGATTTTAAAATGGTTTCCGAGAATCAGATTATCCGCCGCCGAAACCGTCAGCCGACGCTGACGGTTCGATGTGACCCTCACACTGGAAAACAGGCGACGCTTGTTTTTGATAAGCTGAGACCTAAGGTTGAAGCTATCGTATTACCGGAAGGGTATTCCCTTGTGTGGGGTGGTGAATATGAGGATTCCAATGACGCCATTTCGGGTTTACAAAAGATGCTGCCCATTATCTTTTTGTTTATGGTACTGGTGGTAATTATTTTGTTCAACTCAGTTAAGCAACCGCTGGTCATTTTTGCTACGGTTCCGCTCGCGCTTATTGGTGTTACGATTGGTCTGCTGTTGATGGGTCAGCCCTTTGGCTTTATGGCACTGCTGGGCTTTTTGAGCTTAACGGGAATGTTGATTAAAAACTCAGTTGTATTGGTTGATGAAATCAATGCGCAACTTGCCACCGGCAAAGATCCTTTTCAGGCCATTGCCGATTCCGGTGTGTCGCGTATTCGCCCGGTAACACTGGCCGCCGCGACAACCGTATTGGGGATGATTCCTCTGCTGAAGGATGCGTTTTTTGTGGCGATGGCAGTAACGATTATGTTCGGCCTGGCCTTTGCGACCCTATTAACATTGTTCGTAATACCAGTTCTTTATACAGCAATTTTTAGAATCAAAGAAACAAAAGTATGATTTCGCGGTCTTTGAAAACCAGAGTAAATGAAACGATTGGTGATGGGAAATTCAGTGGAACAGGCAAAGAGTAGGTCTGTTCCCATAGAAAAGGTACGAATGAAGATAAACTGGGAATATCTACTGCAAAATAAGTTTAACTACCTGTTGATGACAGAGGTTGTTATTCTTATTGCCTATCCTCTTCTTCAGACAAGTAAAACAAAACTTCCAATTGTTCCGCTGCTGCTGCTGATTGCGATTGCCCCGGCCCTGTGGGTTGGCCTGTCCCGCAAAATATTTCTGGCGGTCTTCTCAGTCGGGGTGTTTGCCTTTCTCTTCAATCTGGTTATTTCTGTTACGGCCAAGGACTTGGCGGATGAGGGTCTTTTGGTACTGTTGACTCTTTACGCTGTTTTTTTCTTTTTGGCGATTGCGATTTTGATAACCAAAATATCCTCCGGAACCACTGTCTCGGAAGATACGATCAAAGGCGGCATCAGTATCTATTTTCTTCTGGGATTGTTCTGGGCTGTTTTGTATATGATTTTGCTGACATTTGACCCGAATGCGTTAACCAATGTCTCAAAAGAAACGGCCGGTTTAGATTGCTATTATTATAGCTTTGCAACACTGACGACGCTGGGGTATGGCGACATTGCCCCGGTTGCCAACTACGCGAAAATTCTGGCGATTATGGAGGCCGTTACAGGCCCGGTTTATTTGGCGATCTTCGTCGCACAGATCATTGGTATGAACATCGCCCAGAAAATGAAGGGTTAATCGAACGCGGGCGTTCTGCCTGCGCCGCGTTGACAGTAGCTCATCGCGGTAAACACGCTCTTTGTACCGTGTACCCCGACATCTGTCCCCCCGTATGGACGGTGTTCCCTTGACAGGCACATTTCCCCTAACTTTTGGGTTTTCATTTGGCGACGCTCGCTATATACTGCAGGTTCTTTGGATTACCAAGGTATAGCACAGGCAGGATACTTGTGTTTTAATAAAAGACCAAAAACAAAGAGAATGGAGCAGGATTATGGCTAATGTGGTTTTACAGACAGAAATTGACGGTGTTCAGTGCAAACACGGTAAGGTTCGCGATATTTACGATCTGGGCGATTCGCTTTTAATTGCGGCGTCGGATCGGCTTAGCGCATTCGATGTGATTATGAAATCAGGGATTCCGCATAAAGGGCAGGTTTTGACGGACATCTCAAAGTTTTGGTTTGAGTTTTTGGATGGTGTGGTCGAAAACCACTTAATCAGTAATCAGGTGGCCGATTTTCCGCCGCCGTTCTGCGATTATCCCGAACAACTCGCCGGGCGGACGATGCTGGTTAAAAAGACTAAAGTCCTGATGGTCGAGTGCATCGTTCGCGGCTATATCACCGGCTCCGGCTGGAAAGAATACCAGCGTGAAGGAACCGTCTGCGGAATCGAACTGCCTACGGGCCTAAAGCAATGCGAAAAGCTCCCCGAAGTGATCTTTACACCTTCGACCAAGGCCGAACTGGGCGCTCATGATGAGAATATCGACTTTGAGTCATGTGTGAAGCTCATCGGCGAAGAGGCCGCCGCGTTTATTCGGGACAAAAGCATCGAAATATTCCAAAGGGCAAGCGAGTATGCGGCGACCAAGGGAATCCTGCTGGCCGATACCAAGTTTGAATGGGGCGTGGTTGATGGTAAAATCATCCTGATCGACGAGGCGCTCACACCGGATTCGTCACGGTTCTGGCCGGCGGATAAATATGAAGCCGGTCGTGACCAAGAAAGTTTCGACAAACAGTTCGTGCGAAACTACCTCGAAGAAATCAATTTCGACAAATCCGGCGACGGCGTCGAACTGCCCGCTGAAATCATCGAAAAGACCTCCGCCAAGTACATTGAGGCCTACGAAAAGCTGACCGGCAAAATCTTTGTCCCTGCCCAATAGTGTGCGCGGCCTATCCATGCAGAGTGAATACCGCGCCCAATGGGGGCAGCTGCTGACGCTGACGGCGGCACATTTTGTGCTGGATAGTTTTGCCGGATTGATGCATACGGTCCTGCCCGCGTTTCAGGAGTCATTTCAGTTAAGTGTCGCCGCTGGTGCGGTCTTGCTGACGGTGTTTTTAGTGTCGGCCAACGGTATCCAACTGCTCATCGGACACAGCCGCCCGACGAAAGAACGGCCGCTGTTTTTGTACCTGGGGTTCTTGCTGACCTGTGCGATTGCGATGTTTATGGTTGTGCCTTCCGGTGGTGCGGCGCTGCTGTGGCTTTGCCTGATCTCGATTGTCTGCGGTGCTGGTCTTGGGATGACACATCCGGAGTTCCTGCGAGCCGTGCATCGGCTTGACGGCATTTCCTCGACGGTCGGATCGGCGGTCTTTATGTCCGGCGGTGTCATCGGGTTCGCGTTTGGTGGTTGGGTGAGTACACATCTCTACGCACGGTATGGTCTTGGCTCTTTGATTCCTTTCTGCATCGCCTCGGTGATATCGCTGGCGGTTGTGATGGCCGTTCGGGTGCGGTTGGCTATTGAAGATACCACTTCCAAGAGCCAACCGCTCCACAGCGAAGCATCGGCTCCGTCATTCTGGCTGATTGTCGCGATTGCCGCATTGGTTGCCAGTTCGATGACAGTGTTTGCCTGGATCATTCCGCAGCATGTTCGTTATCTGGGGATTGATTTGACAATCGGCGGTTTGGCAGTATCGCTGCTGAGTGTGGCCGGCGGCATTGGCGCGGTTGCGATGTCGCGTCCGGCACATCGGATCGGCGAGTTCAGGATGATTCGCCGAATGTTAATCGCTGGGGTTCCGTTTATTATAGCATATTTGTTTTTGATACAATATCGATGGGCGATGGGGCTGTTGTTTGTTGGGGGATTTTTTTGTTTTGGTGTCTATCCGATTTTGGTCAGCATCGCGAGAAACTGCAAGGGAACCAGCTTTGGCCATCGTATGGGCTGGGTCGTCGGAGGCGTTTGGCTGATCGCTTCGGCGATGCCGATTCTTTTAGGGCCTGTCGCCAAGAGTTTGGGGACAGGGGCGGTTGTCTTCATCATCCCCATCGGATTTGCAGTCGCATTAGTGCTGACGATAAAACGAAAAAGACAAAATGATTGATTACGACTTACATATGCACACCGCCTATTGCGGCCACGCGGTGCCGATGACGGTGGAGGCGATTTGCGTTCAAGCCGAGGCGTTAGGGCTTTCAACGATTGCGATTACCGACCATATTTTCAAGTCCGCTGACCATGCGACGATGGCGAAGATTCGCGCCGATGTCGCCGCGTATGCTCCATCGCTGAAAGTCTATGTCGGGGCTGAGGTGGATGTGGACTACAGCCATACCGACGGGCGGCTGGTGACGAGTAACCTTGTTGGGCTGGATTATGTGATTGCGGGGTTTCATTATGTGCCGATGGTAGGCAACTATCCACACAGTCCCGATGAGAACTCGCTGTCCGATGAGCAGTTTATGGAACATTGGGCGTCGAGCGGCGATTGATACGCTCGCCCATCCGGGCAGATTATTGGCCAGTGCGGTTGATTTAGAGGGGTTTTTTGATGATGCGCTGAAAGTCTTCGAAGAAGCGGCGGCCCGCTCGGCAAAGAGCAACATCGCTTGGGAGATGAATGAGTTGACCGGTGGCCGCATCGCGGGCCAATGGCATGGGCAATGGCATTATATCTATGAAATCGCCTTGGATGCAGGTGTGAAACTGGTCTATGGGTCCGACGCCCACACTCCGGATGCCATCGGGACACACCGCTTTGTTGATTCGCTATTGTCAAAACTCCCGAAGGGATGCCTTGGGCGGCCTGAAGAGGTGATAAAAAAATGAACATTTCCACACCAACTCTGTGCGTTGGGAAACAAGAAAAAGCGCCGCACCGGTTGCGGATTTATCGAATTTGGTAGTTGTATTTGTTGATGGCTTCGGCTTCGATGTTTTTCATGATTGTTGGAAAATGTTGGGTTGGCTCGACGGCGCTTTTAGTCCCGGCGATTTTTTTCAGCTCGCTATTTTCGAGATAGATCGAACGAATGGTGTATTTAACCGTGATGCCGAGTTCGTCCAGACCGTCGAGGGTTGGCATCGTGCGGGAGATTGGCGGCTGGTCCGTGTAGCCGGGGATGATCGTCGGCGTTACCGTGCCGTCATCGTAGCCGGAGTCCATGTTCCGCTTCATCAGTCGCCCGGTTTTGTGCCATGAGCCGCGTACCGACTCGGTGATCTCAATGGCCTTTGCTCGCGAGACCACTTGCAGCTTTTGGAGTTCTTCCGCGATCAGCGAAGTCATCGTCCGGTCGTAATCGGTATTGGCGATATGACCGTTCTTGATCGCCTGTATCGCCAGTTCGACACCGGTTAGATTGGAATACAAGTCGTCCCACGAAAACGCGGAGGTATGCTCCGGCTCAATGAGCATAAAATGCGTTCCTTTCCATGTGATCATTTCGTGCCACAGCGTGGAATTATAGCCGACGACGGGGGCAATAATCAAAGCGGCTTCGTGGGCGATTCGATCCTTTTCTGCTTGCGGCAGGGCATCCCAGTTCGGCGGGTATTGGAATTTCACTTTGTTGGTCGTTATTTCAAAGGCCGGGCTGACGCTAAAGCCGCTGCGTCCTTTTTTTATCGCCGCATTGGCGCGGATATAGGCGCATTTGGTCAGGTCGGCGGCGCCGCGGACATGGTCCAGATCGATTGACCCGCCGCGAAGCGTGTAGAAGATGCCAAATCCCTCACTGCCACCGAAACTGTAAGAGTGCGTGCCTAACCGGTTGGGGTCGCCATAGCTGACCTGCGGCGTAAAGCCCCATCGACCTCGCGGCCCGCCGGTAAAACTGCACCCGGCGGTGGACACTACCGCGGCTAAACAAATTACGGCAAAAAAAGAAAATAAGGCATCTTTTTTTAAGGACATTCTAATCATCCTTTGTTACGCGCGTAGTGTTTGGTTTCAAAGCGGTTTCGTCTTGGTCAGGGGTGTCAACATCGTTACCATTAAGCTGTTTGGCTTTTTTTCTGATACTCTCTATGATGATTGGAAAATGAATATCCGGTGTGATCCGATCTGAGTGTTTGAGTCCAAGTACTTTGTAAATCTGCCCCTTTTGAAATTCGACCGGGTCGATCTGTATATGGACCTCGAATCCGTATTTGTTCAGAAAGCCAAGATTTGGAGCCGGGCAATCCTGTGGTTCTGCATCGAGACATATCCCCGGAACCTGCCAGGGTGCAACAATCCCGTCATCAAAACCCACATCGAAATCTCGTTTTTTCATCTTCACAAAGAAGTAATAGCCGCCGTCATACCACTGGCCTTTGACTGCCTCGAGGGCCTGTTTCGCGATTTTGATCGGCTGGACATCGAGTTCTTTCAGCATTTCATCAATCCGTGTCGTCATCACCTGCTCATAGATGCTTTCATCATAAAAGCACGGCGGCTCGTTTAGAATAGTGGCTGCCAAATGAGTTCCCAGTACATCCGAATAGGGGTCTTCGGGTGAAAAAGCGGAGATGTTTTCAGAAAAAAACCAGGAAGAAGAAAAACCATACCATGTCAATATCTCGTGCCAGATCAGACTGGTGTGCGCCAGATACTGGCCCAATTGCACGGATATTTCTTGTGCGATGAATCCTCTTTCCTGTACGGTGTAGTCTTGCCAGTGGTCGGGGTAGGCAAGTGTGATGTAGTAGTGCGACGGTTCGATCACAGCGTATGAGTAATTCGTATTGGATTGCATCAGATTTTTATAGGTGGTCTGAGCAATGGAGTAAGTGCGGTCGGCGGCTTCACGCAGGTGGCCCAAATCGACAAACCCCGCTCGGCAGGTGTAAACCAGGCCCAATTTCTCATCGCGGCAATGATCAAGGCAGTGGTGGCCGAGGTTGTTCGGATCGGCAAACCGCATCCCCCACGGATTGCCGAAAAAGTCACTCCTGCGCAGCCGCGGCCGGGAACCGACTTGGCAACCGCTAAACAGAACCAGTATCGACAGCGCGGTAAGCACATAACGATTGAGGTAAACCGTTTTTTTTATGAGTTTCAACATAGCTTTACTCTGCTAAATGCCGTATGACCGCCCGCTTGCGAGGCAGAATAAGGTCCGCTTTTTTTCGCTGGTCTTCTTTGCCGGTCCAATACTCTGTATCCAGCAGTTCGATAAACTCTGCGGTGTAATCCTTCAATACGCCTGCCAGTTCCACCGGCTGATCTTTGTGCAGGAACTCGGCGATGACGCGATGGCCGATGTATTTTTCCAGAAACGGCTCATACGCCGTATCCACCGACCCGATCATCTGATTCTTCATCTGCGAGACATATTTATCCTGTGTCTTGAGCATTGTACCGGCGCCGGTTGTCTTTTTGGCCTGAGACAGAAGCACATTGGATACTTCCATAATCGAATCGCGGACGGTCTTAAACACATTGGCTATTTTTCGACGAGTCCGCTGCGACCAGCCGGGGTGATAGGTCTTTTTTAATTCCGCATCCCGTCGTTTGAGATTTTCTTTGGACAGGTAATCGTGATAGCGAATCAGCGACGAGATATTGCCGTATTCATATTTATAGAGCATATAGCTGGACTCGATGTGTCCGTCCGCATCGTCGTGTTCCTGGGTGTACATCAGTTCCATCCCCGTCGCTTCGACATTCAGCCGCCCCCAGATTCGTTTGCCGCTGACATCTTCCAGCGTGATGATGAAGCCGCTAAACGCCTTGAGGCACTTGTCTTTTTTGCGTCCTTTGATAAACGCACCGACAAAGGTGGATAAGGCAATAAAGATGATCGTAATCACGACCGGAGTAAGTCCGTTCATTTAATTATCCCTCGAATTTGATTGTTAAGACGGTGTCACAATATCGCAAATAGCCCTTACAGTCAATGCTTCAGATGATAAATCTGTAAAAGTGAACTATCTGGGGCCGGCCAGCGTAGGAGAAACATGAACCAGATTCTTATTCACTTAACTGTACCCATAATCGTTTCGGCGATGCTGTCGCTGGAAAAGGGGTCTCTGCCCACAATGCCCCCTGAACCGAACCGCCCTTCTGCTGCAAAGGACCCCGTAATGGAACCTGAAAATAAAGATAGCGAACCGGCGATCCCCCAAACCGAACGCCAATGGAAACAAAAGCTCACACGCGCCGAATACACGATTCTCAGAGAAAAAAGCACCGAGCGGCCCTTCACCGGAAAATACGACCACTTTTTTGAACCGGGAATCTATCGATGTGCCGGTTGCGGCAATGAGTTGTTCGTTTCCGA
>NBLM01000001.1 GCA_002084585.1 Planctomycetales bacterium 4572_13 | reverse complement strand
AACTGAAACATGGATCGGTCTTGCCTATGAAAACCCGCGCGCGTGCCAAAGTGCGTGCCAAACAGGCTCGTTTGGTACTCGTTTGCCGTTCGCTTGGTCTTCGGGCCGTGTCATAAGTCTTTTGTTAACAGTTATTAAGCGTTTTACCACAAAGACTTACAAACCCCTCGCTAAGCTGAGGGTCATGAGGTCGCAGGTTCAAGTCCTGTCACCCCGATTAACGCAGGTTCTTATAAAACGAGGACTTGCGTTTTCCTATGCGCCGTTGTCCAGAATATAAAACCCTGTAACCGTTCGCGGGGGGATGTCCATAAGTCTGTTATGCCACACCAGATGCCCCAATTCTTTTGAATTTTTCGCTTGACAAACTAAAACAATCGTTTTATACTGTTGTTTGAAACAGTTGTTTCAATTTTTAATCAGGTACATGCAATGGGACAGACTAAACCGGTTCTTAATCAGAATAGCCAGCAGGAAGATACTAAAAACCGCCTTCTTGATGCTGCGGAGGCCCTTTTTTGCGAAAATGGCTATGACGGAGTATCCGTTCGTGAACTGACCGCCGCAGCGGAGTGCAATCTGGCGGCGGTTAACTACCATTTTGGCGGCAAAGACAAGCTCTATGCCGAAATGTTCCGGCGGCAGTTTGGAATAATGATCCAGCGGAACATAGAGACCATTGATCGAGTTATGACTGATCCGGGTATCTCACTGGAGGATTTGCTCCGAGCGGTGATGAAACCGGTGATGTGCAGCGTGATTGAAAACGAAACGGGCGGCAAGGTGCTGCGGCTGCTTGTGCGGGCGGTTCTAAATCAGCAGATCGACCGCAATTCGTTTGCCAGCGAAATGAAAACACAGTTATTTGAGCGGCTTGGCCGAGCCATACTGCAGTTAGTACCGGGCATTGACCCGGATAAGATACTGCTGATCGTCTTCTCCATCGACGGGGCGATCCTGCACCCGTTTTTGTTTATGGACTTTTATCAGGAAACAATGCCAAACCTAAGTATCGACGATTTACTGGACCACATGGTGCGGTTCGTTGCGGCGGGAATTCGCGGATACGCCAATCCGAATCAGGAGGGCGGTTGATGTCGATGCGATTTATAGTACCCTCACTATTGATAGTCGTATTGGCTCTTGCCGGATGCAATGTCGGCCCCGACTATGAGCGGCCCGTAACGGCTGCCGATTCACTTGAGGGTTATTCTTGGCTCCCCGAGCAGTGGGCCGATGCCAATGACCCAAACATCGCCAACGGCTGGTGGCAGCGGTTCAATGATCCGGTAACCGATGAACTGGTCCAAAAGGCACTTTTGCGCAATACCGATCTGGTTGCGGCCGCGGCGGCGATTGACCGCTCGCGTGCTTTTCTGACACAGGCCTATGGCACCCGCCTGCCGGAAGCAGGACTGGGGTTTAACCGCACACGACAAAAAGTCAACTTCAATTTTCCGGGCGGTCGCGAAAGTTTTATTGCACAGGGCTATACGCTGGATCTGGCCGTCAGCTATACGGTTGATATCTTCGGCAAACTCCGCCGGGCCGAACGAGCCGCCGAGTACGACCTGTTCGCGACCGAAAATGACCGGCAGGCATTGGCCCATGTGGTCGTGGCCCAGGTGATCGCCACGCGGATTGATATTGCCACGCAGCAGCGACTGCTTGAGATTAACGCTCAGACGATTTCCAACTGGGAAAGAGCATTGGAAATTATTGACCGTCGCTACCAGCAAGGACTGTCACCGGCGGTGGATGTTTATATCGCCAAAGAAAATCTCGCCAACGCCAAGGCACAAAAAGCACTCGTCGAGCAATCGCTCATTCTGACACTGCACGCATTGGATGTTCTGTGCGGACAGGCGCCGGAAACAACGACCGAATTGTCGCAAACACTGCCGAAACTGCCCGCGCTGTCGCCGATTCCGGCCGGTTTACCCGCGAATTTGTTGGATCGTCGCCCCGATGTTCGTTCCGCTGAGATGCGATTGGCCGCTGGAACTGAACGAATCGGCGTTCGCATTGCACAGATGTATCCCGACCTGACCCTGACGGCGACAGGGGGGTATGCGTCGGAGCATTTTAGCGACTTAACCTTATCAGAGAATCAGGTTTACGCGGCGATCCTGAACGCCATGGCCCCGATTTACAAAGGTGGCCGCCTAAAGGCCGGTGTCAAAGCCGCCGAGGCCACAGCTCGTCAATCCGCGGCCCACTATGCCGGTACGGTGCTGAATGCGATGCGTGAGGTCGAAGATGCCTTGGTCAAACAGCAGAAACTCACAGAGCGAATCACACAGCTAACCGATCGATTTGAGCAGGCCCAACATGCCGAACGACTGGCGGCCGACCGCTATAAGCAGGGTGTTGATAAGATTCTGCTGGTGCTGGAAACTGAACGCCGTCGGCGATTGGCGGAAAATGAACTGGCTTTGTCGCAGGGCGATCTTTGGAAGGCCCGTGTAGAATTGTTCCTCGCCATCGGCGGTGATTGGGGAATCGAAGAAAGAATATCCGCAGGAGATGATAAAAAATGAAAAAATCACTTACCCAGCTTGTTTTGGTTGTTGTGATTGTTGTGGCTGCGATAGTCACTGCGAAAATGATGTCTTTATTTCGCCAGCCGCCGGAGAAAAAGACGCAAAATGTATCCGCTCCTTTGCTGAATGCGATACAGGTGTATCCCGAATCGTTGCAAATGACGGTACAGGGGTTCGGGACGGTTAAACCGCGAATGGAGGTTCAGGTCGTGCCGCAGGTATCGGGCAAGGTCATGCAGTGCCATCGGCAGCTTGTCAATGGTGGGTTTTTTCAGGCCGATGAACCCTTGGTGGTAATCGAACAAACCGATTACTCGTTGGCCGTCGAAGCCGCCGCCGCCGCAGTCGCGCAGGCCGAAGTCAAGGTCGAACAGGAAAAGGCCGAGGCGGATATTGCCCATCAGGAGTGGGAAAAGCTGCATCCCGACAAACAGCCGAGTTCGATACTGGTTTTTCGCGGGCCGCAGATTCGCAATGCACAGGCCCAGCTAAGCGCCGCCAAGGCCCGACTGGCCAAGGCAAAGCTCGACCTGGAACGAACGACGATCACGATGCCGTTCGACGGGCGAGTTGTGGCGACTAATATTGATGTTGGCCAGTTCATTACTGCTGGAAAATCCATTGCCACGGTTTATCGTACCGATGTAGTCGAAATCGTTGTTCCGCTGGAGGATGCGGAGTTGGCATGGTTCGCCGTACCGCTCAACAGCAATCATAACGGAGAGAATAACTATGCTGCCGTAACTGTTTTTGCGGAATTTGCCGGTGCTGAACACACCTGGGCAGGGCGGCTGGTTCGTACCGAAGGTCGGATCGACCCAAAATCCCGTATGGTTCATGTTGTTGCCCAGATTCCCGATCCGTTTAAGACAAAGTCCGGTCGTCCACCGCTGTCGCCGGGGATGTTTGTTCGGGTGGATATTCAGGGTAAGGAAGTCAAGGGTATCTATCGTCTGCCGCGTTATGCGATTCGCCGGGGTACTGAAGTCTGGGTGGCTAAGGGGACTGGCGAAACAAGAAAGCTGACAATTCAACCTGTCGAAATCGTTCGGATGGACCGGGAGTTTGCCTATATTTCAAGCGGGCTAAGTGAAGGCGATTTTGTCGTTACCAGCGCATTGGGAACCGTTACCAACGGCATGACCATTCGCATCATGATCGATGACGAAAATTAGGAATGTATTCCTAAACAGGAGTTTTGCAGTGAACACTTTAAATGAAAAAAAAGGTCCTTTGGCTTGGTTTGCCCATAACCATGTTGCGGCGAACCTGCTAATGCTGTTGATCATCATTGGTGGCATCATGAGCTTAAAAACGAACATCGTTGAGATGTTTCCGGAGATGAGCGTTGATATTATTACAGTTCAGGTACCGTATTTGGGTGCTACGCCTGCCGAAGCGGAAGAGGGCGTTTGTATCCGCGTGGAAGAGGCCGTTGCGGGTTTAGACGGTGTTAAACGCCTTCGTTCGGTTGGAACCGAGGGGATGGGGTTTGTGATGATTGAGATTGCGGACTTTGCCGATAACAGCGAGGTGCTGGATGATGTCAAGGCCGCGGTGGATCGCATTATCACTTTCCCTAAAGAGACCGAAGAACCGATCATCAAAGAAGAAACAATTCGCAATCATGTCATTACAATGGTGCTGTACGGCGATGTATCCGAACGAACGCTGAAGGAACTGGCCGAGCAGATGCGGGACGAATTAACCGCGATGCCCAATATCTCACAGGTGGATGTGACCGGTGCTCGCCGGTATGAAATTTCGATTGAAGTGTCGGAAGAAAACTTGCGTCGATATGGGCTGAGTTTTAGCGATATTTCAAAAGCAGTCAGAAACGCATCGCTGGACCTGCCCGGCGGTTCGGTCAAGACCACCGGCGGTGAAATTCTGATTCGTACCAAGGGCCAGCGCTATCGCGGCGGCGAGTTTGAAAAGATCGTCGTCCTGACACGACCCGATGGGACAACCGTTCACCTGGCTGATATTGCCACGGTGATTGACGGCTTTGAAGATTCCGACAAGGCGAGCTATTTTGACGGCAAACGCTCGGTGCAGTTGCAGGTCTATCGCGTGGGCACACAAAACTTGCTGGATTTGGTGGCGACTGTTAAACAGTATATTGAAGATAATCGCAACTCATTGCCCGAAGGGATCTCTGTTGGTACTTGGTTTGATCGTTCCAAGATGTTGGAAGCGCGTCTTGGATTGCTGAAAAGAAATGCGTTGTTTGGTTTAGTGCTTGTCTTCATTGTACTGGCATTGTTTCTGGATTTACGGCTGGCGTTTTGGACGACAATGGGTATCCCGATTTCGTTTATGGGGGCCTTCTGGATGATGCCGTATCTGGACACCTCAATCAATATGATGTCGCTGTTTGGGTTTATCCTGGCGTTGGGTATCGTGGTTGATGACGCGATTGTCGTCGGTGAAAATATCTTTGAATATCGTCAACAAGGGATGACGCCGGTCGAAGCGGCGATCAAAGGCGCCCGTGAAATGGCGGCCCCGGTAACAATGGCGGTGCTGACAACCATCTTCGCGTTTATGCCGCTGCTCTATATCTACGGCATTTTCGGTAAGTTCATCCGCGTCATCCCGATGGTGGTGATCCCGGTGCTGGCTTTCTCATTGATTGAGGCATTGTTGATCCTGCCAGCGCATTTATCCGGTGGACGCCCCATTGCCTCCAAACGTGAACATCTGGGCATAGTGGGACGAGTCCAGCGATGGGTGCGCGTGCACCTGGAATTATTCGTTGAGAAATGGTTTGCCCCCTTCGTGCAATGGGCGGTTCGTTGGCGTTATGCAACGGTGGCCTGTGCGTTTCTGGTTTTGTGTATCGCGATTGGCTATGTCAGCGGCGGGTTTATCAAGTTCTCCCTGCTGCCCAAGGTCGAGTCGGATAATGTGTGGGCGTCGCTGTCGATGCCAATGGGAACCAGCGTTGAGCAGACGCGCGAGGTGGTTGCTCGGATCGAAGACGCCGCGATGCGTATTGAGGAACGAATAGAAACCGAACGCCGGGAAAACAGCAACCATTCCGTCTGGGAAAAACTTAAGATGAAAGTCGGATTAGGAAACGAAAACGAGCCGCTGCAGCCGATGTTCGTGCATATGTCCACCGATATCGGCCAGCAACCATTCACTCGCGGCGATGCCGGCGGCCCGCCAACCTCTTCGGACAGCGGTTCGCATGCGGCAGAGATCAATATTCAATTGCTCAAAGGGGAATACCGGGATAGTGAATACTCGTCAGAAAAAATCGCCGGTATGTGGCGAGAAGAAGTGGGGCAGGTCCCCGGCGTTTCGAGTTTGACATTTACCTCGTCCTTGTTTCACGGTGGCACTGCGATTTATGTCGAGATGAGCCATCGCGATTTCGAGGTACTGTTGGCGGCGGTTGAGGAGATGAAACAGGTTCTCGCCGAATATAGTGGTGTGTATGATATTTCGGATACTTTCGAGGCGGGAAAACTGGAACTGAAACTATCGCTGACCAATAGCGGCCGAATGCTGGGGTTGACATGGGAAGACTTAGCCCGACAGGTGCGGCAGGGTTTCTACGGCGACGAGGTCCAGCGGGTCCAGCGCGGCCGGGATGACATTCGTGTGATGGTTCGCTATCCGGAGGATGAGCGAACTTCGCTGGCAGATGTTGAAAATATGAGGATTCGCCTCAAAGACGGCACCGAGATTCCGTTTAGGGAAGTGGCGACCGTGCATCTGGGTCGCGGTTACGCCGCTATCAATCGTACGGACCGCCGCCGCGTGGTCAGTGTAACGGCCGATGTGGATCAGTCGGTTACGACCAGTAACGAAGTGGTTGCGGATCTAAAACATAAGGTGCTGCCAGCGCTCAGTGAAAAATATCCGGGCCTGTCCTATGATTTCGAAGGCGAGCAGCGCGACCAGCAGGATGTGGCTAAAAGTTTGGGAACCAGTGCGATTATTGCGATGATGGCGATTTTCGGATTGCTGGCGGTCCAGTTCCGCAGTTATATGCAGCCGGCGATTATCATGTCGGCGATTCCGTTTGGACTGGTCGGTGCGCTGGTCGGGCATATTGTGATGGGTTTTCAGTTATCCATTTTGTCGGTCTTCGGGATTGTCGCGCTGACCGGTATCGTTGTCAATGATTCGCTGATCATGATTGACCTGATCAATCGTGAGCGAGCCGAAGGCATTGCCTTAAAACAGGTGATCCGCGATTCGGTAACGCGCCGTTTTCGCCCGATCCTGCTGACAACGCTGACGACCTTCTGCGGTCTGATGCCGATGATGCTCGAAAAGAGCTTACAAGCTCGTTTTCTGATTCCGATGGCGGTCTCACTGGCATTCGGCGTACTCTTCGCGACCATCATTACGCTGATTCTCGTCCCGGCACTCTATATGATCCTCGAAGACTCCAAATCAGCCGCCAAGACCTTCTTTTTAACCGTATTTGGCCGCTCCGCTTCAAAGCCGGATGTTAATCCGTAGTCGTTACAGATTTCTGTTGTCAAATCAGTTACTTTCTGGCACAATACCAGCGATTGTGAGCTAAAACTGTAATCTACGAACTACGAACTAAGAACTAAACAATGGTTTTAACCCTGCATCGGTACATATTTCGTGAATTGTTTCGGTCCTTTTTTCTGGCGACTGTGGTGTTGACACTGATGATCAGCGTCGGTCTGCTGGTCCCGATGTTCCAGGACTTCGGCATCAGTCCCGGTCAGATCATCCATTTACTCGGCTATTTCCTGCCGATCGCACTGACTTTTGTGCTGCCGATGAGCGCCTTATTCGCCTCTTCCCTGATCTACGGTCGTTTCGCCTCGGACCGTGAACTGGACGCTTGCCGTGCCAGCGGAATCAGCTTATGGACGCTGGTCTATCCCGGTCTGACATTGGCCATCTTTGTCGCGGTGGCGAATTTGATGTTAAGTTTTTATGTCGCCCCGGCGTTTATCCAACGCAGCGAACAAAGCGTCAAGGCTAACGCCGAGCACATCTTGTTCCGCAATATCCAGCGAAAGGGTTCCTACACGCTGCCGGGGAGTCCGTATCGACTCTACGCGGACCGTGCCAACCCCGAAAAAAATCTTCTGGAGGGTATTGTCATTGTCAATCTTCCGGAGGGTGAACCGGGTTGGCTTGTTACCGCCGAACAGGCCAAGGTGCGGATTGAAACGCACCGTACTTATAACAAGGCAACGATTGTCGCAAAAAATGCCTACCGTTTTAACGAAAATGATTGGGGCCAGATCGGTGACACGACGATTGAAACACAATTTCCCTCCCTGCTTTCCGACAGTATTAAGTTCCAGAAGATCGAACAGCTTAAACGAATTCAGCAGAATAAGATGAACTTTTTTCCCATCCGAAAACTAATTATGCAGGCCCGCGCCCAATTGGCTATAGAGATACTCGCACGGGACATCAATATCCAAATGCAGCAAACCGACAGCTACTATCAATTGGAAGATGCCGATGGGTCGCGCAGCTATCATCTGAGTGTTGGCGAATGCAAAGTGGATCCACATCGGGCCAATACGCTGATTCTCGAAGCACCGATCCAACTGATACAGGTGGACAAACTTGTGACCGCAATGACTGTCGAATACACCAGTAACAAAGGCAGGATGTCCCTTGAGAATGACGGTGAGGATGAGAATCTGCGGCTTGAAATGACCTTGGACAGTCCTTCGTGGAAACGCCACGGTGTTGAACCGGGCAAAGCTGTTCGCAAATTTGTTAATAATGTCCGCTTTCCACAATTGCTGGCGGACAAGGTGCCCATGGATGGCATTATGGCAACTGTTTCAGCGGCGGACAGCGATGCGTCCGTGCTGAAAGGTCCACGCAGCGATCGGCTCAAAAAACTTTGCAAAAGAATACCCTATAAATTAGAGAAGGTTGACAATAAGATTTATTCCGAGATTCATTCCCGGCTGGTTTTGGGCCTTGGCAGTATCGCCCTGATCTTAACCGGTATCGCCCTCGGCATTCAGTTCCGCGGCGGCCATATGCTCAGTGCGTTCGGTGCCAGTGCCATCCCCGGTGGTGTATTGGTGGTCTTCATCCTTGCCGGCAAAGAACTGACCAAAAATCCATCGACCCCGGCTTTAACCGGTGTCGCCGTGATGTGGCTCGGCCTGGTGGTGCTGGCGATATTGACCCTGTGGATATACCGAAAACTCTTACGAACCTAAAAGGAAATCTTGTTAATCCTGTGAATTCTGTCTAAAAAAATAAAAATGAAAATACTCGATCGATATATCGCTAAAAATTTTCTGTACGGCTACTTCATTTCACTGTTCGTTATGATCGGGATGTTCCTGACGATCGATCTCTTTATGAACCTCGACGAATTCGCCGAGCTATTAGGAATGGAGGATGCGACCGGGCATGAAATGACCATGATGGATGTCATGATGAATGTCGTTCGTTTTTATGGCATCCGCTGCGCCCTGTGGTACAAGGATATGGCGGGTATGATTATCGTCATCGCGGCGGTATTCTCCCTGACTCGCATGACCCGCAGCAACGAACTCGTTGCCGTCATGGCTTCCGGGATGTCGCTCAAACGGATTCTCGCCCCGATCCTCCTGCTGTCGGTGTTCTTAACCGGCCTGATGGTCGCCGATCAGGAATTTTTGATACCCAAGTACGCCTATGAGCTAACCCGTGAACATGACGAACTTTCCTATGAGAACGCTTACGACATCTGGTTTGTTGGCGATGACAGGGGCAGCTTGTTTTGCAGCCAAGAATATGACGAAAAAACAAAAACGCTCGATGAACCCTTTATTATTATAAGGGAGCCGGTCGATGGTTCCGGCGATATTTATCGTGTCACCGGCAAGATTCGGGCCGCATCAGCCGTCTATGATGCCCAGCGCGGCGGTTGGGTTTTAACGGGCGGACAACAGATGCTTCTCGGCGGCGGCGACACCGAGCTAACGGAGGGTCGCCAGAGTAAATCCATTGATTTCTATAAGAGCAATCTGACCGCCGGCGATATCCCCATTCGCAAACGCGAGGGCTTTAAGTCGCTGTTGAGCTTGCGGCAGTTGACCGAACTCGAAAACAATACAGGCGTGCGAACCACCGATATGGCCGCTCTGGCCCTGCAAAAACACAGCCGCGTCACCAAGCCCATCATCAACTTAATTATGCTGATGGTCGCCTTGCCGGTACTGGTCTGCCGCGACCCCAAGGCCATGAAAACAGCCGTTCTCATCAGCTTTTTGACCACACTAAGCTGCTTTCTCGTGGTCTTCGTCTGCGACCTCTTTGCCACCGAGGTATTCCTCGGCCAGATCCGCCCCGCCATCTGGGCCTGGACGCCCATATTCATCTTCTTCCCCGTAGCCCTGATAGAAATAGACTCCATGCGAACCTGACACGGGAACGCGCCCATCTCGCCATTTCGCCATTTCGACCAAAAAGCGCAGGGGTTGAAAACCAAAAATCCAAAAAAATAGAAATTTTTATCGCCTTATCTCACCGGCACTTATCAGTTTCATACCCCCTCGCCATTTCGCCATTTCGACCAAAATGCGCAGGTCTGTCGGTTAATACAGAGAGGCCATAAAAGCCCACGTTTTCATGAAAAGGATGTATTTTTGATGACAACAAAGTACTTGAATAATAACAATGCTTTTGCCCTGTGGTGCCGAACCCTGCAAAAGTATCTGAAACGACGATAGTAATGACGGGTGGCACCTTCAAGCGTAGCTTGTGGGTGTTGTGCTAAAAAGACTGTTCACCGGCATTTGTACATTGAAAAGTAAATACTGAAGACTGAAATCAAAACAGATTCATCGTGTACAGTTTGTGGTAGTAGTCTTTCTTTTCGAGCAGTTGGGTGTGGGTTCCGTGCTCAACGATACGACCTTGGTTCATCACATACAGGTAATCGGCGTTTTTGATGGTACTGAGTCGATGGGCGATGATGACTGTGGTGCGGTTTTGGCTCAGCAGTTCCAATGATTGCTGGATCAGAAGCTCCGACTCAGTATCCAGTGAACTGGTCGCCTCGTCAAAGATAAACACCGGCGGGTTCTTCAAAAAGACCCGTGCGATAGAAATCCGCTGTTTTTGTCCGCCGGATAGTTTCACGCCTCGTTCGCCGACGAGTGTATCAAACCCCTCCGGAAGCGATTGGATATAGTCATAGATATTTGCCTTTTGAGCCGCATCGATGAGTTGTTCCTCGGATGCATCGGGATTACCGTACATGATATTATCCCGAATGGTTGAATCGAACAGGAACACATTTTGCTGAACGATGCCGATATTTTCACGCAGAAACTTCTGCTTCAGGTCCATAATGTCATGCCCGTCAATACGAATCGTTCCCTGTTGGGGTTCATAGAAGCGGGGGATCAGCGAAACAACCGTCGATTTTCCAGCGCCGGATTCGCCGACGATAGCGATGGTCTTATGTGAGGGAATTTGCAACGAGATGTCTTCCAGAACCGTCTCGTGCGACTGAGCGTATTTGAAGCTGACATGATCGAAGATAATCTCACCCTTAACCGGCTCAAATATGTGGGCGTCTTTTTTATCCACGATGTCCGGCTCGATATCCATCACCTCGGTAAACCGCTCAAAGCATGCCGCTCCCTGCTGGAACTGTTCGGCAAAGTTTACCAGCCGGCGGATTGGATTCAGGATGAAATAGACATACAGGATAAACGCCAGCAAATCGCCGGAGGTAACTTCGTTTCCGAAATGGATCAATATCACCCCGCCGGCGATGACGACGAAAAAATAGCTTTCGATCAAAAAACTCATCACGGAAAAGAAGATCGCCATAATGCCGTACATTTTCTCCTTTGCCGAGCGGAAGCTGATATTAACGACCTCGAATTTGTCGATTTCCTCTTCTTCATTGGCATACGACTTCACTTCGCGGATGCCCTGGACGGAGTTCTCGACACGGCTGTTAATATCGGCGATTCGTTTGCGGACATTACGAAATCCCTTACGCATACTGCCGCCGTAAAAAACTCCCCAGCCAATCATAAACGGTATCGGGAGGATTGCGATGGCGGCCAGCGGGGCATTGAAACTAAACATGGCGATAAAGGCCCCCACCAGCAGCGTCAGCGAGATCATCAAATCTTCCGGGGCGTGGTGGGCGACTTCAGCGATCTGGTTGAGATCGCTGGCGATGCGGCTCATTAAATGCCCGGTCTTGACATTGTCAAAGTAGTTAAAGCTGAGTTTTTGGATATGGCCGAAGAACTCTGCCCGCATATCAAACTCCATCCGAACGCCGAGAATATGTCCCCACTTGACGCGAATGTAGCTCATCACGGTCGTGATGACGATCAGCATCAGCATCCAAATCAGATTTTGGATGATCCCCATCAGATCGTTATTGGGGATGCACTCATCCAGCAGCCGGCGAGTTATGGCGGGGATTAGCACGGTCAAACCCGCTCCGGCCACAGCGGCCGCCATCGTCAGACAAAACAGCCACCGATGCGGCTTATAATATTTAATAAATCGTTTCAGCATAATTGAGGGTCATTGTAACCCCTAAAGCCATCCAATACAACCGTGATTCGTGGAGTCCTCGACAACTGGAAGTTATGTGAACGGGTCTTATCGATATGGAAAAGACCTGTACGATGCAAATCGAACAGGTCTTTTATTCTGGATAATTACTTCTTCGTTGTGTCCAGCTCAATGACCTGTGTTGGTGCTATCTCCGCTAAGGCATCTTTCAGCTTTTCAGCATCGCCAATGACGATGATCGCCATTTGGGCCGTGTCGAGGGTCTTTTTCGCTAGGGTGACGCAATCCTGTTTTGTCGCTTTGTCAATCGCATCAAAGAGTTTCTTGAAATAATTGTTTCCAAGTCCCTGCGATTCGGTCAACCACAGATCCCCAGCGACATCCTGCGGTGTTTCTCGCCGGCTGGCAAAGCTACCGACAAAATAACTGCGTGTATCGTCAAGTTCCGCATCTGTTGGCTGAACTGTTTGGAATTCATTGATCTGCTCAAGGATGACTCGGATCGTTTCTGCGACGGATTCGTTTTTTGTGAATGTAGAAACCTCAAAAGTCCCCGCAAAGTTTCGGGCTTGGTATCCACCCCAGGCCCCGTAGGTCAGACCCCGCTTAACACGGATGCTCTCATTAAGTCGACTATTAAACGAACCGCCAAAATAAGCACCGGACAAAAGACCGATGAAATAGTCCGGCTGCTCGCGCCGGGTGATTCCCAATTGTCCGACTTTGATTTGTGCCTGTGCGCTGCCGGGCCGGTTGATGATGTAGATCGTGGTGGATTTTGTTTTGGGAGTTTCCGCCATGGTTGGCGTTGTCATAGTCGCAGGCCGCCACTGCCCGAAGTAGTTTTCGGCCAGAACAACCGCTTGGGTTTTGGAAATATCTCCGGCAAAAATCAAGGTGGCAACCTCCGGCCGGGCATATTTGTCCCACCACTGCTTCATGTCCTGGATTGTGAGTTGTTTCAGGTCCTGCGTGTCGCCCTGAACGGTTCTTGCGTACGGATGCTCGCCGAACAGTATTTGATTGAAATATTTACTTGCGAGATAGCGAGGATCCTGCTCCTTGATGCTCAATTCCGAGATGGTTTGCTGCAGCAGTTTGTCGAATTCGGCCTGTTCAAAGGCCGGCTTTAGGACCATCTGGCTTAGCAACAGTATTCCAATATCCAGTTTTTCCTTCAAACAGTCCATATCGACACCCGCTGTGTCCATATCAGCGCTGCTGGCAATCGAGATAGCCGACTGATCCATGGCCATCGCAAATTCAGCTTCGCTATACCGGGTGGTTCCTCGGGTCAGCATTGCGGCGGTCATTGCAGCGGTTCCCGGCTTTGCTTCTGTCCAGACGCCGTTTGTCAATCCCAGTTTGACCGACACGAACGGCACCTCATGATTTTGGATAACGAGGACTTTTAGCCCGTTTGAAAGTGTTGCCTGCTCATATTTCAGATCAAATGACCCTGATTTTTTTTGTGCCATTGGCGGCTTTGCGGGGAAACGGGCAGGGCGTTTGACACCGGCTCTGCCCGGAGATGGGGCCGTCAGTTCCGGTTCGGCGGTAATCGCTGCGGTTTCATCATCTTTGCTGGCATTCTGCATCCCGTCATTTTGCCGGATTGTGAATGTGAAAACACGGTCGGTTTGCAGATACTGATTGGCGGCTCGTTGAATGTCCTCTTTGGTAACCGAACGGATGTCATCGATGAAGGTATTGACTTTGCTGACATCGCCCATCGTTACAGCGGCGGTTCCCAGCAATCGTGCCTTGCTCTCAATTTTGAGATTCGATGTGACTAAGCCCTTGAGCAGTTGGTTGCGGGCTTTTCCAAGCTCTGCATCGTTGATACCCTTGGTTTGAATGGTCTGGATTTGTTGAGTCAGGGCCTCTATGACCCCGTCGTAGTCCTGCGAGGTCTGGGGCAGCGTGGCTTCTGCGACAAAGAAGCCATCCTGCTGCAGGTTGTATGTCCACGAGCCCGCCTCAACCGCCGCCTGTGTATCAGCGACCAGTGCGCGGTACAGGCGGCTGCTATGGCCGCTACCGAGAATCTGTGACAGAAAGTCAAGTACGGTTTCATCCCGATGGCCCGTTGGCACCGTGCGCCAACCCAGAACCACCTGTCCGGCGGGAGCATTTTCGTCATCAATAACGATTGACTTGGCTTCAGTTGGCGGTGGTTCTTTGATGGTTACCCGCTTTTGTTTGGGCCCGGCGGGAATCCAGCCGAAATATGTTTTGGCGAGTTGTTGCGCCTTTTTATGTTTAATGTCGCCTACAATAATCAGTGTTGCATTGTTTGGCACATAATGCTCGGTCCAGAATGCCCGAAGGTCCGCCACGCTCGTTGCCCGCAGATGGGCCAGATTGCCGATGGGTGTCCAGCGGTAGGGGTGTTCGGTGAAGAACTCCGCCGCCATCTTCTTAAAGACATTTCCATAGGGCTGGTTTTCACGCATTCGCAACTCTTCTTCGACGACCTTGCGTTCGGTGTCAAAGGCATGTTGGTCGATCTTCAAAAACGACATCCGCTCGGCCTCCAGCCACAGGGCCAGTTCGATCTGGTCGGCTGGTAAGGTTTCGTGATAGACGGTTTTATCGAAGCTGGTGTAGGCGTTGCAGGTTCCCCCGGCCTTTCGGATCAGGCCAAAATGATCCTTCTCGCCGACACGGTCGGTTCCCTTGAACATCATATGCTCGAACATATGGGCATAGCCCTGGCGGTCGGGTTGTTCGTCCTTGGAACCGACCTCGTACCATACATTCACCGACACGATCGGACACGAAAAATCTTCCAGCGTAATCACCTCCAGTCCGTTCTCTAAAGTGATCTGCTGATAATCAAAGAGTTTCTCGTTTGTCCGAGCAACTGGTTCCAGTTCCGGCTTGACCTTGTTCCCCAACCCAAAACAAAAACCTGTTGCTAAACTTAATAAGATGATTCCAATAGATACGATTCGCTTCATATTAAATTCCTAATAATCAATAATCAGTTATCAATAATCAATTGTCTTTCGGTGCATAGCGGGCAACTTCAATATTTTCCAGCGTTACCAGCCCGTCTGTAACCATCTCATCAATCTTCGGCATGATGCGGTCGATGTTTTCGCGCGTATCGACGCATTCGATTACCATTGGCAGATTCTGGCTGAGGGTTAGCAGGTGTGTTGAATGCAAATGGCTGTTGGCGCCGAATCCCGCGATTCCGCGAAGCACCGTTGCTCCAGCGAGCTTTTCCTTTCGCAGCATGTCCACAACGGCCTGATACAACGGTTTTTTCTGGCATTTGTCCTGCTCACCGATGAATATCCGCATGAGCGTCTGTTGTCCCTGCAATACTTTCATTATGCGGTTCCTCCAAATAAGGTTCGTGCCAGTACCAATCCCGCGATGGTTGCTCCCAGTCCGATGACCAGATTGGCGCTGATATTGGCGATTGCCAGTGTCCAGCTTCCGTCTTCAATATAGCCGATGGTTTCATAGCTGAATGTTGAAAAAGTCGTCAATGCCCCCAAAAAACCCACAGCCAGGGCCGTTCTCGCTTCGGCGGACAATCTATCGCTGATGAGTCCGAAATGCATCAAAAAACCCAGCAAAAAACACCCCACTGCATTGGCAATCAGCGTTCCCCAGGCAAAACCGCCCCCCAAGAGGGCGTATCCGGCCCGGCTGACACCCCAGCGGCAAGTTGCCCCCATTGCTCCGGCAAGCGCAATCCAAAAAATTTGAAGCATCTTTATCTCCAGTATTTGAAAACATATCTCAAATCGACCTTATAACTCAATTATCCCGATAGGGTCAAGAAAAGAAAAAATAAACCTTATTGTTAGATATTGGTAATTTATAGTTGCAATTCCATCTGTTTTGAGATAGAATTAGAATAATCGTTTGGTATGTGCGGACGGGGAGTCTGCATGAAATCATAAACCAGAATTCGAGGTTAGGGCCCCGTGAGGTAAAGGATTATGGAACGAATACGGGACGAAGCGACAATCGAAAAACTTAAGCAGCTCAGGCAGAAGCTGATGTCTGCGGATATTTCACATGCCAGAGTCGCAGGGTTTCAGCTATCATGGCTGCAGGAAGACGGGATGGCCGTTCTGCAGGAGGCACTCTTTGGAAACTATTCCAAGACTGCCAAAAGGGCTGCCGCCTATGGTCTGCGCAGTATGCGGGGCAGGATGAAGAAGGTAGCGGTCGAGGTATTGGAAAAGGGTGTTGTCCACCAGGACCGGGCAACGCAGGAGATATCCAAGAC
The DNA here is from genome assembly GCA_002084585.1 of Planctomycetales bacterium 4572_13. GTDB lineage: Bacteria > Planctomycetota > Phycisphaerae > Sedimentisphaerales > Anaerohalosphaeraceae > 4572-13. The sequence continues at coordinate 35,978 of NBLM01000001.1, read as the reverse complement.
CTCACTGGGATTGATGCGGGGCGAGATCACCATTAAACCCCCGAAACGCAAGCCCCGGCCCTATGATAAAAGGTCTCAAAGTAAAAGACCTCACAGCAAAAGAGAGATACGGTCGATTCCCTCAGAAGCCAACGGCAACTTAAAGTCTTATTCTCCCAAACCCACCCGTCGGCCAAAATAGATTCCAGTGTTTTTTAATGGAACGCATCCCTTTTTGCCTATAGACAATTCAATTGTCTCGATAGCAGTCAATCCCTATAATGCACACCTATGGCCAGACAGAAAAAACAACTGCCGGTTTTTAGCGTTACCCAGCTGAACAATCTTGTTCAGGTTTCGTTGGAAGAGAAACTTCCTTCGCGAATGATCCTGCGCGGCGAGATCAGCAACTGGAAACGGCCCTCCAGCGGACACTGCTATTTTTCGCTGAAGGACTCCGGCGGCAGCCAGATCCCCTGTGTGATGTGGGCCAGTAAGTTTCGTCCCATCAAGTTCGACTGCCATAACGGTCTGGCGGTGTTGGCGACTGGGCATGTAGATGTGTATGTACCCGGCGGAAAGTACCAGTTTTATGCGGAAAAGCTGGAACCGGCCGGCATCGGCGACTTGCAGCTTGCTTTTGAGCAGATGCGAAAGAGGTTGCAGGCCGAAGGGCTTTTTGACCCGGCCCACAAACAGCCGCTTCCGGCGTATCCGATAAACATCGGCGTTGTTACCAGCCGCAGCGGTGCGGCGATTGTCGATATTGCCGACAGCATCTATAATCGCTGGCCGTGTGCGAAGCTGTGCGTTTTTGATGTGCCGGTGCAGGGCGAAGGGGCCGCGGAGAAAATCGCGGCGGCAATCAATAAAGCGAATCGGATGCAAAAGCACTTGCGGCTGGATATTCTCATCGTCGGCAGGGGCGGCGGGTCGATGGAGGATTTGTGGGCGTTTAACGAAGAACCGGTTGCGCGAGCTGTTTTTGCCTCAAAAATCCCCATTATCAGTGCCGTCGGTCACGAGGTGGATGTTACCATCGCGGATTTGGTGGCTGATGCCCGCGCCTCGACACCCACACAGGCCGGTGTGATTGCTGTACCCGACTTCCGGGATGAATTGGGCAAACTGCATTCGCTCAAACGCCGGTTGCAGTTGAATACGAGGTCTCAAATACAGCACGGAAAAAATCGGCTCCAGACTGTGCTGGCCAGCCGAGTTTTTCGCTCACCTTTAGGTCCGGTGCAAGCCGCGGCCCAGCGAATTGACGAACTGGCGGCGGTGCTGAAAGGTACAACTCGGACGCTGATAACACGGACCCGGCAGCGATTAGATGTGATGGACCGGCTGGTGGGGAAAATCGAACCCGTGCGACTGATTGCGAAAGAGAAGATGGACCTCTGTGAACAGGCGGTCATGCTGACGGACGCCCTCAAAACGCGGACGATGAAAATGCGAAATCGGTTGGACCGAATTCGGGATCAGATTCAGAAGATCGAGCCGACCCGATTGATTGCGAGGCAGTATGTCGTGATTGGCGATTATGACAGCCGCCATCGCGTTGGAATGATGAAGATACTCAGCAAAAATCAGTTGAAATTGACGGCATTAGAGAATACATTACAGGCGTTGAACCCCCGTTCGGTCCTGAATCGCGGATACAGCTTGACCACGAATCAGCAAACTGGCGATTTGGTAACCCATGTTGACCAGATACGGGTGGGGGATCGTTTAATAACCGAATTGGCCGATGAGCAAAAAATCCGCAGCCGTGTTGAAGAGATCGATCTTTAGGTATCCGGATTAGTAAAGGCAGAAAAGATGGCACAAAAACAAAATGATAAAAAAGAAATCGATGGACTTTCTTTCGAGCAGACGATTGAGAGCTTGACACAGATTGTGGACAGGATTGAAACGGGGCAGGTCTCGCTGGCCGAATCGCTTGAGCAGTATGAAAAAGGGATGGCGATGATTAAACACTGCCGCGGCATCCTGCTCGATGCGGAAAAACGAATCGAGCAAATCGCTGAAAACGAAGACACCCCGGACGAAGACAATGGGGGCGACAGCGACAATCTCCCATTTTGACAGAATAATCAATCAGCAATCATCAATAGTCAATTGAATGCGGGCGTGGCGGAATTGGCAGACGCGCAAGATTTAGGTTCTTGTACCCTTAGTGGTGTGGAGGTTCGACTCCTCTCGCCCGCAATCATCTTAACGGTTCGTTCCGGCTGCCCGTTGAAGAAGTGAAATAAATATCGACTGATAGATACAGGGGTTTAGTATGCGTATTTTGGTAACAGGCGGCGCGGGGTTTATTGGCAGTCATATTGTGGAGCATTTTCAGGGCAGAGCCGAGGTGCGGGTTCTGGATAATCTGCGGAGCGGCTATCGGGAAAACTTAGACGGACTTTCCGTTGAGTTCATCGAGGGGTCGGTAACGGATCGTGCGTGCGTTAAGCGGGTGGTTCAGGATGTTGACTATATTTTTCACCTTGCGGCGATGATCAGTGTGCCGGAATCGATGGATAAGCCGGTCGAATGCGTTGAGATCAATACGATAGGGACACTCAATGTTCTGCAGGAAGCCGCCGCGGCGGGGGTTAAAAAGCTGTGCTTTAGCAGTTCGGCGGCCAATTATGGCGACAATCCGACCGTTCCCAAGCTGGAAACGATGATCCCCGAGCCGAAAAGTCCCTATGCGGTTACAAAGCTGGACGGGGAGTATTACTGCAAGCTGTTTTCTGATGAGGGCTGGCTGCAGACGGCTTGTATGCGGTATTTCAATGTTTTTGGTTCCCGGCAGGATCCCGGCAGTGCCTATGCGGCGGCGATCCCGATTTTTATCCACAAGGCCGTTCGCAATGAGCCGATTACCATCTTCGGCGATGGCGAGCAGACGCGGGACTTTATCTTTGTGAAGGATATCGTCGCGGCGAATGCTTATCTGGCCGAACGAACTGATTTGGCAGGGGTCTTCAATATCGCCTATGGAAAACGCCAGACCATTAACAATATCGCAGAAAAAATTATCAAGCTGACGAATTCATCGTCGAAGATTGAATACGCTCCGCCGCGAGCGGGTGATGTAAAACACTCCCAAGCGAGTATCGATAAGATCACACAGGTCGGGTTTGTGCCGACTTCTGATTTCGATTTCGGCCTTGAAAAAACGATCAAATACTTTTCGCAAGAAGCTTTGTAAATAAACAGGTTCTATGTACCGGAGAGATTGAAATGATGGTTGATGCGGATGCGCGGTATTCGAAATCGCACGAGTGGGTTAAAAAGCAAGACGGCAATGTGTTTTTGGTCGGGCTGTCGGGATATGCAGTCGAGCAGTTGGGTAAGATTGTATATATCAAACTGCCCGCCGTCGGCAAAGAACTTAGCCGGGACGAGCCGTTCGGCATCATCGAATCGGTCAAAAGCACCGTTGAACTATCTGCGCCGCTTTGCGGGAAAATCGTTGCCGTCAACGCGGCCATTGGCGACAATCCGGCGATGCTCGGTAAGGATGCCTATGGTGCCGGCTGGCTGATCCGGGTCGAAGCCGCCGATCTGGCCGAACCGGACACGATGATGGACGCGGATGCGTATCGGGAGTTTTTGCAGGCCGAAGGGTAGAATTCCGAAAAAATGCCCAGGACTGGAATCGAACCAGCACGGGGTATTAACCCCACTAGGCCCTCAACCTAGCGCGTCTGCCAATTCCGCCACCTGGGCATCAAGATAGGCGATTTTACCGAAAATCTACGATTTGGCAAGCGTTTTCTTGTGTCAAAATAAAATTAGGATTTTTATTAAAATAGCCAAGTTTTATTTGACGGCATGCCTTTTTGTGCTAATATAGTTTTCATGACACAGAAATCATTATCAACACGATGTCCCTGTTGTGGACTGAATATGCAGGTTGCGGCGATGAGCTGTACCGCCTGCGGCGTCAAAGTCGAGGGGCCGTATCAGGAATCTGCCCTAAATCGCTTAAATCCCGAAGACCAGCAGTTTTTGCTGGACTATTTGCTTTCGGGTTTCAGCATCAAGGCCCTTGAGGAGAATACAAATCTGGGCTACGCCGCGATTCGCAGTCGTCTGGACAAACTCATCAGCAATACCAAAACAGTCATCCTCGCCGAAGACCATAAAAAAGCGATTTTAGAAAAACTCCGCTCTGGCGACATCACCGTCGTTGAGGCAAAACGAAAGTTGGAGAAATTGTAGAACAGCAATGACCCCAAAGGGGTCTTGATAAGGATAGCCGCGGGTGCAGGGAGCGAAGCGACCGAAACCCGTGGTTGGTTGCGTTAGGAGTGTGCGACCCTGTAGGGGTCGAATAGCAGGGCCATTGTGATGAGCGTATTTTATTCAACCCCTACGGGGTTGTGAATGTTCTGTGGTATCGTTACCACGGGTTGCGGCCTATCGGCCTCCACCCGCGGCTATCCTTATCAGAAGCCCTACGGGCTTTTAGAGGATGATTGATGATTTGTACGAATTATAAAAGAATAGGAGCGTATCAATGGAACCCACCAGCGAACAGGAATTGAAGCAGTTGCTCGAAGAGGGCAAAATTACGGAAGAAGAATATCAGGAACTGCTGGAGGCGATTCGGCAGAAGGAGGCCACACAACAACCGGTCGAGAAACCAACCGAATCCAAACCCCGCACCGGCTATGGCAAAGCGGCGTTGACTTTGATGACAGCTTCTATTGTACTGCCGGTAGTTGCTGTTTTGATGGCATTGGTATTGAATGCAGTTGGGGCGAAGGTTGGGTCGAAGGTGTTGCTCGTGTCAGTTCTTCCCATTGGTTTGTCATGTACCTTGTTGGCCTTCATTTTCGGCATCATCGGCTGGAAAACGACTCAGGGTAAGATCGCCGCGATTGGTGTACCGTGTTTAGGGTTATTAATTGTACCCGGCTTTATGATATTATCGCTTTTCTATGTTCGGGCTAAAAGTACAGTTGCAGTAGAACAACAAAGAGCAAAAATAGAAGAACTTGGGGCAAGGCATCTTGTCAGCCATAAAGCATATCCGCTGGATTCGCTGGATGGTGTTTTAGCGCAGGATGGGATTGAGCTTGACAATGTTATTTTCGCAGATGGCAACGGCTCATTGAGATTTTTTACAAATTCATCTGAAAAAACGGTTGTTCGATTGTTTGAAACGGGTCCGATGGGGATTGACAATCGGATGCTGATCTACTCGGCCAAAGTCAAAAGTGAATTAGATAACGGTATCGCGTATCTTGAGATGTGGTGCGACATTCCGGGCAAAGGCGCGTTTTTCTCGCGAGGTCTGGCTCAGCCGGTATCAGGATCGACGAATTGGACGACTGTGCAAACAGCGTTTCAGCTTGAAGCTGGACAGATGCCTGGCAATGTGAAGTTGAATCTGGTGATTGAAGGGGTCGGAACCGTTTGGATTGATGATATTAAACTGTTATCGAGTCCGTTGAATTAAGGAACGAGAATGAAGTATCCCGGCCTGAAAGACCAGAATAATATAGCCCAGCCCAGCGGACTGGGTTTCTGTTGTCTCATCCAGTAATTCGCCCTGTAAGGGCAGAATAGAAGTGCCAATCTATTATCCTGCCCTTACAGGGCGTGGGTGGTGAGACACCACCTAACCCAGGGCGTTGCCCTGGGCTATGGTATGCTGCACCTTCGGTGCGAAAAACTGGCGGCGGGATGCCCGCGTTCCGATATCGGGCTTACGCCGTCGCGCTTTTGTTCAGGCAGGATGCCTGAGCTACCTTAGTTCAGTTCTTTGTCTTTATAGTACTTGGTGCCGGTACCCATGGCCTGCAGGGCCAGTCCGGATTCGGTCATTGAATAGACTTTTACCTGACCGATGGCCCCTTCACCGCTGGCTGCACCGCCTTTTTCACCGGCTTTGGCTGCCGCGTCGGCATGGCCGCCGAATGTCCAGCCGCTTTCAACAAAGTTATTCATTGTTTCTTTCGTATTGAAAATCATTACTTGTCGGAAATCTTTGACACCGATGCCAAATCCAAGACCGCCGGAACCCATTTTCATATAGGTCTTGTCCCCGGTGGCGTTATCCACAGCCACGCCGTATCCGCCGCCCATGCCAACGAAAATAATGTTGACATTGGCATTGCTGAATGCCGCATAGCCGGCGGCCTCTTTCACCTCGTCCTTTGTCGAAGGTTTGTCAGTGTAGAGCCGCTGAAGTGTTTCATCCGCCATTGTGTTAATGGCCTGGATCTTCTCGTCGTTGGTCAGTTTGCCTCCCGGGCTGCAACCGGTCAGCGCAAGAGCCAATACCAACAGTGTGAACAGAATGGTTGTTTTCTTCATGGCTTTTCTCCTAAAAAAGTATGATAGATTCCCCATTATAGGCAGGGTTGGTTCAGATCATCGTCCAGCCAGTATCGTGTTCCGCTGACGGTTGCCTGCAGGGCCAATCCGCTTTTGGTCATGGTATAGGTTGTCACCTCTTTGCCCAATATCCCGTCGGCGGCCGTATCGCCGCCGGCTTCAGGGGTTTTCGCGGTCGCTTCCGCCTGACTGCCAATGCCCCATCCACTCCCGGTGAAATCAATAAGGGCTTGACGGGTCTTGAAAATGATGACTTGTCGGTAATCCTTGGCTCCGAGGCCAAAGCCGATGCCGCCGGAACTGACTTTCATATAGATTTTGCGTCCGGTGGTTTTGTCTATGGCGATGCCATAACCGCCACCGCCGCCGACAACGATGATATGAACATTGGCATTGCTGAATACGGCGTATCCGGCGGACTCGGCGATTTCCTGCCGTGCAGAGGGCCGTTCGATATACAGTTGCTCTAAGCTCTGATTGGCCATCGTGTCGATGATCTGCCGGCGTTCGAAGAGTGTGTGGGATTTTGAACTGGGTCCACAGCCGGAAACGATTAGGGTGATTGCGATTAGCCCGAAGAGGATTGCAGTTTGTTTCATAACTTTATCTCCTAAATTTAAGAATCATCATTCCTTTGAGAATCTCGATAATACTGTATTTACGAATATCCGGTTTGGCCGAGAAAATCAAGGTCTATTTGGGAAGATACAAAAGATTCTGACGGTAAGGTGTGGCACTATCAATCGCTCAGACAAAAAAGAAGGGGCCGTTGAGAGGAACCAATCCCCCCGTATCACCGGCCCCTTCATCGGAAGGGAGAAAACTCTATTATTACTACGCTTAGAAAGGTCCAAAGTGCGTTTTTTTGCATATAATTATGCCGATATATCGGCATAGAACCAGTCCTGCAGGGTCTTGTTTTCGGGCAGGGAAACGGGTTTTGACTTTGTCTGACAGTCGGGCTATAATGCTTTTTGTTCGCTGGGGGTGGCCGGAGTTCTCGGCCTGAGAAAAAACCCTTCGAACCTGATCAGGGAGTCCGATGAGGTATGGGCAACTCCTGCGTAGGGAAGCGGTATTGACAGCCGAAAATAAATGGCATCGATCGCTTCCATTGATGAGGCGATTTTTTTTTGGAGTTTACTAATGTCAACACAATTACAACTGGCCCGTGACGGCCAGATATCCGAGGCCATGAAATGTGCGGCTCAGCAGGAAGGTGTGGATGTCCATGTCATCCGTGACGAACTGGCGGCGGGACGGCTTGTGATACCGGCCAACACAATCCACTTAGCGGGCAATCTGGTTCCTGCGGCGGTCGGGCGGGCGGTGTCGGTTAAGATCAACGCCAACATCGGATGCAGCGGGGTACGGTCGTCGCTGGAGGGTGAGGTCGAAAAAATGAAAGTGGCTCTGGATGCCGGAGCCGATGCGATGATGGACTTGAGTACCGGCGGCGATCTGGATGCGATTCGCGAAAGACTGCTGAGTGAGTGTTCGGTGATGTTTGGGACCGTGCCGGTCTATGAAGTCATTATGGACCGAACCGTTGAAGATATTGATTATAACGCGATCTTGAAAATTGTGGAAAAACAGGCCAAACAGGGTGTGGACTTTTTTACGATTCACGCGGGGCTGCTGAAAGAGCATCTGGACCTGCTTTCCAGCCGCGTTTGTGGAATTGTCAGCCGGGGCGGGGCGCTGATGGCCAAATGGATGGTTCACCACAACAAGCAGAATCCGATGTATGAGTTGTTTGACGACCTGTGCGATATTATGCGAGAATATGATGTGTGTTTTTCGCTGGGTGACGGATTGCGACCGGGATGTATTGCCGATGCGACCGATGCCGCGCAGATCGCCGAATTGCGGACGCTGGGCGAACTGACGCAGCGGGCGCAGGAAAAGGGCTGCCAGGTGATGGTCGAGGGCCCCGGGCATGTGCCGTATGACCAGATTCAAAAGAATATGGAGATGCAGCAGGAAATCTGCAACGATGCCCCGTTTTATGTACTCGGCCCGCTCGTAACGGATATCGCCCCGGGCTATGACCATATTACCAGCGCCATTGGCGGCACGGCGGCGGCGTTCTATGGCGCTTCGTTTTTATGTTATGTCACGCCGCGAGAACATCTGGGCCTGCCGAATACAGACGATGTGCGAGCCGGCGTGGTAACTTCCAAGATCGCCGCACACGCGGCGGATGTAGCGCGAGGATTTGGCAATGCCGCCGAACGCGACCGCCGGATCAGCGAGGCGCGGGCCAATCTGGACTGGGAAAAACATCTGAACGAGGCGATTGATACGAAGACCGCCCGTGCGATGTATGATGAGGCGTGCAAGCAGAGTACAATGCCCGGACAAGGCGGCGAAGATTACTGTACGATGTGCGGCAAGGAATGGTGCAGTGTGCGGATCAATAAGGAATTGCGGAATACCGTTTCCGGTAAGCAGTAATCCATAAACAAATTTCAACGAATACCAAAGACCCCGTTGTCAGCGATCAACGGGGTCTTTGGCGTATATGCTGGATGGGGTGTTCAGTCCTGATCAGGTTGCTGTCTGTTGTGTCTTCCGCCTTCGCCGCGTTTTCCGTGAGGGCCATCACCATCCTTACGACGCTGCTGCATGCGTTCTTTCATCTCGGCTTTCCGTTCTTCAAACTGCGCGAGCTGTTCGTCGGTTAGAATTTTTTTGACCTCTTTCATGGTGGCGGCCCGCAACAGGGCCTGTTCTGTGAAAGCGTCTCCAACGGCCTTTCCGGCGGCGATAATCTCTGCCTCCGTGCCATTGGCGGTGGCTTCATGCAGAGTTTTTATCGCTTTGCGGACGGCCTGACGCGATTCTTCGGGTTTGGCCTCTTCCGTAATGGCTTTGATGTCGGCCCGTTGTTCTTCGGTCAGATCGAGTTTGTCTGCCATCCTGCCGAGCAGAAATCCGCCCCTATCACCACCCATACCGGGGTGTCCGCGGAATCCATCGCGTTCTCGCCCGCCGCGAGGTCCACGCCGCCCAGATTCGGCCATTGTCAGTGGAGTCAGTACGATCGCCAGCAGGAGTACGCTAATTGCGAGTGTTTTCGTTTTCATTTTCCGTTCCTTTCAATAATTGGTTTCCGATAACTTGTTTTTTCCTTTTTCGAGGGTCTTTTCAATGAGTTAGTAAAAGATTTTCGGAAATGGTTACAGGAAAATAAAAAAAAACCAATCTTATTTTGTAATTTCCTGCAAGAGAACGGTAGCGTAGCATCCGCTGGGGAGTGTGAAGTGGAGTTCGAGGTAGTCGCCGTGTTCGTCTTCTGCCGCGGCGATCTTGGTCCGTTCCGGCTTAAACCGCAGGGGTCGTCTGCCGCCTACGCCGCCGAATTTTGTCAGGCGTTTGTAGTCGTCCTCGGTTAGATCCGCCGCATCGAGCAGGGGTTTTTCGATCTCACCCGCCAGTCCGGTGAGCCGTGTCATCCGGTTTCCGATCAGCGGCCCGGTGGGGCTGATGTCAAAAACATCGCATCGCGGCTGTTCCGTTGCGGCGTCTTCGACACAGAAACTGGCACCGTTTGCGTGTTTATACGCCATATCGCCATCAAGGATCGTGTCGATATCCGGCATCCGTGCGGCGAGCACGCGGTTGAACAGATTCGATTGCCACGCCGCAACGAACAGTCGCAGCATTCGTTTGTCGAACTGGCGGAACGCCCGGTTGGTGTTGCCGTTTAGCCGGATCAGCGTCTTGAGGGCCTTTCGATGGTCGCCGAACGCCGAATGCCATTTGTAAAACGCTTCTTCAAACAGACCTTGCTGGTAAAGCTGTCGGGCTTCGGTAAATTCATCATCGCCGAACAATTCGGACTTTCCTAAAAGGACATCGAAAAAATCCTGGGTATCTTTTTTAATGACCGCATGACCGAGCAGGCCGGAGTCGCCCCGATAGCCGAACCGCTGGGGGCCGAAATAATTGGGTACGCCTTTGGTTGCGAGGATTTCCATGATCTCTGTGGCGATGGGCACTGCTTCTTGGACTGGACAATTGAGGTTTCGCAGGCGGATGGTGAAGCGATTGCCCTTGAGATGGCCGACCTTGAGCTTGTTGGTGTGGCGTGTGAGATCGAGGATTTTCAGCTTCGGGCTTTCCAGTTCGGCCAGCTTCGCCGGGTCGATATGCTCGACGGAGATCCACTGGCGGGTGATGGCGCGGGCATCCTTGCGGCCGGCGTAGCCGACATCCAGCGTGCGAATACCCACATGCCGCGCGACCAGATTCATCATGTCCTGCGTGGACATACTCTTTTTCTGGACGAATGCGTAAACATGGGTTCCCTCGCCGGAGAACTCATACTGCGGAATCTCCTCGACGACGAAATCGGCTGGAATTGTTTTGATCGTCCCGCCGACGCCGTCGATGTCGCTGGTCAGCAGCGGCAAGCTGACTTGAAGTGTCTGATTGTTCTTGGGTTCAGGATTCATTTTTGCGCTGTGTTTTTTGTGTCGCCCCGTTGGGGCTTGTAAATAGAGAATCCACTCTTCCGGTGGTTTCACCACCGGCTATTGTATTTTGTCCCTCGGGACCTAAGAGGAATATTCTGATTTCATACAAATGCGTTGGGGTAGTGTTGGATTTCGGGTTTGCCTTTGTTGCCGAGGATGACGGTAACGATATCGAACCGCAAAGGCCTGTTTGAGATTTTGAATTGTCTCAGAAAGCACTTTGCGGTTCGCGTAATATGTCTTCGTTTTTCGGCGTTCACTGCGGCCAGCGCCGGCATAAACTTTTCATCACGACGGGTCTTAACTTCGACAAAGACGATGGTTCCGTCCCAATCACCCATGACCAGGTCCAGTTCCCCGTTGGTGCCCGCGAAGTTGCGGGCCAGCGTTCGCAGCCGCCGGCGTTTAAGAAACGCCTCGGCCTTGTTCTGGCCCCAGCGACCCAGTCGTTTCGGGTCGGCGAGCAACCTCCTTCGCACCCATGGCATGACTGCGAAACCGCCTAAGCATCCTGCTAATACGACAAGGCCCATACGCTATTTAGTAACCGTATGGCTGCTGTGGCGCTGTGCGAGACGGACGCCCTTGCCCACGCGCTGTCGTAGGTAGTACAGCTTGGCCCGGCGGGTTTTGCCACTGCGGGTCGCGCGAATGTCTATCAGGTTTGGCGAGTTGAGCGGAAAGATACGCTCGACGCCTTCGCTGCCGACCATGCGACGAACGGTGAAGCTTTCGTTCATGCCGCGACCCTTGCGACCGATGACGGTGCCGCTGAAGATCTGTGTACGGGTCTTTTCGCCTTCGACGATCCGGCAGTGCACATCGACGATGTCGCCGATCTCAAAATGCGGTATTTTTTCACGTAAGCTGCCTTTTTCTACGGATTCGAGTATTTTCGTTTTCACGGAATTATCTCCTGTTTCTTATTTTTCGTTTTTTCTGGATTCGGCCTGCTGATACTTTTCATAGATATCCGGCCGCCATTGTTTTGTGCGTTCAATGCTTTGTTCTTTTCGCCATTTTTCGATTTTGCCGTGGTCGCCGCTGAGCAGGATCTCCGGTACTTTCATGTCTCGGAATACTTCCGGACGCGTGTACTGCGGATATTCCAAAAGCCCGTTACAGAACGAATCGTCCAGGGCCGAGTCGTCATCGCCCAGTGCATCGGGCAACCGTCGGACGACTGCGTCGATCAGCACCATTGCGGCTAACTCGCCGCCGCTGAGGACGAAATCGCCAATCGAAATGGCCTCGGCGTTCAGTCCCGTTCGGATGCGTTCATCAAAGCCCTCGTAACGACCGGCGATCATTATCAATCGCGGCTGTTGGCTCAACTCGACGACCTTGTCCTGCGACAGGGGGGTCCCCTGCGGCGTTAGCAGAATAACGCGGGGCACTTGGTCGGCCTGTGCCTGCACATATTCAAAGCAATCGAACACGGGTGCGGGTGTCATGACCATTCCGGCTCCGCCGCCGTACGGCTTGTCATCGACCTTGCGGTAACTGTCGGTGGCAAAATCTCTAATATTTGAAAGAACAACCTCAACGATGTTTCGCTCCTGTGCCCGTTTGAGAATCGAATGACTCAACGGTGAGTCAAACATCTCCGGGAACAGTGTCAAAACATCGATACGCATAACTTATTCTGTCTTTTCTTCGCCGGCATCATCAGCTTTCGCTTCTTCGGCGGCCTTGGCAGCAGCTTCTTCTTCAGCGGCTTTGGCATCAGCGGCGGCTTTTTCCTCAGCAGCTTTGGCTGCTGCTGCGGCCTCTTCGGCCGCTTTTGCTTCGGCATTCGCAGCATCTTCAACCGCTTTTGCTGCGGCAATGCGTTCGGCTTCAGTGAACGGTTTACCCAGTTTGCGGGCGATGGCCTTGGCCCTTGCGCGGCGCTGGAGTTTGGCTTCAAACTGTGGACTGAGTACATCGAGCTTTTTCTTGAAAACTTCCGCACAGGTGTCCGAGGCGATCGCACCCTGGCTGATCCAGAACTCGATCCGTTCTTTGTTCAGTACATATTGTTTGTCTGCATCCTTCTCCAGCGGGTCGTAGTGGCCCAGCTTTTCGAGGATGCGTCCGTCGCGCGGGTTTCGCCCCTCAATTGCGTTGATGCGGAAGAACGGACGATGCCGCCGACCCATACGGGTCATTCTGATCTTTACTGCCATGTTCGTTTCCTTTCATTTACTCTATGATTAATTTTTGCCGTCACCCATTGCGTCGGCAAAACAAGTTATCCATTTTTTTTCTTTCAAAGCAAAACCGTTGAAAAATATTGTCAGTATCGCCTTGTCAACCTTCGCGTCTTCGGCGATTCGTTCGACCTGTTCGTCGGTCAGTGAAGCAGCATCTTCTTTTTCCACTGCCGTCATAATTGCTACGGCACGGGCCAACTGGTCGTATTCATCCCGCGAAGGACTACTCAGCATCGCCAGTTCGCTTTTGCCGTCAATCGTCTGAAACTGGCTTCGTATCTGCCGCCCATAGGCGTCATCCACAAAAACTTTCAGCGATTGTAAGTATTCTTCAATTTTCAATGTCAATGTCTCTGTTTAAGCAACGACCGTCCACGGCCAAGCAGAGCTTGACCGTGCCACCCTGCGAACAAGCTAAAGCTTGAACTCTTACATTACTTACCTGCGTTTCTTTCGGGGCTGGCGTTTTCGCTTGCTCCGCTGCTTTACTTTTCGCATCCCGCCGCTGGCCATCGCGCTCATCATGTCGCCGCCGCCGGAGAGCATATTTTTCAAAGCACCCATGCCGCCGCCGGCCATCATCTTCATCATTTCGCGGCTGCGTTTGAAGGTCTTGATTAGGCCGGCCACATCCTGCACATCCCGTCCGGCCCCACGAGCGATGCGTCGTCGTCGGGACGAATCAATTGTATCCGGGTCCGTCCGTTCACGCTTAGTCATCGAGTGGACAATGCCTTCGATCTTGCTGATCTCGCCGTCGTCCACATCCATATCTTTCATGGCTCCGCCCATGCCCGGCAAGAGTTTCATCATACTGCTCATGCCGCCCATTTTTTTTACGGACTGCATCTGCTTGAGAAAATCATCAAACCCGAAAGTACCCTTGGCCATCTTGGTCTGCATCTTCTGGGCCTGTTCTTCGTCGAATTGCTCCTGGGCCTTTTCCACCAGCGTAACCACATCGCCCATGCCGAGGATTCGGCTGGCCATGCGATCCGGATGGAACGGCTCAAGGTTGTCGAGCTTTTCGCCCATGCCGACAAACTTAATCGGCTTGCCCGTTACGGCCTTGATGCTCAGGGCGGCACCACCACGGGCATCACCGTCGAGTTTGGTCAGGATCACCCCGTCCAGCTCCAGCCGCTCGTTAAATTCCTTGGCCGAGTTAACCGCATCCTGACCGGTCATCGCATCGCAGACCAGATAAATCTGGTGCGGGTTGACGGCTTTCGAGACCATGGCGATCTCGTTCATCATCTCTTCGTCAACATGCAGTCGGCCTGCGGTATCAAGAATGACGACATCAAAGCCGTTTTTCTTTGCGTATTTAAGGCCGTTTTTGGCGACCTTAACCGCATCCTTGATGCCGTCTTCCTTATAGACCTCCACGCCGAGCTGTTCACCGAGCGTACACAATTGTTCGATCGCGGCGGGGCGCTGCAGGTCATCAGCCACCATCAGCGGCCTTTTGCTGTCTTTTTCGACGATCAGCTTGGCCAGTTTGGCCGCAGTGGTCGTTTTACCAGACCCCTGCAAGCCCGCCATCATCACGACAGTCGGTCCCGGCGAGACATAATAAATCTTCGCATCCACCGGCCCCATCAGCTTGGTCAGTTCATCATTAACAACCTTGATGAGTACCTCGCCGGGGCGCAAACTCTTGACGACCTCGGCACCGAGGGCAGCTTCTTTGACATCTTTGCAGAACTGCTTTGTAACCTGATAGTTAACATCGGCTTCCAGCAGGGCTTTACGCACCTCACGCAGGGCATCGGAGACATTGGCCTCAGTAATGCGTCCGCGGCCCGAAAGCGAACGGAACACCGAATTAAATTTGTCTGTTAAAGCGTCAAACATCGTTTTTTCGTTTTTCACCATTTATCTGCGCAGGGACTCCCCGACGAGAATCGAAAATTATAGCCAATAGCGTGGGCAATTACAAGCAAGAAAATGGAAAAATCGGGTATAGCAGTGTGTTTTTCAGCGATTTGTGGAGGCCGCAGGTCGAAATGTTGTAGCTCCGCCCGTGAGGGCGTGGTTTAAGAGGGCAAAAACAGCCCCCAAGCCCCCACAGGGGCGATATTTTCATTGGGACATTTGTTCCGCCCGCTGCGCGGGTTCTGGGAGAGGGGCGAATTCCTAAGCCACGGGCTGACGGGCGTGGCTACAACATACCGGCCTCTGCGAGGCCATGGAAGAGTTATCGGAACAAGGGACTTGTTTTTATCTATTTTAACATTTTTCTGTAAACACAGTGTCCGGCCGGAATCGGTTTTGGGGGCTTTGAAATGCCGGTTTCTGGAGGTTTCGGCATTATTTTCGATATTTGAATCCATTAACTCGGCCGGCGTTCAGTCCGAATTCCCTATTAGCGAGGCGATCTGCTGAAAGGATTGACAATTGTCGATTGACGATGGACGAATTTTGACTTTTGACAGGAGTATTTAGGATGGAATCAGGAATCGAACGACGACGCGAGGCGAGATTGCAATACAGTTGGCCGGTCTGGTTTGCGGAGGACTTTGACAACATTCTGACCCAGGGCCAGATGATCGATGTCTCCAGCGGCGGGGCGGCGTTTACCTGCTATGCGGACAAGTGTCCGACCCCCGGTGAGCATATCACCACGCGGTTCAGCGTTCCTCAGTTTGACGAGGAGGACTCCTATGATATGGCTAACTTCATTCGCGACGGCCAGATTTGCCGCATTGATGAACTCGGCCCGTATCTTCGACGCGTAGCGGTGCAGTTTGCCGATCCGCTGCCGTTTGAGCCGGCCGCGAACAAAAACGAAGACCGACTCGTACATATCTAAAACTTTTACCGTCTGTTTCTTCTTACGGCTTTTTAGATAAACGCCTGTTTGCTCATGGGAGCGAGCAGGCGTTTTGTATGCGCTTTAACCATGAAGACCCGGAAGAGCATGAAGAAAAAAAGACATACAAGAATCTTTATGTCCCCCAATAACTTCATGGTAAAAAAGTTTGTGTTTACTGGTGTTTATTCGTGGTTCTTCTTGCGACAATGGTCGGTTGCTATTATTATACCGCCCATGCTCGAAAAAGGACTCATCCAAATCTATACCGGCGACGGCAAGGGTAAGACCACGGCGGCGTTTGGCCTGGCGTTGCGGGCGGCTGGTCATGGGGGTAAGGTGCTGATCTATCAATTCCTCAAGCCCGACACGCTCGAACTGGGCGAACGCAATCTGGTCAATATGCGTTGTGAGGGCATTGTCGTCAAATCGCTGGATGAGTCGTGGGATATGGCCCGGTCGATGGAGAACCCGATCCATATGCAGCGGATTCGGGCGGCGATACACAAAGTAATGCAGGAACTGGAAACGAGTGCCCACGAGCGGTATTATGATGTCATTATTCTTGATGAGATTGTTTTCTGCCTCAATCATGGGCTGGCAGAGATGGACGACATCAAATGTCTTATTGAGAACCGCAGCCCGCAGGTCGAAGTGGTACTGACCGGGCGAGGGGCCGGGCAGGAACTGATCGAGATGGCCGATCTCGTTACCGAAATGCGATTGATTAAACACCCCTACGACAATGGCACACCCGCCCGCAAAGGCATCGAATACTAACTCAAACTGGTCGGTGGTCAGTTTGGTCGTTCGTGGTTTCTGGTGTTTCGTTTTGACCGCCGCTTTTTTTTGCTCTCTAAGAGGTGCTTTTGCCGGAGGTTAAAAATTTTAACGGTGTTTTACAGGGCAAGGGGTTGACATTGATTACGCAAATCAGTATTCTGCTGTTTAGCTCCTTCTGCCGCCTGTGGTGATAGCCCTGGAAGTCATCACTGACTTCCTCCTCCTTCTGCGCCACGGGCGGTCTTTTTTTTTGTCTTCGCTTCATCCGTAATGGTATCGTTGTTTTTCCGGCGAAAAAGTTTGCCTGTCATAGTGGGGTATGGTATATAAACGGTTTGTTTGGTGTGTCGAAGAGAAGGGTCTGTGTTTTCGGTCCTTAGTACAGCTATTTTTAAAGATTATGGAGAGTTTTATGAAGCGAAAAATGGTAACAATTGACGGCAATACCGCCGCGGCCCATGTGGCACACGCTACCAATGAGGTCATTGCGATTTACCCTATCACTCCCAGTTCCCCGATGGGTGAGATGTCGGACGCTAAGACCGCGGCCGATATGCCGAATATCTGGGGAACGATCCCATCGGTAACGGAAATGCAGTCTGAGGGCGGTGCCGCTGGGGCGGTGCATGGTTCACTGGCTGCGGGGGCATTGACGACGACCTTTACGGCCTCGCAAGGGCTGCTGCTGATGATCCCGAACATGTACAAGATCGCCGGCGAGCTGACCCCGACGGTGTTTCATGTCTCCGCTCGCTCGCTGGCCTGTCAGGCGCTGAGTATTTTTGGCGACCATTCCGATGTCATGGCCTGTCGCCAGACGGGGTTTGGGATGTTGGCCTCCTCGAATGTGCAGGAGGTCATGGACATGGCGCTGATTTCTCAGCAGGTCGCACTGGCCTCCCGCGTGCCGTTCCTGCACTTCTTTGATGGCTTTCGCACCAGCCACGAAATTCAAAAGGTTGAAGAGTTGACCTACGATGATATGCGTGCGGTGGTTGATGATGATCTCGTGGCCGCTCATAAAGCCCGGGCCCTCAGTCCGGATCGCCCGATGATCAGCGGAACCGCCCAGAACCCGGATGTGTACTTCCAGGGTCGTGAAACGGTAAACAAGTTTTACGAAGCGACGCCGGGTATCGTTCAGGAAACGATGGATAAGTTCGCCAAGGTGGTTGGCCGCGAGTACAAGCTGTTTGATTATATTGGCGCTCCCGATGCGGAAAAAGTGATCGTGATGATGGGTTCCGGTGCGGATACGATCCACGAAACAGCCAGCTATCTGAACAGTCAGGGCGAAAAAATCGGTGCCGTCATCGTTCGGTTGTACCGTCCGTTCAGCGTGGAACACTTCATTAAAGCGATTCCCGTAACCGCCAAGAAGATTGCCGTGCTGGATCGCACCAAAGAACCTGGCGCGATTGGCGAACCGCTGTATCTGGATGTACGAACAGCCATCGGTGAGGCCATGGCTCAGAAGACAACATATTTCCACGATTATCCGGTTTGTGTCGGCGGTCGCTATGGTTTGGGTTCCAAGGAGTTCTCGCCGGCAATGGTTAAGGCCGTCTTTGATAACCTGGATAACGAATACCCGAAGAATCACTTTACTGTTGGTATCAATGATGATGTTTGTAATACCAGTCTTGAAGTGGACGACTCGTTTGATATTCCGACTCAGTGCTTTAGCGCGATGTTCTATGGGCTTGGTTCTGATGGTACTGTTGGTGCTAATAAGAACAGCATCAAGATCATCGGCAGCGAAACCGACAATTACGCACAGGGCTATTTTGTTTATGACTCCAAAAAAGCCGGAGCGATGACGGTGTCGCATCTTCGGTTTGGCCCGGAACGGATTCGCAAGCCCTATCTGGTCAAAAAGGCCGATTTTCTTGCGTGTCATAATCCGAGCTTCCTCGAAAAATACGATATGCTCTGCCATATCAAGCAGGGCGGCACATTCCTGCTGACCAGTTCGCATACGGCTGATGAAGTGTGGGGTACACTGCCGGTTGAGGTGCAGAAGCAGATTATTGACAAGAAGCTGAAGTTCTTTGTGATTGACGCGATCAGCATTGCCGAGGAATTGGGCTTGGGTGCTCGGATTAATGTCATTATGCAGACGGCATTCTTTAAGATCAGCGATGTCATTACGCTGGACACCGCCATTGACGCGATTAAGGGTGCGATCAAGAAGAGCTACGGCAAGAAGGGCGATAAGATCGTCCGTATGAATAACGACGCTGTTGATGCCGCGTTGAGTAAGATTTGCGAAGTGACAGTTCCCGCCGTCGCCGACAGCAAATACAAGATGCACAGTATGGTGCCGGACGACGCGCCGGATTTTGTCAAGGATGTAACGGCTGAGATTATGGCCGGTCGCGGCGACCAACTGCCGGTTAGCAAGATGCCGTGCGACGGGAAGTTCCCGACGGCAACGACCCGATACGAAAAACGAAACATTGCCGTACACATTCCCGAATGGGATCCCGATGTTTGCATTCAGTGCGGGCAGTGTTCGCTGGTTTGTCCCCATGCAGCGATTCGTATTAAGGCCTATGATGCGGGAGTATTGGATAAGGCCCCGGCAACCTTCAAGAGTGCCGATGCCAAGGGCAAGGACTTTGCAGGGATGAAATTTACCGTGCAGGTGGCGCCGGAGGATTGTACCGGCTGTCAGGCATGTGTGGTCAATTGCCCCGGCAAGAACAAAACAAATCCGGATCGCAAGGCGATTAATATGGAACTGCAGGAACCGTTGCGGGATGCTGAGGTGGCGAACTTTGACTACTTCCTGTCGATCCCGGATACTGATCCGAGCAAGTTCAAAGTGGCCAGCATCAAGGGCAGCCAGATGGTGCCGCCGTTGTTTGAATTCAGCGGGGCGTGTGCCGGTTGCGGCGAGACGGCCAACATCAAGCTGATGAGTCAGATGTTTGGCGACCGGATGTATATCGCCAACGCGACGGGCTGTTCGTCGATTTACGGCGGCAACCTGCCGACGACGCCTTATGCCCAGCGGTTCGACGGCCGCGGCCCGACCTGGTCCAATAGCTTGTTCGAGGACAATGCCGAGTTCGGTATGGGTATGCGGCTGGCGGTTGATAAGTTCAGCGCATTCGCACTGGAGTTGGTGGCTAAAGCTACCGAGGCCGGGTGCGTGGATAAGCAATTGGCGGACGATATTAAGAGTGCCGACCAGACAACGCAGGCCGGTATTGAAGATCAAAGAGGGCGGGTTGAAAAACTCAAAGCCGCTTGCGAAGCGGCGAGTTGTGATGTTTGCAAGCAACTGCTGACGGTACTGGATTACCTTGTCAAAAAGAGTGTCTGGGTTGTTGGTGGTGATGGATGGGCCTATGATATCGGTTTTGGCGGTCTGGATCATGTTTTGGCCAGCGGCGAAAATATCAATGTGCTGGTGATGGATACCGAGGTGTATTCCAACACGGGCGGGCAGATGTCCAAGGCGACACCGCGGGCGGCTGTGGCGAAGTTTGCCGCCGCCGGCAAAAAGATGCCGAAGAAGGATATGGGCCTGATTGCGATGAGTTACGGCGGGATCTATATCGCACAAATCGCTATCGGCGCCAACCCGAACCAAGCGGTCAAGGCATTTGCCGAGGCCGAAAGTTATGACGGCCCGTCGCTGATTCTGTCCTATACGCACTGTATCGCTCATGGTATCGATATGGCCAAGGGCTGTGAGGAGCAGAAAAAGGCCGTTTCATGTGGGCACTGGCCGCTGTACCGCTTTGATCCGCGATTGGCCGAGCAGGGCAAGAATCCGCTGCAACTGGATTCCAAGGCGCCGACAACAGACTTTGCTGACTTCGCCTATGGTGAGAACCGTTTCCGTTCGCTGACAAAGTCCGATCCCCAAGCGGCGGCGGAGTTGATGGAACTGGCGAAAAAGGATACTTCGAGAAAGTATTCGTTGCTGCAAAAATTAGCAGATCTCCAATGCGATGAATGCTAATGAGAAGATAAAGAATTGAGTTCGGCCCTGCGAGAGATCGCAGGGCCGAATTTTTGTTTTGTTGTAAAAAAGTCGTATATTAATACTGAAAACGGGGTGAACTATGAAACGATGGATGTCTTTATTAATTGCTTCGACGGTTGTTGTGGTTTTTTTATTTGCTGGTTGCGCCCAGAGCCAACAGCAAAGGGCCGATGAGCCGGTTTCGGTCAGGGCCGCCATTGCGACAGATTGTATTGTCCATTATTACAAAACAAATGCTTCATCCTACATTACCCGGCAGCGGCATGGATATAATCCATCCGCCGGTTTTTTCCAGGCGATTTCAACCGAACCGGTCGGTGTTGTCCAATGCTCGCTGCTGAAGGATGATTACGACTCATCAGAACCAAAACAACAGTCACTATCGGACCTTCCTGACACATTTTGGAGTAAAAATCTCGCCGCTTCCGTATTTTACGGTTTTTGCGCCGCCGGCGGGCTTCTGGAAACCGAATCGATGCTTTCCGCTGAAAACATCAAGATTGAGGGGCGGTGGTATAAACCCTTAAAGCCCCGATGGCCGAGCGGAGTCGAATTGACGCTTCTTCAATCGCTGGAGACCAAACGGGTCGAGTCGGTTCTTCTGGAAGATCCGAAAGAGGGCTTGGCATGGCTGATGAAAGTTTATAACATCCGTTACAATAAAGAGTTATCGAGATATTTTCCACGCACGATTGATGTTTTTGATATTCGAAACGGGGTTGGATCAAAAGAGCTGATGATCCGGTTTGATTATAAAGACATCCAAAAAGTACACACACAGGGAAACCTTAAATTAGTGATAATTTAATTGGTGGCCTGTTTTTGATGAACATTTTCCGCGGAAAATAAGTAAATCTGGTTGTCCTTTTGGCATCTCAGCTTACTGCGGAGTTTTGTATCAGGGTGATGAGCGGTGTTTTTTACTTCTCTGGGTGTTTTTTTTCGTAAATTTATTGATTTTGGCCCCTTATCGCCGAAATTATAGGTAAAGAGTTGTAGGAAATAGGCCGATTTAACGAGCATATCCCCATTTTTGGATCGGTGATTGTACCCGAATTGCGGATGATAAGGATTTGATATTAATGGATTCTGAAACCATGACGAGAAAAAGCGTTTTCTGGATTGTAGCCGTTTGCCTGCTTCTTGCCCTTGGCGGTTGTTACAACGATGCCTTAGACCCGACTCAGTTGGGCCGTTTTGAGCCGACTCCGACGGTCAATGTGATATTGGACACGCTGGGCGTGGCTGATGAACCGTCGCCAACCTATGAGGGGGCCGAAGAACCCACCCCGGAAGACCTGCTTCCGTACGAACCGGATTATGTTTTCAGTGCGGGTGATGTTGTTCAGATCACCATTTTTGAGTTGTATAATGAGGGCCAACAGTATGCAAATCAGTTTGTCGTAACCGAATCCGGTCGTATCTCAATCCCCGATGTCGGCATTGTCATGGCCCAGGGATTGACAGAGGTCGAACTGGAACGCGAAGTTGCCAGTATCCTCTCGCCGAACATCCTCAAGGATCCGTCTGTTACCGTTACGCTCTTGAATTCGGAGCGACGGATATTCTCGATCGTCGGGCAGGGAGTCGCGCAGTCATCACGATTTCAGATTCCGCGGTATCCGCTTCGCCTGACAGAGGCCATTGCGATGGCCGGCGGTATTGGAGATTTTAATGTGACCTACATCTATGTGTCTCGCGATGTCAAGGCCGAGGATTTCCAATCATTTGATAGATTGCCGGAGGCGGATTTTAAGCCCGCTGAATCGGAACAAAAAAGTGCCGAAGACGAGATGCTTGAGATGATTACGCCGAGCGACGCCCGTCTTGTTACAACGGCAGAGATGGCAACGCATGGGGAACTTGAGGCCTTGGCGATGCCTGAGGGGCTTGATCCATTGGATGAATTGCCGGATGCGGCTGAATCCGTTTCATCGGAGCCGTCTGTTTCACGCATCGAGTGGGTTTTTGACCAGGGGCAGTGGAAAGCGATTGAAGTTGAGGCCGCCACCGCCGCACCGTCGGGTTTGCAGCCGGAGCTTTTAAGGCCTGAACAATTTGCTGCGGATCCCCAACCGTCTCAGCCGCAAATTTCTTCCGGATTTGGTTTGTCTGATGTTGGCGCCGCCGATTCGGTAACGCGGGTGATCAGTATTCCGGTTGACAAGCTGTTGTCGGGTGATCCTCGTTACAATATCGTCATTCGTCCGGCGGACAGAATTACCGTTCCGCGTGACCTGGTTGGTGAATTTTATGTAGGGGGCAATGTAAATGCACCGAATGCCTATAATCTAACGGGTCGTCCCATTACATTAATGCAGGCGATTACGATTGCGGGTGGGCTGAACTCTCTTGCCTGGCCGAAAAAAGTTGAGGTCAGACGCCGTATGGGCAAAAACGAAGCCGGGCTGGAGCAGCAAGAGATTGTTCTGGTGGATCTGGTAAAGATCGCGAACGGTACGCAGCCGGACTTTTTCATTAAGCAGCACGACCACATTAATGTCGGCACGCACGGAACCGCCCGCTGGCTGGCTGTTTTGCGAAATGCTTTTCGTGCGACTTATGGGTTCGGGCTTATTTATGACCGCAACTTTGCTAACGATGACTTCAGCTTCAACAATATATTTTAATTTGTTATCATTTATATGAACCAGTCCCAGTCAACTGAAACAACTCAACCGACAAACGAGACAGCTGATGAAAAGAGCTGGCTGGATTTGGGTGTGTATTCATTTGTCAAGATCGCTGTCATTTCAGTGCTTATCTGGTGGATTTTCCGTGAAGAGATCAACGGCATCGTTCGCCAGTGGCTTACGAACCCCAGCTGGTCGCACGGCTTTCTGATTCCCCTGTTCAGTTTGTATTTTCTGAATCAGCACAAGGACGAGATGCTGGCGATTAAGGAATCCCGTCCGAGTTGGTTCGTGGGCTTGTTCTGTTTACTGTTCTTTCTGGGCCTTCATCCCATAAACATTGTCATGTTGAAGTTTGGGTATGGCAAGCCCCTGACGATGATCGCGGTGATTGGATCCGTTGTATTGTTTGTCGGCGGTTGGAAGATACTCAAATACACATGGCTCCCCATTGCCTATCTATTTTTTGCCGTACCGCTGCCCGGGCGGCTGTATTTTCAGTTGACGAATCCAATGCGGCAGTTGGCGGCGCAGGTGGCGACGGTTGTGCTGAATCTGGTGCCGCAGTTGGAAGCCACCGTGCAGGGTTCGACGATTGATGTTGTGTATCAAAGCGTGCGAATGGAACCGGGTCTGGATGTGGCGGATGCGTGCAGCGGGATGCGGTTGGTGATGGCGTTTGTGGCACTGGGCGTGGCGATGGCGTATCTGCACTGGCGGCCGATCTGGCAGCGGCTGGTTCTGCTGGCTTCGACACTGCCGATTGCGATTTTCTGTAATATCGTTCGTGTAACCATTACGGGTTTTATTTATATCCTCGGCAATCCGAAGTACGCCCAGGGGATTTATCATGATATGCTGGGAATGCTGATGCTGCCGCTGGCATTTGTGCTGTATGGCGGGCTGGCGTGGCTGATGGAAAATCTGTTTGTCGATGAAGATCAAAGCGAGTCCAAAGAGGATATTATTGTTCGTAAAGTGTCCAACACACCGACACAGGAGAAGTAATTGACAGCAACAGGAATAAAATCTTTTTTGAAGCCGGCATTTGTTGTGTGTGTGGCGGTTCTTTTGTCTGCGGCCATCGCTAAGGAGGCGGTGATTCGTGTGCTGGGCGTTCAGATGGTCAAAGAGTCCATCGCGTTGCAGCATCCGCTTGAGGAAATGGACGAGGGCGTTCTGGCACCTTTTGTGCCGAAAAACAAGACACGGATTCAGAATCGGGATGTTCTGGAGAGCTTGGGGACCGAAGAGTATTTGCAGTGGGTACTTGAGGACAGCGAAGCCGATCCAAGCAGTCCGACCCGCTATTGTTCACTGTTTATCACCTATTATACTGGTAATCCGGATATGGTGCCGCATGTTCCGGATGAGTGCTATGTCGGTGGCGGCAACGAGCGTGAAGGGGGCGGAACGGTTACCATTAATATCCCCCGAAATGACGGCGACCAGAAGCTGGATTTCCAATTCGTTGCCTTTAAGAATATCGACCGACAAACGATGCGTGAGGAGAATTTTTCCGTCCAGTACTTCTTTCACGCCAATGGTGATTATTGTTCCAATCGAACGGATACCCGCTTGAAGCTCGGTAGCAACTGGTTCAGTAAGTACTCCTATTTCTGCAAGGTGGAATGGAAATTTTACGGGGCCGATTCATTTGGTCTGATTTATCCCGATAAAAAACAGACGCTGGACACCAGCGGGAAACTGCTGGAGAGATTGCTACCGGAATTAGAAAAAAGTCATTGGCCCGATTGGGAAAAAATCAATAACGAATAGCTTGAAATAACTTTCACTTAGAGGGTGATAGGAACGATTCTGATTTATAAAGGAAAATGGAATTATGGCGAAAAAGTTAAATAAAAAAGTTGCAATTATTGGCATTGTTTTGCTGCTTTTGGTGGTCGGCGGCGGAATGAGTTTGCTGATTGGTCCCAAGGTTGCCCGCCGGTTTGGGTGGTTTCAGAATCCGGACAAATCATTGGCAAAAGCCCAACAGTTTCTCGAAGCGGGTGATTATGAGAACGCCGAAAAAGAATTTGGCCGGGCTTATAGCTTTGGGAAAACAGATGAATATAAAATAGAGCGTCTCTTCGATTTAGCGGAGTTCCATTTAATCAATAATGATCAGCACGAGGCCGATTGGGGTAAGGTGATGGGTTGCTGGAATAAGATTATTACCATTGACCCTCAAAATCTCGCCGCTCGCAGAAAACTGCTGGATTTTTACTATCAGGCCGCTGATGCCGGTGATGCGCGTGCCTGGAGGACTGTCGAGGAGAATACAACCGAACTGATTGACATCCTGGAGTTCCGGGGAACCGAGCCGGAGACATTTCTCTTAATCGCACACGCAAAAGCATTGCTGTCGATTGCTCAAAGAGGGGATACAACCGATCGCAGAGGCCCTCTGGATGAATGTATTGTGTTGTTAAAGCAACTCATTGAAACCGAGCCGCAGAATGGCGAACTCTATAAATTGATGGCGGATGCAACGATCCTGGAAGGTGAATTGAATGCACTGGCCGGCGTTATTGAGGCCAAGGAAAAAGCCCAGAAAAAGGCCCTTAGTTTACTGGAAACGGCTATCGATCAGTCGGACGATAAGCCGACGGCGGTCGCGGATTTGATGCTTTACAAGATGCAGACATCCCGGAATGACCCGAATACGCTAGAGGCGATCCGTGTCGAAATCGACCAGCGCAGCCAGCAGGTCCAACCCAATGACAAGCTTCTGCTGGTTACCTCGATTGCTTATGAAACACCCGGCAAGATGTCTGCCGAAGCGGAACTTAACCGTGCGATCGAAGCGATTCGTCAGGCCCACAAACTCAGGCCGGACGATTTTGAATACACGCTTCGAATGGCCCGATTGTTGTATCGTAAGGGCAATGCGTTTAATGACCCGGCGGCCGTTGATGATGCGTTGCAGATTGCCGAAGACGCCCTGTTGCTGGATGAGGTGCAGGATGTTCCCGGTCCCTTGCAGAGGCGAAACCTGAATTATCGTTTTGCACTCAACAACTTCCTGACGAACTTTTACCTGGAAAAGGCCCTCGCCGCTAAGGACGCAGGTCAGCTTGAAGAAACCGAAAACTATACGCAAAAGGCCGAAGCACGCATCGCCGAAATTGTCAGCACAATGGGAACGACCGATAATCCGATGATCCAGAAGTATCAAGGGCTTGTCGCACTGGCCAAGGGAGAACAGGACGAGGGCGTTCGGCTGCTTTACAAGGCGTATGAGGCCAACAAGGCGTTGGATAAACCCGAAGACATCCAACGAAGGCAATCCAATGTTGATGCCCGCGTGTGCGTGGCCCTGGCTCGGATTGCCGGACAGCAGGGTCAATTTGGTTTGCAGAAAGAATTTATAGAGGGTGCCTTTTCGAGCCGTGACAGATTGGTTTTGCAAAAACCACAACTGTTGCTGGATTACGCCCGGGTACTCCAGCGATTTGGGGCATGGGGTGTTGTTTTGCAATTGGCTGAAAGTTATCAGGGGCGCTATGGGGTGAACCAGCAGAGCCGAAGCATGATTCTTGAGGCCTCTATTGCCCTCGGCGAATTTGATAAGGCAAGGGAACTTCTTGCTTCGTATGAAGGGTCGCCGACAGAGAAATCACGCTATGAATTAAATATTCTTGTTAGTCAGACCGCCCGGCTAAAGCAAACCATTGCTTCGCTTGAGGAGCAAGAGGAAGAACCCACGCCGGAGCAGACACAGGAATTAAAAACGCTTCGCGAGAAACGAAATGAACTATTGGGCAAAATCCTGAAAACAAGTCCAAAAGAAGTGAACACGCAGATCCTTGCCGGAATTTGTGTGGATATGATGCGGAATGAGCAGGTGGCGCTTGCCGTTGAGTATTTAGACGCCTTCCTTGCGGCCAATCCGGATGTCTTAAATCTGATGGTTCTTCGTCTGCAGGCGCAGCAGGAGGATCCCTTGAACTTGACACCTGATCAGCGAACGCAATTGCGACAGCAGGCGATTAACTCACTGACGGACGCAAAGCAAAAAGCCATCCTGTCAGCCGGGTCTTACCGTTTGCAGGGCGATTTTGAAAAAGCACTTCAAACTTTAGAGCAGAATCCACAGGTGGATTCCGGTGACCCGGAGATCGTACAGGTAAGATTTGGCATTGCAATCGAGCAAAAGGATTTTCAAGCGGCCCAAAGTTTGCAGCAGATCATCCGAGCAGAAAATATCGACCGGTGCGATGGGAATCTGGCCGCGGCACGATTGGAAATGGTCCAAGAAAATTATCAAGCGGCATTGCGGCGACTGGATGAGTGTGTGTCGTTGCAGCCCCTTTACAGCTACACCTATTTTCTTAAAAGTCAGGTACTAAGTCAATTGGAAGACGAAGAAGGGTCAATTGAAAGTGCCAAGATGGCGATTCGTATGGACCCGCAAAATGCGTCTTATACGCGACAGTTGGCTTCCTTGCTCTTTGCTCGAAATGCCGCGTTGGGAAGTAAGATGACCCAGCAGCAGCAGGCCGAGGCGGAACAGGCCGTTATGATGGCGATGCGGCTAAACCCAACGGACCAGCAGTTGCAGAGCGTCTATGCGGAAAGCATTCAGTTGCGGGATCCGGATCGGGCACTTTTGATTCGGCAGAAGTTGCTGGAGAGTAACCCGAGCGCCTCTAATGCGCTGATGCTGGGGAATATGGCGTTGCGAATGGCGATGTCCGAATGGGACGCGGCGAAAAAGACCGGTTTGATTGAGCTGGCGGGCAATGCTTACCAAAAAGGAATGGATGCTGAACCGGATAACGAAACACTTCGCCAGGCCTATGCGGACTATCAGCAGAGATCAGGAAAAGGCGAAGAGGCGATCGAACTGCTCAAAGGCGATAAGAATCTGGAGTGGAAGTTCTATTTGCGCAACGGCCAGTTTGAACAGGCCGAGGCGATATTGAAGGACTTGCTTCAGGAAAACCCGGAAGATCCGCTGTTGGTTCAGGGGCTCGTGCTTGTTTCACAGGGTGCGGGTCATCGCGACCGGATCAAGCAGTATCTCAATACGCTTGCCAAGCTCGATGAAACGAAAGAAATACAGTTGTGGGTACTTCAAAAGTATATCGATAACGGTTTTACGGAAGAGGCGGAAAAGAAACTCGCGAGTTTCAGGGAGCGTTTTCCCGATGAAAAGGCGGTGTTGTTGATTGAGGCCTGGACGCAGATGGGCAAAGGACGCTTAGAGGAAGCCCTGGCTCTGGCCAACCGTTATCTGGAGACCGATACGAATAATTCGGGTGCCTGGCGCTTGCGCGGCCGATTGTATCGTTTGATGAATCAACCCCGAAAAGCAGTTGAAGACCTCCAGCACAGCAAGGGTCTTCAGGACACCCCGGCGGTTCGTATGGAATTGGCTACTGTATATACTGAGCTAAATCAGGTTACTGCCGCTATTGGTGAGTTAGTCCCCAGCTTGGATGATCCGAAAAGCCCTGTCCAGCTTCGGTTGATGCTGGAGAGTTTGTATCAAAAAAACAATCGCATCAGTGATCTGGACAAGTTTTATCAGATGACGCTGGAAAAATACCCGCAAAGCGTATTCTGGCTTTACCGCGCCGGCCTTTACTATCTGAATCAGGGGACGCTTGTTAAGGCACAAGAATTACTAAAGGCCTCTTGGCAGATCAGCACCGAACAGGGGCAACCTGACGCTGGTGCGCTTGGCGGCTATCTCGAGAGTTTATACAGAGCCAAACAGTATGATCAGGCCTTTTCCATTGCTTCCGGCCAGATCGATACGCCGGCGGCTCCGTTGGTCTATACTTTTATGGCGCAGGTTCATTTCCAAAAAGGTCGCAAAGACGAGGCGGTCCAGAGTTTTTATACAGCACTGGACAAGGCCGCGACAAATGATGGGGCGCAAGGTATGATTTCACAGAAGATGCTCGACACCGTTGGTAAAGAAGCGGTGATGGGCTGGATATCTGACAAACTCGCCGCTGATGAGAATTCACTGCCCGCACACCTGCTGGCCGCCCGGTTGGCACAGCGGGATATCGCCTACAATGAGGCCATCGAACATATCAACAAGTGCATTGACAGCTTAGGCGAAGGAAACCCTGCCTGGCTTGGATATGCCTTAAAAAAAGTCAATCTGCTGATTATGGCCTATACCAAAACAGCCGACCAGAGTTATTGGGAGCGTGCAACGGCATTGCTTGAAAAAATGCTCCAATTGCAGCCGAACAACAGTTCCTTGCTCAATAATATGGCGTATTTGTTGGCGGATAATAATCAACAATTAGAAACGGCTTTGGAGTATGCCCGTAAGGCACATCAGGGCGATCCGGGCAACGCGGTCTTTCTGGATACCTATGCTTATGTCCAATGCAAAACAGGGCAATACAAACAGGCGGAACAGAATTTGATCCGGGCGGTCCAGATTTATGAGGTTTTGGGTCAGCCGGTGCCTTGGGATCTTTACAAGCACTTTGCGATGGCGAAAGAGGGACTTGACAAAGCGGCACAGGCGATAGAGATGTATCAAAAGGCCCTGGATGCGTCTGATGAGATACCGGAAAAAGAAAAACAGCGATTGCAGGCCGCCATTGAGCGGTTGCAGCAAAGCTAAAGAGAATAGGATCCAATAGGGAGTTTTTAATGGATAATCCGATTCAACGACCAACGAACAGGCCGCCCAGACCTTCGGGGCGACCGCCAATGATGCCGCCGCGCGGACCCGCTGCCGGCGGCCCAATGGCGATGACTCCAAAAGACATCGTGGGTATCCTTCGCAGGCACATATGGATGATCATCATTTTCACGATCATCGGCACAGTCATCGGCGGCGGGGCGTGGTTCCTGTGTGATCGCTATATCCCCCAATACACCTCAATGCGGGCGATTGATGTGGCTATGCCGATTACTGAGGATCCATTGAAAATAGCAACATCGCAGGTAGCAAAGGATATTTATTACCAGTTTCGTTTCACAAAGGCCTCACTGATCAAGCAGGATCATATGCTCAAGCAACTGCTTGACAACTCTGATGATATTAAGACGACCCATTGGTTTAAAAAATTCGCCAAGCTCAATGCCGCTGGCGAGATCGTTGGAGACAAAGCCAAGGCGCTTGATGAGGCGTTGGAGGACTTGAAAGATAATTTAGGCGCCTCTGCGCCGCGAGATAACAACTTTCTCTTAGTTTCAATGCGTTGCGGCAGCGCTAGAGATGCGAAATTGATTGTCGATGAGATGGTGCGGATCTTTTTGCGTCAACAGCAGGAATTGGCTCAGAGTGGACTCAAAGGTGAACTGGCCCAGTTTAACGACCAGCGGGATAAAATTCAAACCACGCTGAATCAGCTCGAAAGCAGCTTGGAATCGATTCGTTCCGGGACTCGATTTGCGCGTCTGAATCTTGGCGAAAATCAGTCCTTTCGTGACTATATGGATGAAAAATTGGCCGACTTAGAAACATCTTACAGCGATTTGGACGGCGAAAAAGGGCGATTGGAAAGTGTGATTGCTACGCTTAGGGCCAGGGCCGAGGCCTTTGATTTTGATGAGCGGGTGCAGGAGCAGGTGGAAAACGATTCGGTCGCACGCCAAATGCGGTCGGATATTGCCCGATTGGAACCGCAATTAGATCAGCAACTTTCTCGTTTTGGCGAGGACCATCGTCGGGTTAAGGAAACTCAGGCATCCCTGCGACAGATGCGCCAAGCTTATGCTAAGCGGCAATACGAGATTGGTCAGATTTTGCGTCAGTCAAACTTGCTGGCGGCTGAAGAATCTATGGCGGCGCTCGTGCAGGAAGCCGAGTCAGTAACCGCCCAACTCCAGTTGGCTCACGCTGAGTATAAAGATATTGACCGTATCCGCGGCGACTATGCGCAGTATGA
The DNA here is from genome assembly GCA_002084585.1 of Planctomycetales bacterium 4572_13. Classification (GTDB taxonomy): domain Bacteria; phylum Planctomycetota; class Phycisphaerae; order Sedimentisphaerales; family Anaerohalosphaeraceae; genus 4572-13. The sequence continues at coordinate 4,870 of NBLM01000001.1, read as the reverse complement.
ACAGCAGCGCCAGGAAAAGTTGGCCCGGCTGGAAGAGATGAATACACTGCTCGAAAAGAAGAATGCTCAGCATAATGATCCGGGACTTAGCAAACTGTCCTCGCCTTATGCAGCGACAAATCCGCGGGAAAAGAGTTTTCCCAATAAGATGATGTTTTTTCCCGGCGGGTTTATCCTGGGCTTAATGGCCGGCCTGGGGCTTGCCTTCCTGATCGAATTAACGAATGATCTGCTTCGCAGCCCCAGCGATGTGATGCGTCACCTTAAGGTTCCGCTGATGGGCATGGTTTGCCATGTTGATGATGATGAAGATGTTGACGGCGTCGATCTGTATCATGTGGTGCGTCAGGCGCCGTATTCGATTATGAGTGAGTGTTATCGTCAGCTCCGAACGAATCTGAAACTATCCGGGGCCGATGGTCAGGCAAAAAAGACCTTACTCATTACCAGCGGACAGGGCGGCGACGGCAAGACGACCGTTGCGGTTAATCTGGTCAGCACGCTGCTGGCCGAGAACCGTCGTGTCCTGCTGATGGATGCGAACTTACGAAGGCCCTCTACGCCGCGTCTGTTCCCGCATTCGGCGGACGATGGTTCAGCGATCGATACTTCCGATTATGGCCTCAGCAATTATCTGATGGGCCAGTGCGACAGCGCTAATCAGGTCGTTCGCGCCAGTGGTATCGAGGGGTTGTTCATCATTGACAGTGGCCCGCTTCCCGCGAATCCTGCGGAACTTTTCAGCGGCGAGCGAATGAAGTCGTTGCTGGGGTACTGCGAGTCAAATTTTGATTATGTGATTATCGACGGCCCCGCCATGCTGGTCAGCGATTCCAAGACCCTTGCCGCACAGGTCGATGGGACGATTATCGTCTTTAACACCGCCAATACGCATCGCGGGGCGGCTATACGAATGCTCCGTGAAATGCGTGAAATTCACGCCGATATCGTTGGCACGGTACTCATGGGTGTCAAAAGCCGCAAAGGCGGCTACTTCCAGGAGATTTATCGATCCTATCAGGAATACCAGCGCGTTCAGGTGGAGCAGCCGGTTTAGGTCATATTCTGCTTACATTGCTATCAAGCCCGACAGGATACCCCTGTCGGGCTTTTTTTGTGCCATTTCAAAGAGAGCTGATTTTATTTGACTTTTTACCTCCAATTGATTATGCTGTAGCGACAGGAGAAAACGGGTGATGCTTACTAAAAATGTCAATTCAGTCGTTCAGGTGCTGGTTCTTGCTCGACCGGCGGACTCGGTGTGTGCAATTTTGGCTTCTGTGCTGCGCCAGTGGCAATATGCGTTTTCTGTGTATTCCACCGTGTACGAAGTGGTTGACGGGATCAAAGATACCCCTGCGGGCGCGTTGCTTATCTTAGTCGCCCGTCCGGCGATGCTCGGATCGCAGGCAACCGTTTTCATTGAGCGAAATTTTCCAAATCTGCGGATCATTGGATGGATTGATTCCGGAGAAAATATATCAGATTATACCATCACGCAGACGGCGGCCAACGGCACGGTGATGATGAGTCATCCTGAACAACTTCGGCCGTTTATCCACTCGTTCTGTAAAACCGTTCCTCAGAACCCATCGGTGCCAGATGTGGCCCGAGAGGATATTCTTGAAGAACCTGACCGATTGGAGTATGAACTCAGCGATGATGAGGTTACTGCGCTTTTGGGGGTTGAATAAATGACGGCGGCCCAACAAAATAATTATCTGCTGATTGGAACGCCCGCGAAGGTGATGGCCGACGGCCCGATTTCGATGCGGCACTGCAAGAGTATTTTTGAGGGCATCACCATTGCCCAGCAGCAACCCCTTGACAGGATTTTCGTGGTCTATTCGGAAATGCCCGAACCCAAATCGCAGGCACTGGAAGCACTGCACAGGGTCTGTCCGCAAGCGACTATTTGTCTTCTGATTCAGATGGTCGAAGAACCCGGCGTTCATGAATGGCTTCGGTCGTGTTCCTGGGCGAATGGATGCCTGGACTACCTGATTTGTCCGTTGAGCGTGGCGGCATTGATTCCTGAAAAAGCGGCCGGTTTTCAGGATGTTTCAGCTATCACAAAGGGTGAGCAGGACAAGGATCGGCGAATCAGGGAACTGGGGGCGATGGTGATGCAGGATGATCTGACGGATCTGAAAAACCGCCGGTATCTGAAGCAGTTTTTGCCGGCGATCTTGCGAAAAGCAGAATCCGCTCGCTGCCAGGTTACTTTATTGTTGTTTGACATCGACAATTTCAAGCATTACAACGATACCTATGGGCATTCCGTTGGCGATACTGTGCTGCGGCAGGCCGCCAAACTGATGCGGCGATGCTGCCGCGACCAGGATGTGGTAGTTCGGCTGGGCGGCGATGAGTTTGCTGTTGTGTTTTGGGATATTTCAGATGGACAGGGTGGTGGGTCGGACCGCCGTGGGTCCAGCCAGAATCATCCGCGACAATCCGTTTTTATGGCCGAACGCTTTCGCAGTGAGATGTCTCATACACCATTCGACAAACTGGGACCCCAGGGCAAAGGGTCGCTGACGATCAGCGGGGGATTGGCAACCTTTCCGACGGATGCCCAGGATGCTCAGGAACTGTTTGAAAAAGCCGACCAGGCCATGCTCAAAGCCAAACGAAGCGGCAAAAACAGAATCTACCTCGTTGGGCAGCCAATGTAAGCGAGTCCCTTCTTTGTTTTTTATTCGAGGGTGTTTAGGGGAGTTATGCATCCGGTCAGCGCAGCGGCGGTGTAGCGCTTATCCAGATCGAATTGCAGCAGACAACCGAAGCTGTGTTCGGATGCGAGAATGAGTGCATTGGGGCCGGCCAGCGACCAGCCCGTTTCCTGCGGTTGGTGGCCGAGAATGAATATATCCACATCGAGCATTTTCGCCAGCCGATTCAGCGCTTCGGGCGAATGGCGACGCCCCCATGTTAGCAGATAAACGCCGTTGGGGCGTTCGATATCGTCGAGGGTATAGGGGCGGTTGAATATGGATAAATCAAAATCATCGATATATTGATCTGCCGGCAGTGAATGCGAAATCCAAATACGGTTTTCGCAGCGGATCGCCAGAGGCTGTGAAAGCATATAGTCCGTCATTGCGCTGTAAATGGCCTGATAATCCGGCCCGAAATGTCGTTGCATGGCGGCCTGCATCGCTCGGTTCATTTCCTTGCCGGATTTCAGAACGGAACTGTTGGAGATGGTCGCTGTATCGTGATTGCCGAGTAAAATATGCACCTGATCCGGAAACTCAATCTTATAGCGGATGACATTAAACAGAAGCTGCCACGACAAACACCCCCCACAATCATCCTCCGGTCCGCCGTGGACAATTTCCTGAAGGATAACATGTGTCTGGGAGTTGTTTTTAAGGTTGGCCAGTTTTTGAATACGCTCGAAGTTGCGTCGATGACCATGCAGGTCACCGGCCACGATCACCTTGCCCATTTCAGGCAGGTTGACGATGTTGCCCTTTCGGAATCGACAGGAGCGATTAAGTTCGGCTCCCTCACGACAGCGTTGGATGCTTTGTTGCGTTATTTGAGACATTTTTTGAACCAAATATATCGCGGATTAATTCGTCCAGTTGGCGGGTTATTTCCAGCATATTGGCCGGGCGTTTTGCGGGTTTATCTTCGACGCATTGCATGACCAGATCCGACAATGATTTGGGGATCTTTTTAAACAATTTGTGTGGCGACTTAACAGGTGAAGATTCATTGATGGCGATGCCGAATTCATCTTTTTTGGGGATCAGTGTGGGGACATTTTTACCGGTCAGCGCCCAGTACATTGTTGCTCCGAGGTTGAAAATATCCGTTCGGTGGCTCAGATGTTCTCGGCGAACCTGTTCAGGGGCAATATAGTCTGGCGTCCCCTGAATCCGCTTTTTGATCTGGCCCAATTTGCAGCTTTGTCCGAGATCGATAATTTTAATGCCGCCGTCGTTGTTAAAGAGGATATTGTTGGGCTTGATATCACAATGTACGAATCCCTTTTCGTGCATGGCATTTAAGGCGACGGCGACCATACGGAATACCAGCAGCACATCAATTAGACTCAGCCGTTTCTGGTCTTCTAAGCTCTGTCCGTCAAAAAACTCCATAATCATCAATAACTCATTTGTACGAAATAACTTGCGGGATCGAATCAGTTCGTGGCATTTGCGGATGTAGGGATGGTCAATTTGGTTTGAAACCTTGTATTCGGTCTCAATTTGCTTGAATATTCGTGTGTCTTCTGGGGCTTCGAGTATGGCCCGCTTGAGCGCAACGCGTTTTTTCGTGGCCTCCTCTATCGCAAGATAAATAACCGACCGTGCTCCGGTACCGATCCGTCGGATAATCGTATATCCATCTATGTCAATTGTGTTCTTTGCCATGATTCCTTTGTTATCGTCAACATTGGTCCTTGCTGTAACCAAATGCACCCGAGGTCTATTTCATTTCGCCTAAAATTCTCCCTAAGCGGGAATTATAGGTAAATTGCCGATATTTGTCCAGAGTCAGCTCTTTTTTTTGAGGTTTTTTATAAATTTTCGAGCTGACACTTGACAAATCTCGTCATTTTTGCAATATATGCGTTTTCTGTAAATCACTGATGTTTATGTTTTTGTGATTCCCCGATAGCTCAATTGGTAGAGCGAGCGGCTGTTAACCGCTAGGTCGTAGGTTCGAGTCCTACTCGGGGAGTTAAGATAAAGCGTTGTAACAGAATAAGTTACAACGCTTTTTTAAGTGGAATAAAACGAATAATGGTTAGGGGATATATACTTAAAACCAGTAGAATATCATAACATATTTAACGACAAGCATTTACACGAGACAGCTAAAAAGGGCGTTTTTTGCCCATAACATTAGCTTC